>JAUQOZ010000026.1 GCA_030550625.1 Chloroflexota bacterium | reverse complement strand
AAAAGCTATTGGTTGGTTGGGGATCTTCCACTGGTCGCGTCCAACCGTTGATCGCTTGGCGATGCTTGAAGCGTCGGTGCTGCGCTCCCCGCTCTCGCACCAGTGAGAGCGGGTTTGGGGGTGCGGCCAGCAGCCCGCGCAGCTGGCTTCGCTACCAGATAACGGAATAGCCACCAAAAGACACAAAACTCGCAAAAAAGCTATTGGTTGGTTGGGGATCTTCCACTGGTCGCGTCCAACCGTTGATCGCTTGGCGATGCTTGAAGCGTCGGTGCTGCGCTCCCCTCTCCCGCGCCAGTGAGAGCGGGTTTGGGGGTGCGGGCCAGCAGCCCGCGCAGAGGAACGCAGACGGCTCGCTCGCTGTAGCTGCTCCGCAGCGGCACGGGTACAAGCAACCATTCACCTCACGTCGCGCTGCACCGGCAGACGACCAACATCGTCAAATCATCCTCTGGCTGTTGGCGCATTGTATACGCCATTACTGCCCGTTGCATAGCTTCGAGATGGCGCGCGCCATTGAGGGCCGGATCGAGCGTTGCCAGCAGCCGATCCTCGCCAAACAGCGCACCGTTGGGTGAACGCGCCTCGGTGACGCCATCGGTGTAGGCGAAAAGCGTATCGCCGATCTCTAGGGTAGTTGTCTCGGTGGCAAAGTGCGCATTCGTGATCCAGCCGACGGCTGGCCCGGTCGATAACAACATTTCAACCTCACCATCAGCACGGATCAAAATCGGTACTGGGTGGCCGGCATTCACATACTGCACGGCTCCGCTGGCCGGATCAATGATCGCACAGAAAATGGTCGAGAAGGTGCGGCTTGCGTGATGGTGGCGCGCAATATACTCGTTGGTCATCGCCACTGCGTGAAGCGGATCGTCGCCATTCAGCGCGGCTTGTTCAGCAAACGCGCGCAAGAGCGACCGGGTTAACGCCATAAAGAGCGCTGCTCCCACACCTTTATCACAAACATCGCCGAGCAGGCAAACCAGCCGTTGATCGGGCAAGATAAAGGCGTCATAAAAATCACCAGCTACTTCACGCGCTGGCACAAACGCTGCTGCGATCTCCCAGCCGTCAATGTGCGGTAGCCGTTCTGGCAAGAAATCGGCTTGCATGCGCCGCCCTAGCTCGAGTTCATAGCGGATCGCCATCAGATGCGCTTGCTCTTGGTCGCGCAACCGTTTTCGTTCCAGACAAGCATTCACCTTGGCGTGCAGCAGGGTTGTGTTAATCGGTTTGGTGAGGTAATCTTCGGCGCCAGCATCAATGCACCGCACCACATCGTCGATCTCATCAATCGCCGAAATCACAATGACCGGAATGTGGCGCATCTGCGGATCGCGCTTGAGCTGATCAAGCACGGTAAAGCCATCCATTTCGGGCATCATGAGGTCAAGCAGAATGACATCGAAGGGTTGCTGCTGCGCATATTCCAATCCCTGCCGCCCGTGGATCGCTGTGACGACCGTATGGCCGCGCCGGTCGAGTTGGCGCGCAAGCAGGTATCGATTGTGTTCACTGTCGTCAATGACGAGAATCCGGCCGGTAGGTTGGTCTGCCATAGGCGATGGTTACGAAACCAGTTTCAGCATCTTCCAGCACTCATTGGTGAACTCGCTGGGTTAGTTAATGGCGCATCGCCACAGAACTCGCAACGCGGTATCGAGAGTGCGACAACTCGCTGACCTCACTCCATCAGATGCTGAAGTGAAGCTCTGGCGGGAAACGCGACCTTGGCCTAGATGAGATGCAGTCTGTGGCGTGCCAAATTCTGTTGTCAAGCAGACAGCTTCGTCATGACTTGTATAACTAAGAGACTATCATACCATAGTCCATTGGCGATGCCGTTATGCGCGAATAGTGGCTTGCCGGTAGGCTGCTTCGGCAATAGGGGCGAGGTTCGGCCATGCCAAGCGGTGTGCAGCCGCTTTTGCGGCGGCGCGTAGCCGGGCGCGCGCCGTTTCATCGGCTAGCAGTTCAAGAGTTGCGGCGGCCAGCGCCTGCGCATTGCCGGGAGGCACGAGGATGCCGGCGTCTGGAGCGAGGTAGTCGCGGGCGGCGCCGACATCGCTGGCCACGATCGGCAACCCAGCCGCGATCAGTTCGACGAGCTTGGCCATCCCGCGCGCGCGGTTGATCAACGTATCGCGAATCGGCGCTAGCGCCACATCGGCGCTGGCCAGCAATCGAGGAATCGCCGCCGGTTCCTGCCAGCCGCGGTTATCAATCATCGCTGCCCAACCTTGCGCCGTAGCCAACGCCAAAAGCTGCTGCTCTTCGCCACGCTCGCCTTTGCCGATCAGCAAGAGACGCGCGTCGGGTCGAGCGCGGTGGACCGTCGCTAGCGCGGTTGCTACTTCAGCCAGATCGAGTTCCCAAAAGCGGGTGTAAAGGAGAATGGTGGGGTGAGGGGTGGGCTGCAGCGGTAACGGCTCAGTGGCTGGAGCGCCGTTTGGCAGATAAAAGACGCGCTGCGGGGGCACACCCATAGCCCAGACCAAGGTTTCGAGCGTATGCGAAACGACTGTGACCGCGCCAGCGCGGCGCGGCAGATCGCGCTCTTGCCACGCAAATAACGCCTTGGCCGGTGGCGGATACGGCAGGAGGTCGTTCCAACCACCCGGCCCTTCCCAATCGTCGCAATCAACCACGAGCGGCACGCTGCCACGGGCCAGCACTGCTAACCCGCCGAAGCCTTTGGGTTTGAAAAGGTGGAGAACATCGGGCTGTAACCGGCGCGCGCTGCGCCAGAGCGCCACAGTATGCCAGAGGGCTGCCGGCGGGCCGCCAAAAGGTGGCGTGGGGGTATGTGTCACCGGTACCCCGCCGTAGTCGCGGGTGGTGCCGCCATCAGCCGGATTATGCACCGGCGGCGCCACGATCGTAACGGTGTGGCCGCGCCGGTGCAACGCCTGCGCCAATGGCAACATCCGGGCCAGTAGGGTGCCCTTCGGTCTGATACCGAAGGGCGCGATCATCACAATACGCATCAGCGGCCAGATCGGATAATCTCCATCATCTCTTCCACCCGCGTCACCTTCACCCGTGGCCGGCCTTGCGCCGCTCCCTGCGCCGTTTCATACTCGTTCAGCCGCTGCCAATCGGCAAAAGTGACAAAATCAACCCCGCGCTCGCGCAACAGATTGGCAATGTCGCCAGCGGGCGGCGTGTTTGGTAGGTTAGGCAAATCAGCCAGCATACTGTTCACGGTAGCAACCGCGTCGGGTTTGTTGGTTCCGATCACCCCTGACGGGCCGCGCTTGATCCAGCCGACCACGTATTCGCCGAGGATCGGCTCACCGTTTGGCCCATTCAGCACCCGGCCATCGCGATTAGGAATGGTGCCGCTCGCTTCATCAAACGGTACATCAGGCAACGGCTCGCCGCGATACCCAACCGAGCGCAAGACCATACCACAGCTCAACTCCTCGGTCACGCCGGTGCCACGTGGGCGCAAGCTGCCGTCGGCGGCCTGCACCAGCCGGTTGCGCTCGATCGTGACGCCGGTCACCCGGCCATCAACCCCGTGAATAGCGATAGGCGAAACAAGGAAGCGCATCACGATCCGGCGTGGCGCGCCGGTGGCGCCGCGGGCGGCATACTCGCGCAGCATCTCCACATTCTTCGCCGCTGTCTTGTCCTCAGCCATCGCTGCTGCGCTTAGCGGGTCAAGCTCGAGATCAGCCGGATCAACAATGATATCAACCCCCTTCAGCTCACCAAACTCCTTCAATTCTGGATTGGTGAAGGCGGCCTGCACTGGCCCGCGCCGGCCTAACATCACCACTTCGCGAACCTTGCTCTGGCGTAGAGCGGCTAGCGCATGATCAGCAATATCGGTCTTCGCCAGCTCATCGGGATCGCTCACCAAAATGCGCGTCACATCCATCGCAACATTCCCGTTGCCCACCACCACGACTCGCTCAACATTCAAGTCAACTTCAAGATCACGGTAGTCGGGCCGGCCATTATACCAGCCAACGAACGCGGTCGCCGGCATGCTGCCGAACAAATCCTCGCCGGGAATGCCCATGCGCCGATCTGACTGCGCACCGACGGCGTAGACGATCTGATCGTAGTAGGAGCGCAGGTCAGCACGGGTTATGTCAACTCCAAAAGTGACGTTGCCGAAATAGCGAACGCTAGCGTGGGCGGCTAGCTTGTCGTAAATGCGTGTCACCGCCTTGATCGATTGGTGATCGGGAGCGACCCCTTCGCGCACCAATCCATAAGGGGTGGGGAAGCGGTTGAAGATGTCGATTTGGCAGACCAGATCTTTTTGTTTGAGCAAAGCTTCAACAGTGTAGAAACCGGCCGGGCCGGCGCCAATAATAGCGACGCGCAGCGGGCGCTGAGCGCTTCCCAGAGGTTCACTCACGGCGCACTCCTTTGTTGTCGTTTCGTTGCCTCTTGTCCGATTGTGATATACCGCACAGATACCCGCAATGTACCATGGCTCTTACGTCATGTCAAACGGCGCTGTACCGCTTGCTCGAACCGGCGTTCGGCTGGTGCTGCTTTACTCCGTTGTGATCCGTGATCTCGATTCCTCGCTCTTCTGAATCGGAGCGTTATAGTGTTGTTCGGCAAGATGTTATAGCATAGCATTTGGTTTGCTCAGGTGGATATGCCAACTCTCCCTTCGTACCTTTTGTTGAGGGGCGGACAGAACATCTGATCTGGTAAGCCGCTGACTGCTGGACAGGAACCCGGCCCTTTAGTGCTAGGCTAGGGGTACGAAGTTCGTTACGCGGACTAGTGGCCCTCATCCTCCCGCCTCCCTCTCCCACCTGATGACAGGAGAGGGGGAGCCGCTCCATTGATGAGACAGGACCTGCTCGCGCGGAACTCAGCAGCACTCCTCTCCCGCGCCAGTGGGAGAGGAGTTGGGGTGAGGGCAAACCAGCGCATCCCAAAGCTCTCAACCATCATTTGCGTTCAGACATGCTGTCTGCCCCTCAACTATCATTGCTTCGGAAACAATGCCCCCGAAGCAAGCGCCCGCTTTCCTCCTGTCATTGCGAGGGGGCGTAGCCCCCGAAGCAATCTCCTTCTTCAGCGAAAACGGTGCGCTCAGGCACGAGCTCGCACTGAAGCGGGGGATTGCTGCGGTCGGGCAGCCCCGCTGCGCTGGAGGCCGCCACTCCCTCGCAATGACAGCCGAACACGCCGTTGCGCCAGCACAATGACATCAGCACATTTTGAGGGGCGCTAGGTTTCTCCCTCCCCCGCTGGTTGAAGGGCGGAAGAACATCTGATTGAGTACAACGGTTGATCGCTGTGCAATACCTCAACGTCCAGTGCTACACTCCCCGCTCCCGCGCCAGTGGGAGCAGGACCGGAGGTGAGGGCGAAATGGCTCATCTCAGCCATCAACCACATCTGCGATCGCACTCTTGAACACTCCATATCTGAGATTTCCCTACTCTCCCGCTACCTGCATCATCACCGGTTCATCATCACCATTCACCAACAGCGCCCGCCCCGGCGGTTGCTCGCTATGGCGTTGATCAGGCAGCGGTAGATTGAGGCCGAGCAAGCGCGTGCCGGTGTCGTAACGACCCGGCCAGAGGACGACCCCGTTGCGCGCGCCGTCGAGCGCCCGCAGCAGCGGATCATCGGCATAGCTGATGCCGGCGGCGATGATCAAGTGGAATGGTTCGTTGCCGGTTTGAGCCAATTCGACCAACTGATTGAATAGGCTGGGCGTTGTGCTGTAGCTCTGGGTGAAGTGATCGCGCCAGCGTTCGCGACACAGGTGGTAATCGTCAATGATCAAGAGTTGCCGGTTGGTTGCCTCGCGGCGCAATGCGCTAAGTTCATCGTTTAGCGCTGCTAGTCCGGCTTCGTCAGCGATGTAGCGCATTGTTGGCGTAAGCGCACGCAACCGGTTCAGACTGCGGCGCGGCCCGTCGATGATGATCAGATGCGCTGGCGGTGATGCCGTTAATGCGCTGTGAGCTAGGGTAAGCAGGGCCATACTTTTGCCGCTGCGACGCGGTCCGACTACCAGTGCGTGCGGTGTTTCCGGGCTGAGGCGCAGGATCGCCGGGCCGTGAGGATCGGCTGACCAACCGCATGGCAGATGCAGGCCGGTAACGCTCTGGCTGGCCGGTGGCAACGCGCTCTGGGCCAGTCGTTCGGGTAGCAGAGCCAATGGCGGCGGGCTGCCAGCGCTTCGAGCCATTGCGCGCGCTATCGCATTGACTTGCGTTCGGATGGAAAGCGCCAGCTCGCGGCTGTCGCCGCCCTCGGCGCAACCTGCTGGCAGCGCAATCTGCGCTTCCAGTAGACCTTCTTCGCTATGCTGCCAGTAGCCGCGCCCGGCTATGGCTGACGGCAGTTGGGATGGCGGCCGCTGGCCAAAGGCATCGGCGTAGTCGTTGAGATCAGGCATGCGCAGGGCCAACCGTTGCTCGAATTGCGCCGCCAGCCGGTAGGGGAGGTCGGATGGTCGCTCAGCGCTCACAATCAGCCGTAACCCCAGATCGCGCCCATTGCGGGCCAGCCGAACCAATTCGGCTAAGTCGCTCTCGCCGTAGGCGTCGCGCAGTTCATCGCGCACCACGGCGAGCCGGTCAATGACGAGCAACACTGGCGGTCCCGGCGGCTGGCCGGCGCTCACACGCATGCGCCGTTCGCGCAGGAGGGTGTCGAGTTGGCGCAAGAGAGTGATTAGCGCCTCGCGATCGAAGGGTTGCACCAATGCTCCCACATGAGGCAGCTCGGCTAAGGCGCTCAAAAGCCGGCCATCGCCATCGATCAGATAGCACCAGAGCGCATCGGGCGCACATCTCCCGGCAAGGTCGAGGATGATGCGAACCAATGTCACGCTCTTGCCGCTGGCTGGCCCGCCAAAGACTGCGAGATGTCCAGCCTGTAGATCGATCACCAACGGGATTTGCCGGCTCTGCTGCGGTATGTCGAGCAAACCGGCCACTGCCTGCAAGCCGCTCGCTGGTGCATTGAGGGTCAGATGCGCCGGCAGCGGCGGCTGCCAAATAGGTAGCGGTTGCCAGTTGAGCGCGGCGAGATGAGCGCGTCCGGCTGCGCAGAGTCGTTGGGTAATCGCCTCAAGATCGCTTTGGCCGTCCGGTTGGGTAGCCAGCCGGGCCACTTGCATAAGCCGCACCTCGCCGCCGCTGCGCACATAAGCCCGTCCGGGCAGTTGCGGCGGCAAGAAGGCAGCATCAGGACGTTGCAACATTTCGCGGCTGTCTTCGCTGCTGCCTAGCCGCAAAGCGATGAAGTAGCTCAATTGGCTGCGGATCTCGTCGCTGACTACGCGCGCCGGTTGTTGAGTGGCGATCAACAGATGTACTCCCAGTGAACGGCCCTGCTTGACAACGCGCACCAGTGCGCTGACAAAATCGGGACAACTGCGGGCCATTTCATCAAATTCGTCGAGCACGATCAACAGGTTCGGCAACGGTTCTAGCGGGTGTTGGCGCGCGAGCGCACGATAATCGGCGATGTTCTCGATATGGATGCCATACTGTTCGGCGACGGTGCGCAGCATGGTCTTGCGCCGGCGCAATTCGCTGTTGATGGCGGCGATCGCTCGTGTTGCCAATCGATCGTCGAGATCGGTCACCAATCCCGTGGTGTGGGGGAGATGCGCAAACGGTGCGAGCGCCGCGCCGCCTTTGAAGTCGATCAGCAGCACGTTGAGCCGGTCGGGGCCATGAGTAGCGGCCAGCGCGACAATGATGGTTTGCAACAACACACTCTTGCCGGCGCCGGTTGCGCCCGCGATAATGCCGTGCGGACCGTGGCATTGTTCGTTCAGATTGAGGGAAAACGGCTTTCCTTCACCCAAGGCGCCAATCGGCGTCTCGTGCCATGCCAGTGGCGGCGGTTGCAACCAGCGAGGTGGAATGCCATCGCCAGCCGGCAGCTCAAGCAGCTCTAGCAAGCGGGCATGGCGCGGCAGATGCTGGCCGGCCCCGATTTCAGTCAGGCGAATTGTTGCCAACCGGTTGGCGAGCTGCTCTATGCTGGCCCGATCGAGCAGGTCGGGTTGGAAGGGAGTGGCTGGCCATGCTTCGCCTGCCTGTGTCCACCTTCCCATTCGTCGATCAACTTCGACCACTGCTGCGCAGTATTCGGGCACGTTGGCCCAATCATCGGCCAATACCACGACAATCAGACCATACGGGCCGCCATCACGAAGGAGCTGGCCGAGCGCGGTGTGCGTTGCAACCAGCGCGGCGCTATCAACAATGATCACGACCGGCGCTGGGTTGACCGCCGTTGCTTCGCGCCGCCGGCTCAGTTCGTCGAGCAGGAAGGTTAAGAGACGATCGATCGCCGCCGGTTCAATCGCGGCCAATATCCGCCCGGCCTGCGGTTCGCCCGGTGTCTGGCAGTGAGGCAAGCGCGCTATCCATTGCCAATCGGTCGCCGTATTCGTCTGCGCAATCAGCGCGATGCGCAGTTCAGCCGGCGCATGCAAGGTGGCCGCTTGCGCCAGCAGCGCATACGCTAACCCCACCACCGCCGGTCGTGGCCCGGCAATGCCGAGTGAGCCGAGCTGGCGCAATGGCAAGCAGATCGGTACTTGATGCAAGGTGGCGTATTCAGCCAGAATCTGGTCGATCCGGCGGTCAGCCGGCGCTCCCGGCTGAATCGTGGCGCGGCTCGTCGCCGGCAGCGTTCCGCTGCCCACACGCAATTCTAGCGCATCATCATCACTGAGCCGGCGCTCCCACAATCGCGGTTCCGGCGCGCGTGGCCGGCCATCGGCGCCGGCGATCCGCAATAGTTCTGCTGGATCGGGCGCTAAGTAGCGCCGGGCAGCGCGCTCTTCTTCATGCAACCGGCGTAAGCGGGCGCGCGCCACCGCCAAGCGATCGTTGAAGAGGATCTGCTGCTCAGCATAGGTATGCGCGTTGCGCCGGGTAGTGTCGCGCTCGTTGAGGAGCGTGATACCGCTGCTGAGCACGCCTAACACCAGCGCCGGCAAGGCTGCCTGCCATGAACCATAACCAATCAGCGCACTGGCGCTGAATAGCAACGCCGCGATCATCGGCAACAGCGCCTGTAGCCACATCGTGGCTGAGCGTGGCTGCGGCGGGTTGGGCGAAACGGGTAATTCCACCGTCTCGGCGCGCCAGCGCGGGCGCAGGCGGGGTGGCCGGTTAAACAGACTAGGGTTGTCCTGCATAGTTGGTTGCTTGCTGAGCAGCTTGTCGTTCACGGTTGAGCCGATCTTGCTCGGCGCGCGCCCGCGCGCTGGCTTGGGCGATAGCATTGGCCGCATGCAAGCATTGTTCGCGCAAGCGAATAGCTTCAGCTTGTATGGCAGCATGGCGCGCGGCCCACTCGCGCTGGCGCGGTCCCTCCCATCCGGTGAGTAGCACACTGGCCGCACTTGCTCGTTGCCGGGCCGCCGCATCGATCGCGCTCGCCATGCGCCGCAATGCGCCACTTGCCTCATCGGCAGCGTTCCAATCCCACCAAACATCGCTCCGGCCTGACATAGACAGCTCTCCTATGCCGATAGCGGCGGTTCCTGAAACCAGTCAGGTTCGACTGGCGGTAGTTCGGGCAATACCGGCAGAGGCAGCAACTCAAATTCGGTGGGATCAACCGTGAACGGCAACGTTTGCGCCTCGACTGGCAGCCGGCTGTAATCGAACGTTTCGTAGGCGCTATGGGCTACACTCGGCTGATCGAGCTGGTGGTTGTTGAGCTCGAACACCACATCACGGTAGCGCGCGTCATCATGCCCAGCGCCGACCGATTGCGCTAGCGTATCGTCACTGTCAACGTAATGCCGCACCGTCACCGGTTGGTTGTTAATCTCCGGCGGCACGTCATCCCATTCGCCTTGCGGGCGTACTGCTCCGAGCGTGACGACACTAGCTAATTGAATCTGGCGCTGGGCCAATGCCGCCTGCACTATCGGATCGTTACTTAACAGAATGCACGTCCCACCCCCCATACTATGTCCCATCAGATGAAGGGTGCTGCCTGCCGGCATCTGCTCAATCAGGCGCACCATCCGCTCGCGCACAGTTTGGTAATAGGCATTGTGATCAAGCCGCTCTTTCCCGCTGGCCGTCTCAATCACCGAAACCAACCCATTTGTCCCGTAGGCCATATTGGCGAGATTGAGACCGCTAATTCCAACGACGTATTCATCTTTGCCGACCCGCGCTGCCCGCACTTCTTCGCCGAGGTAGGGGCTGATCAGGCTGTGCGGGGTCGCCTGCAACGCTCCCGGTGTGATCCGGTACGGCTGGTTCGGATCAACCATACGTTCGTGCGGCGGGAAAACAGCGTGTACATCAGCGTAGCCGTCTGGCTCGGCTTCCGGCCCTGTGGTTGGTCGGGTGAGCGGTCTCAGCATCAGGTTAGAGCGTGCATCGCGGTTGATCTGTTCGAGGTAGCTTACCAACACACGCATTTCATCCAGTGATAGGTATTGGAAGGCGTCGATCCAAAAACCGCTTTCCAACAGCTTCGGCACGTCAGCCGGATTTTGGATGATGGCAGGCAACCGCGGGCCGCTAATGAGACCAAGCATCCCACCCGCTTGGGCGCTGGTGAGCCAGAGCATAGCCGGATGAAGCGCCAGATCGGGTCTGATCGTGGCGATCGCGCCGCTCATCACGAGGCTTTGTTGCAATAGGTTCCAACTCTGCGCGCGATTGGGCAAGAGTGGCAGCCATGGCCCAAGCCACCGCATGGTTTGGAAATATGCAGATTGCCATGCCATCCTCGTACCGCGCTGGACAAGCTCAGTGCAGGCATCGGTGAGCCGTTGCTGCATTGCCGGTGACAATAAGGTGGGAGCCGCGTACCACACGAGCGGCGCGATCCATCCGGCCAATGCGCCGAAGCTGGCGGGGGTGAAACGCGCCGGCCAGCCGGGTTGGGGCAAGAGTGTGATTGGCGCTGGCCATGTGTGCAGGTGTTCCAATGCCTGCACCAGCCATTGCCGGGTGGCGATCAAACTCAGCACCGTTTGCCATGGCAACCATGGCGCGATCGTCGCCAAGCCGGCTTGCGCCAGCCAGCGCCCTTGCTGCACGGCTCCGTCGCGCAAAGCGGGCCAAACGCCGCTGAGCCACGTTGGGTTCCAGCGGCGTACCGTCTGCATTGACCATTGCGTCGCCAGCCGCGCCGCGATCCGTAAACTTAGGCTGGACGGCGCGAATGGCCGCGCCGGTAGGCGCAGTTCCCAGATGAACCGGAAGGCGAGGCGCGCGCCGAGATCAAGCGTGGGCAACCCCAGCCAGAAGGGACGCCGCCCCGCTAAACGATTGGCGATACCGGCGCTCATCATCGTAACCGTGGCCCCAAGGAGCGGCGAAGTTATGCCACCGCGATCGGCAGTTTCGATCCGGTTGGCTGTGTCGCGCACCCATTCCGCCACCTCGTTGATGGCGCGACAATGGCTAAATAGTGAATCACTGAGACCGTCCACCCCCGATACCGCATACTCGCGGCACCGGCTGCCGAAACGGCTCAACGCCGTCGCCAGACTGCGCGCTTCGGCCAGCAGTTGTTCCTGTTCGGCGGTAATGGCCGTCGCATATTGGCGCAACTGGGCAGGAATCGCAGCGACAGTATTCATGCAGCCTCGCAGATCCAAGCGCCAAGCTCACCTATCCGTTGGCGCAGGCTATCACCGCCGACCGGCCACAAGGCCAAACGATCATCGCGATCTGATGCCGGCACGGCCCACCATCCGCCGTTGCGTCCGGCAATCAGTAATGCGCCGCGCGCTTCCGGTTGGGGTTGCCGCATGTGCCGGATAGCTGCCAGCGCATAGCGGGCCGGTTGCGGGCCGATCGCTGTAACAAAACTGCGCGCTAGTGTTGTTGGATGGCCTTGCTGCTCTAACGCCCAAACCGCCATGTGCTCATCGTTGTGTTGCAGAGCATTGAATGCGGTCAGCAGCGTTTCGCCGTTAAGCAGCAACGGCGTCTGGCGCTCTGGTTCACGCAGGTTGGCCGGCGCCAGCATCCCCAATATCGTGCCGGTAACTTGGTCGGCGCCAGTAATCGCCTCGAACCGATGCACATCAGGCGCCGGACTACTGTGCAGCACAAACCGATTGCCGGCCCGGCTGATATGGCCGAGCTGGGTGGGCGGGCCGCTGGCTACAATGAGCAGACTATCGGCGAGGGCGGCGGTGCGGAGCATGTCAGCCAAGGCGGCATGCGGTGTGGGCAGGCTTTCTGGCGATGGGGGCAGGACTAAGAGATTACGCGCCACCAGACTGCCGGCTGCTGCGCTCAGCGCGCCCTCTAACACTGGCCGCGCCGGCAATGTCCCCTGCCCAAGCGCGAAGGGGCGCGGCAGTTCAAGCAGGCCCAGCAATAAAAGCAACTCGGCATGGCTGATTTGAAAAGCGAGTGCCATCTCGGTTTCTCCGTTTCACTCTATAGCTATGTGTGATGGGCCGGCGAGAGCGTATCTCGCCGGCCATCTGCTGCTACTGCCCGCCCGCCTGCATAATATTCTGGTTAATCTGCGCTACCTGCCGGCGCAAATCCTCTAACGCACTCTGAATTGCCATTAACTTTTGGTGCGTTTCCGCCCAGTGAGCACGGAATTGCGCCGCTAGCCGCCCATCCCAATTGTTCGGATCCGACAAAAGCTGCCCTTCCCGGTTCAGATCGCCAATCTGCTGCAACAATGGCCCTTGCACAATCCGCTGAAACCGCTCAATCGCTTCACGCGCCGCCGCCGTCGAAAGTACCCGGTCGCTCATGCCAACCTCCTGTCAATGCCAGCGAAAAAACACCTTGCATGAATGAAACCGCGCGAGATCGCCAAAAGATTCGCGGAAATTTCGCCCAATTTTCCGGCGCGCTCAAGCTGGCTGATATAGCGATAGATCGCATTCTGATGCGGCAAACCCACGCATGACGAGGACGCTTGACAAAAGCGGCGGCATTCGCTATACTACCCAGCGTTGCGAGGGCAACGGTCTCACCGACACGGTAGACCTCACAAGTGAAGGGCGCTCGGTCGCCGGCTAGGGTCACACTCGTGACGCTAG
>JAUQOZ010000075.1 GCA_030550625.1 Chloroflexota bacterium | reverse complement strand
GCTGAGCGCCGGGAGGCAGCGGAACCTGCGCCGGCGCGGGAGGCGGGAGCATTGACAATTCCCTTCACCGCTGCCGGCCAACACCACCTCTACGTGCGCATTGTCAACCGGCGAGCAGTTATGTCGGTGGCCAGCGATGAACAAGACTTTGACCGTTTCGCTAACGATTTGGCGCAACGGATTCAGGCGTTACCCGATAGTCCCAACAAAACACGTCTTAGCCAGCAGCTTGCACAGGCTCGCCAACTGTCTACCACGGTCGAAACGCAGCAAACTCAGGCAGCTACCCGCGCAGCGCAGGCGCAAGGCGTTGCCGGGCCGGGTATGCCAACAGAGCAGAATATCCAACGCCAGCTCGACCAACTCATTGCGGCGTTATCGGGTGTGATGGTTTGGGCCAGCAGCGTGCCTCGTGATTTCACGCCGGGCCACATTCAGTACAACCCACAAGGTGATCGAGCGCGGCGCGCGCATGGATGGCTTGGTCAGAAAGCGCACCGCGCACCTGAAGATCAAGCCCGTGTGTCAGAGCCGCTCAATCGCGCAATGACTGATTTGCAAGCCCAAGGTATCACTATCAATGCCCGATTTGATGCTGGTCACCTCATTGCCAGTCGCTATGGCGGCGATGGTAGTTGGCGTAACTTAGTGCCGATGGAAGCGCGGATGAATCGCAGTTGGTTTAGCGCCTTTGAAGCACGAGTGCAGACGCACGTTGATGCCGGTGAAGCGATCTACGCCGATATCAATGCTAGTTACGGCGGCGATGCGTTTGCGCGTCTGATGAGCGAAACCGAGATTAACAGTTTGACGCCGTTGCAGCAACTTACCGTTGCGCCGGTCTTTGAACGTATCCCTCAAGCGATCACAGCGACGGTTGGTCGCCGTACCAGCGATGGCCGCGATCAAGTGGTCTTTCAGCAGACGTTCGATCCACGCCAGCGTTTGGCTTTTACCATCGGCCAAGCGCGGCGCGAGGGGTTAGTTGGCGGTGAACAACCGCAGCGATCACGCGACCTCTTCGTCCGGCGTGATGAAGAATCATCTAGAGGATAGGCGTATGCCCGCACTTGCTCGCCAACTCCAACCCCAACTTGATCAACCGCTGCGGGCCGGCGTGAGTCGCGTTGTCCACCCCCTCGACCCCGCGACTCGCGCCCGCTTCGAGCCGCGGTTCGGCTACGACCTGAGCGGTGTGCGTATCTATCGCGATGTTGCTTCGGCGGCGTTAGCGGCCTATCTCGGCGCGGCGGCGTATACCGTTGGCCGGAACATCCACTTCGGCGCTGGGCAGTACGCGCCGTACACTGTTGCCGGACAACGCCTGCTGGCGCACGAACTGGCTCACGTCGTGCAGCAGGCTGAAGGCGTGCAGGGGCGCAGCGCCGCCGCGCTCGAAGCCGAGGCTGAGCAACGGGCAACTGCCAGCACGCCTGCGCTTGGCCGTTTGCGCCCGTTGCCCGCGCCAGCCCAACCGCTGCTCCAGTGCTACCGTGTGCCCGGATCGTTGCGCTGCAACGAGGTGGTTGATTGGCTGAACGCCAATTCGCCGTATGCCCCGGAATGGGCTGAAACCCACTGCACCTACGCCTTCAATGGCGGTGTGCAGACCCGCAGTGAGACCCTGCGCGACGGGCGGGTGCGGGTCACGGCGCGCGGTACGCCATCTGCGACGGTGACGGTCGCTTGCCCGATCGATCGCCCGGAGTGGGATCCGACCGAACGCCCCAACCGCGCCGCTGAGGTGGCGGCGTGGAACGCGATGCGCGCTGACCTCGACGCGCACGAAGCCGAACACCGCCGCATTGGCCGGCAGTGGCGGGCCACGCTCGAACAACGCTTTCGCAGCGTGAACTTCACCGTCACCGGCAGCGATGCCGGCGACGCTATGCAGCAGGCGCAGGAGCGCGTGGCTGCGTTGCAACAGCAGTGGCAAGCCGATGCGCAGGCGGCCCAAGATGCGATCGATCCGTTTCGCGGCGCAGTGTTGCGCTGCCCATAGTTGGCCGAGGAGACCCTATGACCACGTTTCCCCGTTCGCCCCGCCTGCTCAAAGGCGCGCTGGTCAGTTTCGATCTGCCCAACCCGAAGCCAGCGGTGATCGTCTTCCAGTACAACCCCGACACTCTGTCGCGCACGCTCGAAGCGCAGACCGGCGGCGAGGGAGCCGATGCGCTGCGCATCAAGGGCGCGCCGGTCGAAACGATCAAGCTCGCTATCGAACTCGACGCCACCGACCAGCTTGAACAAGGTGCGGCGGCCACCGGCTTGCATCCGCAACTGGCGGCGCTCGAGGTGCTGATCTATCCCAAGAGCGCGCTGGTGATCGCCAATACTGCCCTGCTCAATGCCGGCACGATCGAGATTCTGCCGCCGCAAGCGCCTTTTACTCTCTTTATCTGGGGGCCGAAGCGGGTGCTGCCGGTGCGCCTCACCGAGTTTAGCATCACCGAAGAGGCGTATGATCCGCAACTCAACCCGATCCGGGCCAACGTTTCGCTTGGTCTGCGCGTGCTGAGCTATAACGACTTGCCAGCGGCGAATCCCGGCTACCATCTCTTCCTCGCCCACCAGATCGTCAAAGAGACGATGGCGGCTATTGCCCGCACCGGCTCGCTCGACGCTGCCGGCGCTGGGGCAAAGCTGCTGTAACTGCTAATCTGTGTGAAAGGAGCACGGCTGTGCTGCATCCCAATAGCCGCTACTACCGGATCGCAACCGCTACCCTCACGACTGCCGATGGTCGCCAGATTGTCTATCTGCGCCGCCGGTTGTTGCCTGCCGGCGCAGCGATGCCGTTGCTGGCCGAAGTCGAAGTCACCGGCGGCGACCGGCTCGACCTGATCGCGGATCGCGCATTCGGCGATCCCGAACAGTTTTGGCGCATCTGCGACGCCAACGACGCTATGAATCCGTTTGATCTCACCGCTGAGATTGGCCGCTTGCTGCGGGTGGCGGTGCCAACCTTTGAAGGGTAACATACGATGACTCTGCTCAGTACCCGCTTGACCATCTTGATCGGCCCAACCATTCCGGCGCCAGCGCCGCCGCCGCTGCTTGCTGCGCTTGCTAGCGCCGAGGTGACGCATCGTGATGAGGGGCGCTCGGGGTTTCAGGTGGTCTTTCAACTTGGCCGCGAACGGGGCGATCTGCTCGATTATGCCTTGCTCGCCGGGCCACTGCTGCGCACCGGCAACCGGATTGTCCTGATCGTCTGGTTTGGCGCGTTGCCGCAGGTGGTGATGGATGGCTTGATCACCAACCAACAATTGCAACCCGGCGACCAACCCGGTTCGGCGACCTTGACTATCACTGGCGAGGATGTGAGCGTGGCGATGGATCGCGAAGAGCAGTCGGTTGAGCATCCAGCCCAATCCGAAGCGGTGATCGCGCTCAAGATTATCGCCAGCTATGCCCAGTATGGTCTCATTCCATTGGTCATCCCGCCGCCAACCGTTGATATGCCCCTGCCAATCGAGCGCACACCGGTGCAACAGGCGACCGATCTGGCTTATCTGCGCCAGATGGCCGAACGCTTTGCGTATGTCTTCTACGTTGCTCCCGGCCCTGCCCCGCTCACCAACACCGCCTACTGGGGGCCGCCGGTGCGCATCGGGGTGCCGCAACGCGCCTTAACGGTCAATATGGGGCAAGCTACCAACGTGACCTCGATCAACTTTCAGCACGATCCGCTCACTGCGACCACCTTGACCGGGCAGGTGCAGGATCGCACGACCGGCCAGAACATCCCAGTGCGCTCGTTCGCCAGTCTCCGTCCGCCGCTTGCCAGCCTGCCGGCGCTGGCGTCGTTTGCTCGCAGTACGATCTTTCGCGGCGCCGGCCTGAATGCCATGCAGGCGCTAGCCCAAGCCCAAGCCGCGACCGATGCCTCTAGCGATGTGCTGACTGTCGAAGGCGAACTCGATACTGGGCGCTATGGCGGTCTTTTGCAGGCACGCGGGTTGGTTGGCCTGCGCGGCGCTGGTTTTAGTTACGACGGTCTCTACTACGTCAAGCAGGTGAAACATCAGATCAGCCGTGATGGCTTTAAGCAGAGCTTTACCCTTACCCGCGAGGGGTTGGGTTCGACGGTGCCGGTGGTGTTGCCATGAGCCAGTTTTTCGGGAAGTATCGCGGCAAAGTCGAGAATAACCTCGATCCACTGCAACAGGGTCGTGTGCAGGTGAGCGTACCCGCCGTGCTTGGTGAGGGCCGGGCGAGTTGGGCAATGCCGTGCGTGCCCTTCGCCGGCAATGGTGTGGGGTTGTTCCTCATCCCGCCTACCGGCGCCAACGTCTGGGTCGAATTCGAGGGCGGCGATCCCGACTATCCGATTTGGAGCGGTTGTTTCTGGGGAACCGGTGAGGCGCCGGCTTCGCCGGCAGTCGCCGAAATGAAGGTACTCAAGACGCAGGCTGGCACGATCACGATCAACGAACTGCCGGGGGTTGGCGGGATTACGATTGAAACCGCGACTGGGGCCAAAATCGCGATTACCGCGACCGGGATTGAAATCAATAACGGCCAAGGCGGTTCGATCAAGCTTACCGGGCCACAGATTTCACTCAACGACGGCGCCTTGGAAGTGACATAACAACGGCTGGCAGCGCTGCTTGGCCGGCATGCTCTCGCTGCACGTGCGCAGTGGGGGCAGGGAATCAGGGTGACGTATCACCAGCGAGGTGGCATTATGCCCGGTTTTCTCTTGCACGTTGGCGCGACTATCCTTTGCGCGCATGGCGGTCAGGCCCAAGCCACCGCGCCCAATCCACGGGTGCGGGTGGGCGGCCAACCGGTGGTGACGCTTAGCGCGCCGCATACAGTTGCCGGTTGCCCTTTCACGACCGGCACGAATCCGATGCCCTGCGTGACCGCCCAATGGACAACCGGCGCGACTCGGGTGCGCGCCGGCGGGCAACCTGTGTTGTTGCAAGACAGCCAAGCCACCTGTGTGCCAAATGGCACGCCGGTCAATGTTGTGATGACCCAGATGCGGGTTAGGGGGCAATGATGCAGATCGCGTTTCCGTATGCGATTGACGGCGGCGGGCGCACGGCGCGCGCCGATGACGATGCCCACATTCGCCAGATGATCGAACAACTGCTCTTCACTGCTCCCGGCGAGCGGGTGAACCGGCCCCGTTTCGGCGCTGGTTTGCGCCAGTTGCTCTTTGCGCCGAATAGCCCCGAACTGGCCGCGGCGCTGGAGTTTTTGGTGCAGGGCGCATTGCAAGAGTATCTCGGCGAGGTGATCCGGGTTGAGTCGGTAGCGATCGAGGCCGAGGAGGCAACGTTGCGGGTGACGGTGCAGTATGTGGTGCAGCGTACCCAGCAGCGCCGGGTGGTTGAACTGGCAAGTTGAACGATGGTCAAGCGAGGGCAGCTCTCTGGCCGGAAAAAAGGCTATCCCCCACTCTCCCTACGCTGCGAGGAGAGGGATGGAGGTGAGGGCGCTACAGCATAACAGGGTAACGGTATGAGTATCCAATTCCGCTGCGCAAATCCGCGCCGGGCGCAAGTGCTGAGCACTGCTGCGATCCCGCTCAACGGGATCGATCTGCTTGAAGTGCTCGACCGCGACGCTCCGGCTGGCGTGCCGCCGCAACAGACGCTGCTAGTGCAGATGATCAAGCCGGCGCCTTGGGGCCTCAGCGCGGCCAATGTGCAGATAACTGGCGGTGTGCGGGTCTCTGGCATTCAAACGATCTGGGTCTTGCGCGCCGCCGATGCCAGCCCCGCCGATGTTGCCGCCGGGCGCATCACCAATGCCGAGCGGGTGTTTTACAATGGTCTGGTTGCCGCCGATCGCACATTGGTGGTGCGGGTCAATCAGGCCGGCGACTTTTCGGCCTACACACTGCGCCTTGTCCGTTCGCCCACCGATCCGATCCCGCCCGCCGGCTTTGATCCCATCCTCAGCCGCATTGAGTTCTCGTTCAAAGTTGAGTGTCCCAGTGAATTTGATTGCGCTCCGGCTGCCGACTGCCCGCCAGAGAGCGATGAGTCGCCGCCGATCGATTATCTGGCTCGCGATTACGCCAGTTTACGCCAATTGCTCTTCGACCGGCTCGCAACTGTTTCGCCCGCTTGGCGCGAACGCAATCCAGCCGATCTTGGCGTGGCGATCGTTGAAGGGTTGGCCTACATTGGCGATTATCTCAGCTACTATCAAGATGCCGTCGCCACTGAAACCTACCTCGGTACGGCGCGCCGCCGGGTGTCGTTGCGCCGCCATGCGCGCCTGCTCGATTATGCCCCCCACGACGGTGCGAATGCGCGGGTGTGGGTGCAGGTGCAGGTTGATGCGCCGTTCACCCTGCCACCCCATAGGCCGTTGCTCACCAAGGTGGGTGGTGCGCCGCCCCGTGTGCTGCCCAACTCAACCGAACTGGCCCTTGCGCGCCAACAGCAACCGCTCGTCTTTGAGACAATGCATCGTGCGCGCCTTCATCCGGCGCTTAACCAGATCGATTTCTACCTCTGGGGGGATGAAGGGTGTTGTTTGCCCGCCGGTAGCACCCGCGCCGCTTTGCGCGGCGATCTCAGCGCCATCCTCCGCCCCGGCGATGTGCTGGTGTTTAGCGAGCGACGCCACCCGCAAACCGGCTATCGCGCCGATGCTGATCCAACTCGCCGCCACGCTGTGCGCCTGACCCGCGTCACCGCGACGACCGATCCGCTCGGCGGCCAGTTGGCCGATCCGCCATCCAATAACCCGGTAGCCGTGACCGAGATTGAGTGGATGGAAGAAGATGCGTTGCCCTTCATCCTCGATCTGACCGTTGTATCAGTTCCTCCCGACGATCGTGATGAGAGTGGGGAGCTGCGCCAAGCGGCTAGTGTGGCGCTAGGCAATATCGTGCTGGCTGATCACGGCGAGACCCTCCCCGCCGAGACGTTGCCGCCGGTGGTCGATCCACTTCGCTACCGGCCCGCGTTGGCGCGGGTTGGCGTAACCTTTGCCGTGCCATTCGAGCCAGCCGATCGCACCACCCCGGCCTCGCGATTGGTGAGCTCCGCCGAACCTGCGCGGACGCTGCCCGTCGTCGAACTGACCAGTCCCTCTGGTTTGTGGCGGCCCGTGCCTGATCTGCTTGGCAGCAATCGCTTCCAAACCGAATTTGTCGGTGAACTTGAGAACGACGGTCGCCTGTTCCTGCGCTTTGGCGATGGCCGCACCGGGCGCGCGCCGGCGGCAGGCGAGGCGTTGGCGGCGCGCTACCGGGTGGGTGGTGGTTCAGCCGGCAATATCGGCGCTGATGCGCTGGCCCACATCGTCACTAACGAGAGCGGCATTCGCGGTGTGCGTAACCCCTTGCCAGCCCTCGGCGGCAGCGAGCCTGAGTCGCTCGAAGCGATTCGCCAGTCTGCGCCGCAAGCCTTTCGCCGCCAAGAACGAGCGGTGACGCCCGCTGATTACGCAACGATGGCCGAACGCCATCCGTCCGTGCAACGCGCGGTTGCTACGCGCCGCTGGACGGGGAGCTGGTACACGATCGTTATCACCGTCGATCGGCGGGGCGGCTTGCCGGTCGATGCGGCGTTTGAAACTGAATTGCGCACTTTCCTCGAACGCTACCGCATGGCCGGGCAAGATATCGAGATTGACGGGCCGGTCTATGTGCCACTCGATCTGGCGTTCGTTGTCTGTGTTGAGGCCGGCTATTTCGCCGCCAATGTCAAGGCTGCGTTGCTCGAACGTTTCAGCACCCGCCAGTTTTTTCACCCCGACAACTTCACCTTTGGCCAACCGCTCTACCTCAGCCACATCATCGCCGCCGCGATGGCCATTCCCGGCGTGTACTGGATCGAGACGGCGGGAACGCGGGTGCGTTTCCAGCGCTGGGGCAAAACGCCGCGTGGCGAGTTGGCCAACGGCCAGCTTGATGTTGGCCGGCGTGAGATTATCCGCTGCGATAACGACCCCAACCGGCCTGAACATGGCCGGATCGAGTTCATGATGGAGGGCGGGTCATGACCAATCCCGAACAATCCCCGTGCGGTTGCGACGAGCGCGAGCCGTTACCCTCACCGCATGCCAACCCGCCCGGCCAACCTGCGCTACGCTACCGGCTCGGCGCGCACCGCTCGTTTCTGCGCCGGATGGCGGCGCGCTTGTCGCAGCAGGCCACCTCGACCGGCCAGCGTCCGCTCGCCGCGCTGGCTACCCGCGACGCCGCCGATCCTTCGCTCGCTTTGCTCGATGCCGCCGCGACGCTGGCCGATGTGCTGACCTTCTACCAAGAACGGATCGCCAACGAGGGCTTTCTCCGCACCGCGACTGAACGCTTCTCGGTCTTGCAGTTGGCCCGCGCGATCGGCTATGAGCTCAAGCCCGGCGTCGCTGCTGGGGTCTATCTTGCCTTTACCCTCGACGATACCCCTGTCTCGCCGGTAGAGACGGTGATCCCTGCCGGCGCCCAAGTGCAGAGCATCCCGGCCAAACAGGGTGAACTGCCGCAGACCTTCGAGACCAGCGTTGCGTTTGTCGCGCGCAAAGCGTGGAATGTGCTGCGCCCGCGCCCTACTCGGCCCCAAGACCTGAGCAAGGGTGCGACGACACTCTATCTGGCTGGGGTTGCGACGCGCTTGCAAGCGGGTGATTATCTGCTGCTGGTTGGCGCCGAGCGCGAGCGCGATCCCGGCAACGAACGCTGGGATCTGCGCCGGGTGCTGTCGGTACAGACCTATCCTGATGCTGCCGGTGGTTATACCGTCGTCACATGGGCGCCCGGCCTCGGCTCGAACCGTCCGCAAATGCTGCCGGCGGCTCAGCCTCGCGCCTTTGCCTTCCGCCGCAGCGCGCGCCGTTTCGGCTTCAACGCGCCCGATTGGCGGTTGATGCCAGCAGAGGTGAAGCAAGCGTATGGCGGTACGGCCAACGAATGGCCCGGTTTTGCGATCGATGGCAGCCAGCGCCATATCGACCTCGATACCGCTTACCCCAAAATTGTGCCGGGCAGTTGGGTGGCGCTGCTTACTCCCGGCTACGCCGAACTCTACCGCGTGACCGGCAACGAAACCGTGGGTGTCGCCAATTTTGGTCTGTCTGGGCAGGTGACGCGCCTGACCGTTGACACGAATGAGAACATCGCTCGCTTTCAGCGCCGCGAGACGGTGGTGTTGGCCGAGAGCGAACTGTTGCCGCTGGCCGAAGAGCCAATTCCCGATCCGGTCACTGGCAATCAGATCGAGGTTGCCGGGGTGGTGCGCGATTTGGTCAAGGGCCAGCCGTTGATCGTCAGCGGCAAGGTGAACGAGGGTGACGAACAGCCCCACTCGGTGGTTGTCTTTGTCGAGGCGGTCTACCCCAATCCCGGCTTTACTACCATCGTACTGCGCGATCAGGGGTTGGGCGCGACCCGCCTCATCCGTTCGACCACGGTGATCTACGCCAATGTCGTGGCTGCAACCCACGGCGAAACCGTGCCGCTAACCCCGATCGGCAGCGGCGATGGCAGCCAGACCCATCAACGCTTTAAGCTCAAGAAGTCGCCGTTGACCTACATCTCGGCCAGCACGCCGTCTGGTGTCGCCTCGACTCTCACCGTGCGCGTCAATGGCGTGACGTGGAGTGAAACACCGTCACTCTATTTCGCCGGCCCTCGCGACGAACAGTACATCGTTCGTCGCAACGACGACGGTTCCGCCATCGTCCAGTTTGGTGATGGGGTGCATGGCGCGCGCCTGCCTACCGGCGCCGAAAATATCACCGCGACCTACCGCTTTGGGATCGGTATGGCTGGCGAAGTGGACGCCGGTGCGATTGCCCTGCTCAAGACTCGCCCGCCCGGTGTCCGCGGCGTGACCAACCCGCTGCCCGCCAGTGGGGCCGCCGATCCAGAGACGCTCGCTAGCGCGCGCGCCAACGCGCCGCAGACGGTGCTGACCCTCGACCGGATTGTCTCGTTGCAGGATTTTACCGATTTTGCCGAGGCTTTCGCCGGTATCGGCAAGGCGCAGGCATCAGCATTTCGCCGTGGCGAGCAGCTCGTTGTTCATCTCACCCTCGCCAGCGCCAGCGGCAAACCGATTGCGCCGTCCGATCCGCTCTTTGCCAGTCTGCGCAACGCAATCGATGCCGTGCGCGATCCCACGGTGACTGTCGAACTGGCCAGTTTCATCCCGCTGACCTTTCGACTCAAGGCGACCGTCCGTTACGACGCGCGCTATCTCGCTCCCGATGTAGAAGCGGCTATCGCCCACGCCCTGTTCGCAGCCTTCTCCTTCACCCAACGCGACTTTGCCCAACCGGTCACCGCCGCCGAAGTGATCGCCGTGATGCAGCCGGTGGCCGGAGTGATTGCCATCGATCTCGACCAATTGGCGTATGCCAGCGGGCGCACCGGTGCGCATCCCGCCTTGCTGGCCGCCTCGCCGGCGCGGCAGGCGGGCCATGCCATCATCCCAGCCGAGTTGCTGCTGCTCGATCCGGCTGGGGTCGAGTTGGTGATGCATGCGGTTGAGGTGGTGTCGCCGTGATCGCCGGTGTGGTCTTCGCTGCTGGCCCAGCAGCGTCCCTTCGCTCACCCTGCGGGCGAGAAGGGCTGGGGTGAAGTCCCCCAAAGGAATGTTATGAACGCATCGCCCCGCGACCGTCTGTATGAACTCCTGCCGGCCCTCTACCGCGCTCGCGATGCCGAGCGCGGCGAGCCGCTGCGCGCGCTGCTCGCGATCATCGGCGAGGAGCTAGCCCGGATCGAAACCGATATTGCCGATCTGTATGCGGACTGGTTTATCGAGACTTGCGCCGAGTGGGTGGTGCCCTACATCGGCGATCTGCTCGGTGTGCGCCATCTGCGCCAGTTGTCGGAAGTGGCTGCTTTCAGCCAGCGCGCTTATGTTGCCAATACCCTGCGCTACCGCCGCCGCAAAGGCACGGCGCCCGTGCTCGAACAGTTGGCCCGCGATGTCACCGGCTGGCCGTGCCGCGCTGTTGAGTATTTCGAGCGGCTGGCAACTACCCAGCATCTCAACCATGTGCGTCTGCATAGCCCGGCCACCGCCTCGCTGCGCAATGCTAACGCGCTCGAATTGACCGGCGGCCCGCTCGAAACCGTCAACCATACCGCCGAAGTGCGCCGGATTGGGTCTGGCCGTGGCCGTTACAATATCCCCAACCTTGGCCTGTTTTTGTGCCGTTTGCAGCCCTACACGGTGCAAGGCGTCTCGCCGCAGCCAGCGAGCAACCCGCCCGATGGCCGCTACTTCTTCAGCCCGCTCGGCAACGACATCCCGCTGTTTAATCGCCCGCGCACCGAGATCGAGATTACCCAGCTCGCTGCCGAACCCGATCTGCCGTTGCCGTTGCGCCGTCGCGCCCTCTACGACGATCTCGAAGCGGTGCGTGCCGGCATTGCCGCCGGTCGTCCGGTCAAGAGCAACTATCTCGATCCGGCCCGTCCCGTCTTCCAGATCGCTGTCCCCGACGGTACCGGCCAGTTTGTCCCGATCCCCGCCGCCGAGATCTTGATCTGCGATCTCGGTGATTGGCGGCGTCCGCCAACCAGCAAGACCTATGCCGGCCAATCGTTGCCGATCCGGGTCGCGGTTGATCCGCAGCGCGGACGGCTAGCCTTCCCCGCTGGCGTTGTACCCTCTGATTTGATGGTCAGCTACACCTACGGCTTCTCTGCTGACATCGGTGGCGGCCCCTATCCCCGCCGCGCCACGCTCGCCATCGCTGCCCCCGGCGATTTGGCCCTCACCGTTGCCCAACGCGGCGGCGGCGATCATACCACGCTTACCGCGGCCCTTGCGGCGTGGCAAGCGTCATCTGCGACCACCGGCGTGATCACCGTGCTCGACAGCGCCACCTACGCCGAAGATCTGGCGATCACCATGACCCCCGGCCGGGCGCTCGTGATTCAAGCCGCCGATGGCCGGCGTCCGCTCATCCGCCTCACCGATCGCCTGCGCATCGCCGGTAACGGCGATCGCGCTTCCCTCACCCTCGATGGCTTCTGGATCGAGGGCGGGATCGATCTGGCCGCCGGCAGCCTCGAACGCTTGGTCATCCGCCACTGCACCCTCGTACCCGGTTGGCGCCTCGACGTGGCCGGCAGCCCCCAGTTTCCCAACCGGCCCAGCATCCACGCCGCCGCGCCCAACCCGGATGTGCGCCTCGAACTGGCCCGGAGCATCAGCGGCGCGGTGTATATGGCGGAGGATTCGGACGGTCTGATGGCCAGCGATGCAATCCTCGACGCCTTCGCGCCGGCCGTGCCCGCCTGCGCGGCCTCCAATGGCGAGAGGATTGGGCCGCCGGCCAGTTTTATTCGCTGCACGGTGCGCGGTGAAGTCCGCGTGCGCCAGATCGATCTCATCTCTGAAAGCATCATGTTCGGTCGCGTGCTGGTTGCGCGCCGCCAGATCGGTTGCACTCGTTTCAGCTTCCTTGCCGCCGGCTCGCGAGCGCCGCGTCGTTTTCGCTGCCAACCCGATCTCGCCCTCGCTGCTTTTGCCGCTGCTCGCAACCGGCCCATCGCTGCCCTCACCGCCGCCCAGCGCAACGCCGTGATCCTCTCGGTTACACCATCCTTCACCAGCACCCGGTTCGGCCATCCTGCCTACATGCAACTGGCTCGCTCGTGCCCCCCCGCCATCACCCAAGGCGCTGAAGACGGCGGTGAGCTCGGCGTCTTTCATCTTGTGCAACAGACCCAACGCCTCGCCAACTTGCGCCTTGCCCTCGCCGAGTATCTGCGGGTGGGCCTTGAAGCCGGGGTCTTTTTCACCTCGTAACACTAGGCTGCACAGCTCGTTCAGACCGGCGATGTGCAACCGTAAAGGTATGAGTATGGCTTCCTGCAAAACCAACAAACCCCTCTGCGCCCTTGGTGTTGGCCCTCACCCCCCATCCCCCTCTCCCAGCGGGAGCGGGGGCGCTGCTCGCTCTCGCCCGCGGAGGGTTGAGGAGCGGGCAGAACGGTTGATCGAGTACGACTGTCGATCGCTGTGCGATGCTGTAAAGCCCCGTGCTGCGCTCCCCATCACCCCTCCCCCAGCGGGGGAGGGGCAAGGGGTGGGGGCATCAG
>JAUQOZ010000091.1 GCA_030550625.1 Chloroflexota bacterium | reverse complement strand
TGCGACGGTTGCGGCTGGCAATGATGTAAGTAACTTGCAGATTGTGCCGGTCTACCGTGATAGCCTCAGTCCGGGTTGGAGCGTGGCGAACAGCGCGTTGTTGAGTAGTTTATCGCTAACCCAAACCAATGTCGTTGCCCTAGGCCGGGCTGCGATTGCGGTCACGCCGAGCGAGAGCACTGGCATCCTCTTCTTTACCCTAACCCGCGAGAGTGGGCTTGAGTTGCGGCGCGATCACGTTGCGGCGCTGCGGCTCCGGTTGAGTGGCGGCGATCTACCGCTTGCCAATGATGCTATGACGATCTCTGTGGTGGGGAGCAATCAGGCGCCGTATTGGATGCCTGACGATACTTCAGTCACGTTAGAAGGACGGGTGACTAATAGCACCGAGCCGCTCTTCCCTGAAACCCGCCTCTACTTTCTCGGTCTCAATCGCGCGATCGCGCCGGGTGAGTGGGCCGAGATTTATGTCTGGCTTGATGATCTAATTTACGAACCGGAATATACCTACGTGACCGGTTTTTACCTCAAGACGAGCAGCGATCTTGTGCCGCAATATTACGTCGATCAGATCGAATTCCTTGTTCGCGCGCCGTAGGGGCGCACGGCCGTGTGCCTACGGCCGGTTGCGCGCCGTGCGGATCCAATCACGCGGTTTGATGCCGAGGGCGAGCCGCGCATAAAGCCATAGCTTCCACACAATGAAGAATGGCGTGAATAGCAACGATCGGTAGATCGGCCATGGTGCGCGGACGAGGATCAAACCGCTGAGGATGTAGGCGATCTGGCCGCCAAGAATGAACCCAGCTAGCGCTAGCGCCGCTGGATCGCGCAAGGCTCCTGCTCCAAGCGCGATCAGAATGCTCGCGCCGGTCACTACCGAGAAGGGCGGGATAAGTTGTTCGATGGCCGCATCGATCAAGAGGAAGCTGCGCCGCCGTATCCCTTCGCGGAGGAGTTGGGGGACGTAGTTGCGCACCATCTCCATCCGGCCTCGTTCCCACCGCTCGTTTTGGCTTTGCGCCGCGCGCAGGCTATCGGGCATCTCGGCCCACACGACTGCGTCAGGCGCGAACATCGCCCGTTCGCCGGCCAAAATCAAAGCCATGTGGTACTCGATGTCTTCGGTGAGTGAGGCCGTCCAGCGGTGGCGGCGTACAATCTCGGCGGCAAAAACCATGCCGTTTCCCTTCAGCCCAGTCGAACCTCCCAGCGCCATCCGGCCCAGCGGGCGCAAATAATGGAGCACAATCAGCGCCACTGCTCGAATCCCGGCGCTCCATGCGCCTTCAGGCTGGCGCACTGTGTAGTAGGCTTGAATCACCCGCTCGCCACGGGCAAGGCGCGCATCCATCACGCGCAGGAAATTGGTAGAGACGACCGAATCGGCGTCGAGGATGACAATCGCGTCATGCGGTTCATTACGCTGCCAGATTTGTTGTAGCAGCCATTCTAGTGCATACCCTTTGCCGCGCAGGGTTTGGTCAAAGCGTTCGTACACATGCGCGCCATGGGCTGTAGCCACGGCGGCCGTCCGATCAGTGCAGTTGTCGGCGACCACGTGAATGCTATATAGCTCACGCGGGTAATCGAGTTGATTGAGGTTCGCCAGCAAATCGGGCAGCAGCCGCTCTTCGTTGTGGGCCGGGATCATGATCGCAAAGCGGGTGGTTGGCTGATCGCGCACCGGTGTGACGCGGCGGGCAAAGAAGGCCGCAACGGTCAGGAGCAGGAGATAGGCAATCATCAGCGCCAGCACGCTGCCCGCGATCCAGTAGAGGATTGTCAACAGTAGCCACACCAACGACATCATAACCGTGCCCTTTGCTTGGTGGTAAGGGTCTCAACCCCTGCTTCGGCCAGTGTCTCGTACAGCAGATCGGTCAGACGCGCAGCATAATGGTCAAGGTTCATCCGTTCTTCAACCAACCGGCGACCCGCTCGTCCCATCCGCGCAGCGGTTTCTGGTTCGGCCAGCAGCCGTTCAATCGCGGCGCGTAACGCGGCCGGATCACGGGGTGGTACATACAACCCGTTCTCGCCATCGACAAGCACATCGGTCTGGCCGGGAGTGCGCGTACAGATCACGGCGCGCTCCATCGCCATCGCTTCAAGGATGGCGGTCACACCGGCCTGAAACTCCACCGGTTCCAGCGGCATGACCAAAAACCGGCTGTCGCTGTAGAGTTGGCGTAATTCGTATTGGCTAAACTTCTGCACGCGCACATTGGGCGGGATGGTTTGACCTTGCGTGCTATCGCGCTGTTTCGACCACGGGCTGGCTGCGGCGACGACCACGTCAGCGTTGAGATCGGTGACGGCGCGTAACAATGTTGGGTAATCACGCCGTTCGAGCCCGACGGCGCAGATCTGGGGCCGTGGCGTGGGGCGAGGAGGTGCATGGCGCAGGTGAAAGAACTGGTCATCAACCATAAATGGCGTGAAAGGCACCCGCTGTTGCGGCAGATTCCAACGGCTGGTAATAAACTGTTGCTGCCACGTTGAATAGACCACAAAGCGGTCAATATGGCTGTGGACGCCAAACCGATCGAGAAAGACCATCTTCTTGGGCACCGACAGGATATGTACAATCATCAGGTGGCACGGTCGCCGGTTGGGGCTAAAAAACTTGAGCAATGCCGCTAGCGGCAACCCGACCTGCTCGCCGTCGGTGAAGATAGCCTGATAGTGATGGCGGCGGGTAAAACAGGCCCATGCCAGCATCAAATTTGGCCCGCCCAATTTCTCAAATAGGCGGCCAACGACGCCGCTGGTGGCGCGGGCTAGGCGGTAATCGAGCAGATCTGCGCCGAAGTGACGGGCCAGCTCAAGGTAATCGGCGCGCGGGCGGCGTCCGGCTGCAATCTGCTGTTCAAGGTCGGAAGGGATCACTCCCGAAACGGTGAGCAAAACCTGATTCACGCCGGAATCCTCTCTTGCATACGAGTAAGCTCAATTTCACCTTTGATGATATCAAGGAGCCGGCCAGCATTACGGCTGGCATCATAATGCCGGATGACGTGGGCTTGCGCCCGTTCGCCAAAGTGAAGCCGCTCGTCAGGGCGCGTGACCAAACGGCGCAATGCCTCGGTCAGCGCGGCTTGATCTCCAGCAGGAATGAGCAGACCGGTCTCGCCATCACGCACGATTTCAGGAATGGCGGCTACGCGGGTGCTGATTGCAGGCAGTCCGGCGGCTGCCGCTTCCGACAGTACCATCGGCAGGCAGTCACCAAACGTTGGCAGGGCAAAGATGTCGGCTTGATGGTACAGCGCTTTAAGAGGCGCGCTATTCGGTTGCATACCGTGGTAGACAAAGACCCCTTCTTCTGCTGGCACGTGATCTTTTGTCACAAGATGCAGCTCAACGCCAAGTGGGCGGAGAGCGCGGAAGGCTTCAAGCAGCAGCAAGCCGCCTTTTCGTTCCAAATTGGCCCCTACGAAGAGAATCTTCACCGGGCCGTCGTGGCGCGTGCGTGGGGCGGGGCGTTGCCACTCATACACATTCACGCCGGGCGGAATGACGGTAATCTTATCTGCCGGCACGCCATAGCCCTCGATCAGCCCATCTTTGGCCCATTGGCTCCACGTGACGAGATGGCGCGCCAGACAAAAGCAGCGCCGGTTGAGCCGCCACTTGAGTTGTTCGAGCCACTGCGGACCAGCTTCGTGCTGGTAGTAAGGGCCGAGCTGGTCGTATTGCAAGGGTGTGGCATCTAGCGAAACAATGCTGGGGTAACGGCGGAGCCAATCGGGGTTCAACACTGCCGGTACCTGCGTATGGAAGAAGAGGGCTTCGATGGTTGCGTGTTTAACCAGCCGGCGCAGCGAACGGCGAGCGCGCAAACCGGCGCGCACTGTCCAGTTGCTTTTGTACATCGGGATTCGCGCCGCGATCCCGCTTGTCTCGAACGGGATCAGTGCCCAGTGTGGCCGCACGTCAGGATCGCGCCGGACGTTTATCTGCAAGTTTTTGGCATGCGTGACGTGACCAAGGGCTTGCTCAAGCACAAAGCCAATGTTGTACAACGCTGAGCCATTCATGGGGATTGCCTGCCAAATCTAGCGAAGCTGTCTCGCTTGAACGAAAACCTGCCTGCCTGCTACGTTGAGTATAGCGAATGAGTATAACCTTCACGTTAATCTGATACCCAATCGGGTTGCAATGTTGTCATACCGCTTGGAACAGTGCCGAACCGTGCGCTTGGCGGGATGTGGTATATCTACAGGTGCAGTAGTGATGGTTTGATTGCAAAAGGAACCGGCATGCGTCTACGTTTGCTTGCGATATTGCTCCTCATCAATTTCTTGGCCGCTTGCGGTGTTGCACCGCCAACGCCAACACCAGCGCCGGTCTCGCCGAGCCCGACAGCGCTCGCGTTGGGGGAAGCGCTGACCTTTGCCGAAGTTGGGGTGCGATTGCGCCTGCCGCTAGGTTGGCAGAGCCGTACAGAGGGGAGTATGGTGCGGATTGCGCCTGATGCTGCTGCGTTGGCTGCTACCGTGATCGACGCGCCGGTTATCTTGCTCGATACGACGCCATTGGCGGCGCTGACCGTGCAATACGGCCCGGCGGCGGCTAACCCAGAGACGGTGTTTGAGCTGGCGAGCAGCGCGATCCAGTCGGCTGGCTATACGATTGCCCCTACCCAAGCGGTGCAGATCGGTGCAGCCCAAGGGTTGGCCGCCAATCTCAGCAGCCCGGCCAGCGCCGGGCGGTTGTGGGTGTTGGTTGATGAGACGCGGGTGGTGCGCGTGTTGGCTCAAGCGGCAGCCGCCAACTGGGAAGTTGAACAACCGATTATTGAACGGATCGTGGCTTCGCTAGAGGTGTTGCCGTTGCCTACGCCTACCCCGACGCCGGTTGATGTGGCTGCCCAGCCGCAAATTGTGCGTTCGGGGCCGCCGGGGTTTGTGCTGCGGCTGGGTGGTCGCAGCGGCCCAGCCAATAGCCGGTTTGTCGCCGCGCGCGGGCTGGCGGCAGCGCCCGATGGCACGCTCTACCTCGCCGAAAGCGGGCGCGGGATTTGGGTCTTTGCCCCTGATGGCACGCTGCGCACCACCTTCGGCGCCGATGAATTGCTCGACGCTTACGATGTTGCGCTTGGCCCGAACGGCGATCTCTACGTCGCTGATTACGGGCGCAACGCAATTGTTCGCTTCAGCGCCGATGGCGTATTTCTTGGCCGGTGGGGCGGTCACGGCGATGCACCCGACCAGTTTGGCCTGTCGGCGCCGCAACGCATTGCTGCCGGCCCTGATGGCAGCATCTATGCGCTCGATGCCCGCCCCGGCCCTGATGGCTTGGCCGCTAGCAGTATTGTCCGCTTTAGCGCCGAAGGCCGGTTGATGGAACGGATTGCCTTGCCGCCCGATTTGGCGCCTGCGGATATAGTGGTGGATCGCAGCGGTGCGATCTATCTGGCCGAGAGTTTTGCCGGCGCGATCGTCAAATTGGCCCCTGATGGCAGCGTGCTGGCCCGTTGGGGTGATCCCGCCGATCCGGCCCAATTGGCTGGGCCGGTGCTTGATATCGACCGCTCCGGCTATCTCTACCTCGCTACCTATACCGGCACGATTCTGCGTCTTGCTCCTGACGGCACAATTGTGGCCCGTGGCGGCGCGCCGGCTGCACCCGGCAGCATTCCAAACCCCGGCGAGTTGAGCTTGCCCAACGGGATTGTCGCCGCTCCCGGCGGCGTGGTTTGGGTGAGTGACAATAGTGGTGAATACAGCGCAGTGACCGCGTTTCGCTTGCAAACCGACGCTGCGGCCCTCGCGACGGCAATGGCGCTCACGCCGGTCGCTGAAGCGCCGCCGAGCGAGACGGTACAGCAGTGGGTGGCGTCTGCTACGGCCAGCAGTTTTTACGCGCCCGATTACGACCCGAGCGGCGTGGTTGGCCCGCCCGACGTGCCAGAGTGCCAAGACAGCCCTCATGCGTGGGCGCCGGCTACTCCCGGCAGCCGTGAGACGCTGACCGTCACCTTTGCCGATCCGGTCTTCGCCACCGGCTTGATCATCTACCAGAACCACCAACCCGGCTACATCACGCTGGTCGAACTGATTGACGAACAAGGCACAGCAAAGGCGGTCTACCGCGCTGAGCCGGCCCCGGCGCCTGAGTGCCCGTTTGCGCTGACGATCACGGTTGAGCAGACCCTTACCCGGATCGTTGGCGCGCGGATCACGCTTGACCAGCGTGATGGCAGTTGGAGCGAGATCGATGCGGTAGCGTTAATCGGTGTGCCGTGACGCCGTAGGGACATTGCGTCGCAATGACTCTGCGCCGCGATGTCCCTACGTCCGCCGCACCGGTACGCCGTGTTCGGCCAAATACTGCTTGACATCGGCGACCGAATAGTCGCCGAAGTGGAAGATCGAGGCCGCCAGCACTGCGTCAGCGCCGCCTTCGACAATCCCGCGGTACATATCGTGCGGCGAGCCAACCCCGCCCGACGCAATCACCGGTACCGGCGAGATGGCGGTGATCGCTTGCAGCAGTTCGAGATCGTAGCCGGTGCGCGCGCCGTCGGCATCCATGCTGTTGATGCAAATTTCACCCGCGCCGAGATCGATCCCGCGCTTGATCCACTCGATCGCGTCGAGGCCAGTCGGGCGCGGGTTAGCGCCAGTGTGGGTAAAGACCTCCCACCGCGGTGGTTCGCCGGGTGCGTTGACCCGCTTGGCATCGACCGACAGCACAATGCACTGGCTGCCGAACCGCCGCGCGCCTTCGGCAATCAGGTTCGGGTTGTAGACCGCAGCCGTATTTAGGCTCACCTTATCAGCCCCAGCCCGCAACATCCGGTACATATCTTCGACGCTGCGCAAGCCGCCACCGACCGTTAGCGGAATAAATACCTCGGCGGCGGTGCGTTCGACCACGTCTACCATGATCGCTCGTTCGTCGCTCGAGGCGGTAATATCGTAGAAGACCAGTTCATCGGCGCCGGCGGCGTTATAGGCCGCCGCCAACGCCACCGGATCACCGGCGTCGCGGTGGTTGAGAAATTTGACCCCCTTCACCACGCGCCCAGCCTTCACGTCAAGACAAGGAATAATCCGTCGCGTTAACATACTATCGCCTTTGCAATGGTGCGCCCATTCATGCTTTCAAGCGGCGCATCATAACATCACTTGGTTGCTGGCCGGCTGCGCCCCTAGTGCCTCTCTACCACCCCCTCAACCAACCCTTTGCGCCCTTTGCGTTCTTCGCGCCTTTGCGTTTAACATCCTCTGCGCCGTATCATTTAGGCCGCACCTGCCCGCGCCGGCCCCGCTCTTCCGCTGGCGGCGCCGCTTCAGCCGCCGCCGCTTCTTTTTGGGCCTGCGCTTCATCAATCAAAAACTGGGTAGCTCGCGTACTCCACAATGCCAACAGCGCAACGGCAAAGAGCAAGAAAGGCACCACCAGCACCACACTGCTCAGAATCAAGATGAACCCCATCAGCAGCATGGTTACAAGCGTATAGATAGGCCGGCTGACGATCATCACCAGTGCATTGCGCGCAATCTGCTTCAGCGAAGGCCGTTCCATCAGCACCATGAGCGGAAAGGCGTAGATAATCAGCGCCGACCAGAGCATAAAGAGGTAAAGGAAAAAGCCGATCAGCACCCCGCCCAAGATACCGGGCACGCCAGCATAGAAGGCTAGATTCCACAAAATCAACACCAACCCGGCCATCCATACCCCGTACAGCCGCCATGCTGGCACAGCATAAGCCCGCATCCCGGCAAAAAAGTCGCTGAGTTTGCTGGCCCGCCCCTCAATAATCCGCTTGCTCAGCGCATACAAACCGGCAAACGCAGGAGCTGCCGGCACGACTCCCACGAGCGCCGCCGCTGCCGCCGGCAGCGCCGCATTGCTCACCATCGCGACGTAGGCAATGCTAAACAGCGGTACGCTCATCGCCGCCCACATCACATTGGCCAGTGTCAGCAACAGAAACTCATCGAACAAATCGCGTAATGCGCCCCACATCACGCGGAAGGGCGCAGTTAGCGCGGATGGATTAAGGGTACGAGTTTGGTTCATCACGTTTGTATTATATGCGACAACAGATCGCGGTTCTAGGTTATGGCTCAACTACGGCGCATCTTCCGCCCACAACACGATCACGCGCCGATCATCCAGCGCAAACAGCCCATGGTCAAACGGCGCGTCGCTCAGCGAGCGCCAGCCAATCACTTCATTGCCCTGCATGTCATAGATCGCAAACTCGCCGCTCACTGCGCCGTTGGTAAAGTAGCGCGCCTGCGGCCCCACCAGCGCCAACACCCTGCTGGCCAGTTCCGTCGCCTGCGCCGCCGGCACAATCTCTTCAGGGTAGGCGAGATCGTGGGCAATAATGTGCGTGGCAATTTTGACGGCAATCCGCCGCGGCACCTCGATCCAGTGCGGCCCGAGCGGTTGAAAGTCGAGTTCGCGCGCAGCGGCATCTAACGCTTCGTGGGGTGTCTGCGGTGCGCGTGTGAGCCGGAACGCCGCACTAGTGAGCGGGTAGCTCTGCGCGCGCGCTGTCTCGATCGCGACCCACAAACCTTCAATTGCCGGATCAGTTTCAAGCATTAGCAAAGGTTCAGCCATAACACCTCGTTGGGGCGTAATCATTCTGGTTCTATCATAACAAATGTAGCCGAAGGTGTCGCGCCATTGCGTTCCACTCCCACCATGCCTTGCCCGCCAGCGCGCAGCTCCCCTCTCCCACGCCAGTGAGAGAGGGGGCCGGGGGGTGAGGGCCAGCCCGCGTAGCGGGCTTCGGGAGCCTAGCCCGGCCCTTTAGGGCCGGGTCATACCGGGTGGCACTTCTGGCCTCTCCCCCAAGAAGCACAACAACGTTTGTGTATTTTGCGTCTTTTCGTGGCTATTCCCTCCCACCTAGCAGCTCCCCCTCTCTCACCGTGAGGTGGGAGAGGGGGCCGGGGGGTGAGGGCCTTTGCTACGCTCACGCCAACGCCGGCTGGCGACGACTGGCGTATTGCCGGCGCAGCCATTTCTCAAGCTCGATCAGGAGGTAACCGATAAAGGCGATCGTGATAATCTTCCCCCAAGCTTCGAGGCTGATCGGCGCGCTCTGCATAATCCGGTTCATCCACGGTAGATACGTGAAGGCTAGTTGCAAGAGAATCATCGCTCCAACCCCGACGAACAGCCACCGGTTATTAAACACGCCAATCTGGAACATCGAATGGGTGAGTGAGCGGCAGTTCAGGAGGTAGAATAGCTCAATCATCACAATCACATTCACCGCCACCGTGCGCGCTTCAGCGAGGCTGGCGCCGGCTTGCAATTCCCATTCAAAGAGCGAGAAGGCGCTGATGACGATCAGTAACCCGACTGCTAGCGTGCGCCAGAGCAAGGTGCTATCGAGGATCGGGGCATCAACCTTGCGCGGCGGGCGTTGCATGATCCCCGGTTCTTTGCGCTCAGCCGCCAGCACCATGCCTAGCGCGGCAACCGTAGCCATATTCACCCACAAGATTTGCACTGGCAAGACGGGCAAGACCGAGCCGATCAGGATGGCGGCCAGAATGACTAGTCCCTCGCCAACGTTGGTGGGCAGCGTCCACGCGATGATTTTGGTCAGATTATCAAACACGCCGCGCCCCTCTTCCACCGCGGCTTCGATGGTGGCGAAGTTGTCGTCGGTCAACACCATATCCGCCGCTTCGCGCGCCACATCAGTACCCATCAGGCCCATCGCAATGCCGATGTCGGCCTGCTTGAGCGCTGGTGCGTCGTTGACGCCATCGCCAGTCATCGCCACGATATGGCCGCGCGCTTGCAATGCTTGCACGAGCCGCAGCTTCTGTTCGGGGGTGACGCGGGCAAAGACGGTCGTGTACTCGGCGGCAGCGCTAAGTTCCTCATCGGTGAGACCTTCAATCTCGCGCCCGGTGAGCACCGCCGGCCTGCGCCCTCGCTCTAGCCCGATCTGCTCGGCAATGACCGCCGCGGTGAGCGCATGATCGCCGGTGATCATCTTGACCTTGATGCCGGCCTCTTGGCAGGCCCGCACAGCGGTGATCGCTTCAGGACGGGGCGGATCGACCATGCCTTGCAGGCCGAGGAAGGTTAACCCGCTCATCACATCGTGATGCGAGATCGAGTCCGTGCCGGGGGGCAAGCAACCGCGGGCAAACGCCAGCACGCGCAATCCCTGCCCAGCCAACGCCTCGGCAGCACGTTGGATCGCGGCTGCATCACACGGCGCTAGGTCGCCGGCAGCGTCCAGCATCGTCGCGCAGCGCGCCAAAACGGCCTCAACCGACCCTTTCAGATAGACCACCCGCTCGCGATCGGGGCCGGCATCGTGGAGCGTCGCCATATACTGGTGTTCCGACTCAAAGGGGATGCTATCGAGCCGCGGCAGCCAGATCTCTTGATGGAGGCCAGCCTTGTACGCCGCAACTAACAGAGCGCCTTCGGTCGGATCGCCGTTCACATCCCAGCGTCCTGATTCCTCGACCAGTTGGCTATCGTTGCAGAGCAGACCGGCGCGCAGGCATTCCGCCAACGCCGGATGCGCCGCTACGTTCACTGGCGCACCGTGCAGCGTGAGTTCACCCTCTGGTTGGTAGCCTGAGCCGGTGGTGGCGAATGATTCACCACCAGCCACAATCCGCTGCACGGTCATCTGGTTTTGGGTCAGCGTGCCGGTCTTATCTGAGCAGATAACCGTCGTGCTGCCCAGTGTCTCAACCGCCGGCAGCTTGCGGATGATCGCTTGCCGGCGCGCCATGCGCACCACGCCGATCGCCAGTGTCACCGTAACCGCAGCGGGCAACCCTTCTGGGATGGCGCTCACTGCGAGCGCAATCGCGGCAATCAGTGAGTCGATCAACGGCTGGCCGCGCATAAAGCCGATCACCATCGTTAACGCGGCGAAGCCGAGGATGACAAAGAGCAGCAACCGGCTAAACTCGGCGATCTTACGGGTCAGCGGCGTTTGCAGATCGTGCGCACTGGCGATGAGCTGCGAGATGCGACCTACTTCTGTCTGATTACCGGTCGCAACCACAATCCCCATCCCTTGCCCGTATGTCACCAGCGTCGAGGCATAAGCCATCGTCACCCGGTCGGCCAGCGCGGTATCGGGTTCGATAGCGGCGTGGGCATCTTTGCTCACCGGCACCGACTCGCCGGTCAGCGCCGCTTCGGCGATTTGCAGATCGCGGGTGCGGATCAGCCGCAGATCGGCGGGTACGCGATCGCCGCTATGTAAGATCACCAGATCGCCGGGCACTAACTCAGCCGCGGGGATACGCATGGTTTTGCCATCGCGCACCACCGTCGCTTCCATCTTCATCGCACGGGCCAAGGCCTCGATCGCCTTTTCGGCCCGGCTCTCTTGGATGTAGCCAAGAATAACGTTCACCAACACCGCGCCAAAGATAATCGCGGCGTCAACCGGGTCTTTGAGCAACAGCGTGATTAAGCTGGCAACCAGCAAAATATAGAGCAACGGATTATGAAACTGCAATAGAAAGCGCACCAGCGGGCTTTTGCCGCCTTTGGCGGTAATCACATTCGGCCCGTACTGTTTGAGCCGGCGGGCCGCTTCGCTGGCGCTCAGGCCATGATGTTCATCACTAGCTAAGGTGACAGTCACATATTCCGGCGACTCGCTATGCCACAGTTGATTGGCAGTGAATTGAGTTGGCGGAGCAGCAGCCATACGCCCTCCTTTCCGTTGCGCGCTGATATAGGCTCTGAGCAAGACGACAAGCGGTAACGGTAGAGATCACGCTCATTGGCTACACAAACAATCCGTGACCCGGTCGGCTAGTCTCCGATGAGCACGCAACAGGCATCACAAACAAGATAACGATGCTCTTGCGCTGAAACTAGTGCTAGCGCAAGCGATGAAACAGGTGCCCGTTTTCAGTATATACCGCAAGCTGATGCGGAATCATTGAGATTGCGTTATAGATGGGCAACTGGGGAAGGTGTGTGGTCTGGCTATGCTCATCGCATTGTGATGAACCGTGAGCAAGTCAGCGGAGATTGCCGATACGGCATATCACTCCGGAACACCCTGACCAAGGTGGAATGCGGCAGTTTGACTGCCGCACTCCACGCTAGTGCTCACCCCCGCCAGCGCACCCGGTCGCGCCGCGCGAGCTGGGCCGGCCCCGTAGCGATGATGATGGCCAGCGCGATCAGGATTTGCACCACGGCCAGCGCCGTAACCGACCCGCCGATCGCCGTTACCGCCGTGTTGAACGCGACGTGAAACAGCGTCACCGGCAACAGACTACCGGCGGCGCTGTTGTAGAGCCACGTGTAGATCACCGACCCAGCAATAGTGCCTGCCAACCACGGCACAAACGGGTAATTCGCCATCGGATTGCCGATCCAAAAAAAGATTGGCAGATGCCATAGCCCCCACAACCCGCCCACGATCACGGTGGCTGCCAGCGCATGGTAGCGTTGCTGCCAGTGCGGCAGCGCAAACCCGCGCCAGCCAACCTCTTCCCACGGATTGGCCAACAGCGAGCTGATCAGTGTAGCGATTACCACCGCAACCCGTTCGCCTTGCGGTGCTGGCAGCTCGTCTGGCCAAACCAACAGCATGGCAAGCGCCCTTGCCAACCCTGCGATCACCACCGGCCCGCCAACCGCCGCCAGATACCAGATCGGCGCGACCCGCCATTGGAGCAGCGCCGCAAACAGGGCATTGGCCCGATCCGGCCCATAGCTTGCCCGCGTCACCCAACCGGCGGCCAGCGCCGGCGCTACCGCGGGCAAGATCAGCAGCACTTGCCAGACTGGCGCTGTAAAGGGCGCAATCCCGCGCGACCCTAGCGCCGCCGGAAGCCAACCCAGCCACGCAAGGCCAAAGGCAAGCAGGTAAAAGCGGAGAAGGGGAGAGGTAGGCATAGGGAGTGTTGCTTAGATAAGATGACCTTTCACGCCATCGCAGGAAGTACGCTTGCTGTCATTGCGAGGGGGCGCAGCCCCCGAAGCAATCTCCTGCGCTGGCGAGAACGACCGCTGGAGGCAGAGCTATGCCCCAAAGATACTCGATAAACCCTTGGCTAGCAAACACCATTTG
>JAUQOZ010000093.1 GCA_030550625.1 Chloroflexota bacterium | reverse complement strand
CCTCAGCCGGCTTAGCGCCGCTGAGCGGGAAGCAATTGTGGCGCAGGCAGAAGAGGTGTTGGGGAACATGAACGAGTTGTAGCTGGGAGATGAGTATATGGAGTGCGGCAGTCAAACTGCCGCACTCCATAATACGCCCGATAGCGCACATGTAGACTAGGCCAACAAATTTGCACCCTGCGGTTCGTAGCGTTGCTGCGTCACCGAAGCGGCAGCCACTTGCCGCGCGGTCGCCAGATCAGGCAGATAACCCATCGCAATCGCCTGTACGAGAATGTTACCTAATGCCGTACCTTCGACAGGCCCAGCCATAACTGGACGCCGGCAAGCATCGGCGGTTAATTGGCAGAGCAGCGCGTTTTGGCTGCCGCCGCCAACGATCCGCACAGTAGTGATGGTCTGGCCGGTCAGATCGGCTAGCGCATCAATCACCTGCTGGTAGCGCAGGGCAAGGCTATCGAGACAGCAGCGTGCAATCTCGCCAACCGTTTCCGGCGCCGGTTGACCGGTGCGCCGGCAATAGTCGCGAATGCGGGCCGGCATATCGCCGACAGCGAGAAATTCGGGTGCATCGGGATCGATCAGCGAGCGGCGCGGCGGTGCGGCAGCGGCTTGCGCGACAATCTCATCCCACGTCAGGCGCAAACCCTCTTCCTGCCAGCGCCGTTGGCACTCTTGCAACAACCACAGCCCGCTTACGTTCTTGAGCAAGCGGATCGTACCGTACACGCCGCCTTCGTTTGTGACATTCAATTGGCGGGCCGCATCATTGATCAGCGGTTCAGTCCGCTCGACGCCGACCAGACTCCACGTGCCGCTGCTGATGTAGGCGCTCTGTGCATCGAGATGCGGTACGGCGGCAACTGCGCTAGCGGTGTCGTGGGTGCCTACCGCCACCACCGTCACACTCGCCGGCAACCCCAGATCAGCTTGGAGTTCGGGCCGCAGCGGGCCGAGGCGCGTGCCCGGCATCACCAGCGGCGGCAGGATGTGCGGCGGCAGGCCCAAGCGGGTGAGCAGATCGGTTGCCCATACCCGCTGCCGCGCATCGAGAAACATCGTTGTGGTCGCGTTGGTGTATTCGGCGACCCGCTGCCCAGTCAGCCAGTAGTGAAAGAGATCGGGCATGAGCAGCATTGTCGCCGCCTGCGCCAACCGTTCCCCCTGCCGTTCAGCATACAGTTGGTAGAGCGTATTAAACGGCAACCGCTGCAACCCGGTGCGCTCGTAGAGTTCTTCCGGCGAGATGAGCTGATCGACCTGCTCGGCAATGCCCTCGTTGCGCGGATCACGGTAAGCGTAGGGATCGCCGATTAACGCACCCTGTGCATCGAGCAGGCCATAATCAACCGCCCACGTATCAATCCCGATACTGGCCAGCAACGAGCCATGCTCGTGTTGGGCATACTGGCGCAATCCGTGCTGCACCTCGCGCCAAAGCCGGTTGGCATCCCAAAACAGATGGCCATCACGTTCGACCATCCCATTCGGAAAGCGGTGGAGTTCGTCGAGCGCCAGCCGGCTGCCGTCCCAGCGACCTAATATGACTCTTCCGCCGGAAGCGCCGATGTCAATTGCGATAAAATGGGCCAATTCGGGCATAGTGCTTCCTCATATCACCGCAAGAAGGCCTCGTGCAAGCCACCGTCAACCGTAATGATCTGGCCGGTCGTCTGGCTGAGGCGCTGGCTGAGCAGCAAGAAGAAGGCTTCCGCCTGATCAGCCGGTGTAATCGGACGCTTGAGGAGCGACCGTTCGGCGTAGAAGCGGGCCAGTTTCTCGGTTAGCGCCTCAGTAGGTTCATCGAGTGTGAAGGGAATGCCGTATTTAGTGAGCGAGGCAATCACCCGATCCCGCGGGAACATGCCGCTGCCTTGCACGACCGTCGCCGGTGCGACGCCGTTGACCCGCACCAGCGGCGCGAGTTCGATGGCCAATTCGCGAATAAGGTGATTGGCGGCGGCTTTGCTGGTGTCATAGGCCAACGATCCCTTCTTGGCTACCACGGCATTGACCGAGGTTGTAAGCACCAGATTAGCCGGCAAGCCCTGCTCGCGCCAGAGCTTGGCGGCTTCGTCGGCAACCAGATAGTGGCCGGTCACGTTGATCGCGAAGGTCAGCGCCCACTGCTCGTCGCGGATGCGGCCTTCGGCATCGGGAGCGACAAAGATGCCAGCAGTGACGGCTACCGCGTCGAGGCCGCCATAGGCCAGCGTTGCTTGCTGGATCATCGCGCGCACACTTGCGCGGTCGGTGATGTCGGCCACCAAGCCGATGGCCGGGCCGCAGGCCGAAATATCACTGCCGGCGACGCCGATCCCCATGCCATGCCGTTCAATGATGGCCTGTGCCGTCGCCTGCGCCGCAGCGCCGTCTTTGTCAACGCACACGATATGCGCGCCTTCATTGGCTAAACGCAGCGCCACCTCGCGCCCGATCCCGCTGCCGCCGCCCACCACTGCAATCACCTGCCGGGCCAGCTCTTTTTCCGGCGGCATACGGCGCAACTTCGCCTCTTCAAGCTGCCAGTACTCGATATCAAAGGCCTCTTGCAGCGGTAGCGCCACATACTCATCAATCGCTTCGGCCCCCCGCATCACCTCGATCGCGGCGGTATAGAACTCGGCAGTCACCCGCGACTCGCTCTTGTCTTTGCCCCACGCAATCATGCCCAAGCCGGGTATCAGGATCACGGTCGGGTTTGGATCGCGCATCGGCGGCGAATCGGGATGGCGGTGGGTTTCGTAGTAGCGAGTGTAATCGGCGCGATAGCCTTCAAGACCATCGGCCAGCTTGCGGCGTAGATCGGCCAGACTCTCGGCCTGCGGATTCCAATCAATGTAGAGTGGCTTGATCTTGGTGCGCAGAAAGTGGTCGGGACAACTAGTGCCCAGCTCAGCCAAACGCGGCGCATCAACGCTATTGACAAAGCGCAAGGTGCGATCATCGTCTTGGATGGTGGCGATAAACCGGCGCTGGCGGCTGATCTGGCCGCGCAGCCACGGCAAGATGGCCGCTAACGTCTCCCGTCGCTCGGTGAGCGGTAACGCAGCATACTTTGGCCCGCCGAAAGTTGCTTCACCGCGATCACGTTCTTCGATATAGCGCGCTGCCCGCTCGATCAGATCGAGCGTGCGCTCGTAGCACTCTTGATCATCATCCGCCCAATTGATGAGACCATGCCCGCCCAAAATCACACCTTTCGCCTGCGGATGCTCGCGGCAAATCCGTTCCAGCGTCATGCCCAAATCAAAACCGGGCCGCTGCCACGGCGTCCAAATCACCTCATCACCGTAGATCTCGCGGGTCAGCCGCTCGCCGTTGCGCGAGGCGGCAATCGCGATCACCGCATTGGGATGCATGTGATCGACGTGGCGGTAGGGAATGAAGGCATGGAGCGGGGTATCGATCGACGACGCGCGCGGGTTGAGATTGAAGGTGCAATGGGGATAGAGATCAACCATCGCGTCTTCGATGGCCGTTTTCGGGCCGCGGTTGGGATCGCGCAGATAGATCGCGCGCAATTCACGTAGCTTGTTCAGTTCAAGCGAGGCGAAATTAGCGCGCGTGCTGGTGCGCAGATCACCGCCAGAACCCTTCACCCACAACACGTCAACCGGCGCACCGGTGAGCGGATCGCGCTCGCTGATTTTGGCCGACGTATTGCCGCCGCCGGTGTTGGTGATCCGCTGATCGCTGCCGAGTAGGTTCGAGCGATAGACCAGCCGGGCCACGGGATCGAGCGTCGCAGCATACGCCGCATCCCAGCCATAAGAGACGTGGCGAAAACGAGTGGTGTCTGTGTTCATCAGGAAACTCCCTGTTTCGGTAGACAATCGCGCGAGATGTATCGTTGCAACGGTCAGCGCGCAGCCAATACCTCAGCTTCGTAGCGCTTAATCTCGTTGAGAAAACTCACCCCGGCTGGCACATCATTGCGATAGCAGTAGACATCCCACACCGCCTGCCATGGCATTCCCTTCAGCTCTTCGAGCAACGCAAGGCGAGCTGTCGTATCGCCGGCCAGTTCGAGTTCGCGCAACCGGGCCGTGGGTTCGAGCAGCGCTACGAGTAAGGCACGCAACGCATTCCGCGCACCGATCGTCCATGCCGCAACCCGGTTGATGCTAGCATCAAAGAAATCGAGACCAATGTGCGTGCGAGTGAGAAAACCGCCGCGCACCACCTCTTGCATGATCGCTTGGGTTTCGTCAGAGAAGGTCACGACGTGATCGCTATCCCAGCGCACGCCCCGGCTGACATGCAGCAACAGTTCATCGACAAACAGCAAAACCGCTGAGATTTTATCCGAGATGGTCTCGGTGGGATGGAAATGGCCGCTATCAAGACAGAGCAACAGGCCGGGATGGCTGACGGCGTAGCCGAGGTAGAATTCGTGCGAGCCAACGACATAGCTCTCAGAACCGATGCCGAAGAGCTTGGCTTCCACCGCATCACGATTGTGAGCCGGATCGAGCGGCTCGGCCAGAATCGCGTCGAGTGACTCGCGCAAACGCTGGCGCGGCCCCAACCGGTCAACCGGAGTATCTTTAGCGCCATCAGGGATCCAGATGTTCGTCACGCAGGGCGTGCCGAGTTCACGGCCAAAATGGGCGCCGATCCGCCGGCACGCGACGCAGTGGTCGATCCAGAAGCGGCGAATGGCGGGATCAGGATGGGCCAACGTCATCCCATCGGCGGCCAGCGGGTGCGAAAAGCAGGTTGGGTTGAAGTCGATACCGTGACCGTTGGCCTTCGCCCAATCGAGCCATGTGGCAAAGTGTTCAGGGCGCAGCTCGTCACGGCTAACCTTAACGCCGCCGGTTTCGGCATAGATGGCGTGCAGATTGAGGCGATGGCGGCCCGGTAACAAGCGATACACCAGATCGAGATCGCTCCGCAGCTCATCGCCGTTGCGCGCCTTGCCCGGATAATTGCCGGTCGCGGCAATCCCGCCTTCGAGCGGGCCGCCGGGATTCTCAAACCCGCCGACATCATCACCTTGCCAGCAGTGCAGGCTGAGGCTCACGGTCGCTAGCGTTTCCAACGCCGCTTCTGTATCAACTCCCAGCGCCGCATAGCGTTCGCGGGCCACCGCATAGGCCGCCTCGATCTGGGCTGAAGTTGGAGCAGGAAAGGTCATAGTCTTCTCCGGTCTGTTGGGTTAGCTTTACCGCAGAGCGCGCAGAGAGATAGTAGGCAAAGCTGCTATACCCCTGCCGCCAGCCCGGCATTCATCCTGCGGAATGCATTTATCATCGCCCTCCTGCGATGATAGGTTTACCGCAGAGCACGCAGAGGGCGCAGAGGTAAAACCGCTATGCCCCTTCCTCAATCGAGATGAAATACCTCTTCGAGTTGTACCATACTCTGATCAGCATACGCGCCGCTCAGATTCTCGAAATAAGGCGCCATCATCGCCTGCCAGCGCGCATTCACCTCTTCGGCAGCCATACCGGCCAGCGCTTTCTCAAAACTCTCCGGCACTTCGACATAACCAAACAACAGGCCATCATCACGCATAAACAGGGTGTAGTTATGCCAGCCGTGCCGGCGCAGCGCATCAAGCATCTCTGGCCAGACGTTGGCGTGATGGGCTTTGTATTCGTCGATCAATTCTGGTTTGACTTTAAGGGTAAAACCGACTCGTTTCATAGGAACCTCGCTGGTTCTTATCTGGAAGGGTCAAGCTTGATTTGCCCAGCCTGCTATGCGGGCTGGCGCTATGCTGTCATTGCGAACCGCGCTGAGCGGCAATACACCGAGATGCCCAAGCGGTGCAGAATCCCGCTCTTCTTTTGTCATTGCGAGGACGCGCCGCGTACAACACTCTCCTATCCCAGTAATCCACTCCTCTCGCTCCAGTAGGAGATTGCTTCGGGGACTACGCCCCCTCGCAATGACAGCAATCGAGCGGATACTATCCACTGCCCGCCCATCCTGCAACCGATCCCAGTAACCCACTCCTCCCGCCGCAGCGGGAGATTGCTGCGGGGGAAGGCACACTGTAACGCAGTGTGCCTATGTCCCCGCGCAATGACATTGAGCAGCCGGACGCCATCCACTCGCCGCCTGTCCTGCGATTTGCCTGTTATAAGTAAAGCCGTGCGTCCCTCTCTATTGGTTAACGTTTTCAGCCGTGTACACGGTAAACGGCCCCATCAGCACGCGCAACCCGTTGGGCCGGGTGGGATCCTTCTCGATGGTGTACGTCCCCATCCGTCCGGCGTTGAACCGCTCGCCTTCAACACCTTGCAACGCGCCCGAAGCCAGTAGGTAGGTGAGATGATAGGTCAGATAGCCGAGGTCTTTGAAGCTCCACAGCGCAAACTGCGGCGCGCACCCGCTCAGGGTGTAGCTGACCATCTCGGACGGCAGACCCAAACCCGACACCTTCACCTTGTCGCACAACCCCTCGTCGGTCATCGCCTTCGCCGCCGCCGCAATCCCCACCGTCGTCGGCGCCATAATCAGCTTCAGGTTCGGATATTTGTCCACCAACGCCAGCGCCTGATTATAGCTCTCCTCCGACTGGTCGTTGCCGTACACCGTATCGACCAGCTTCAGATTGGCATACTTCGGCTCAGTCAACACCTGCTTCATCGCCGCGATCCACGCATTCTGGTTCGCTGCGTCAGGCGAGGCTGACAAGATCGCGAATTCACCACCCTGCGGGCCGAGGATCGACAACGCCATATCCGCCATCACCCGGCCCGTCTCGTTGAAGTCAACCTGCGCCACGAACACGCTCTCGCCTTGCGCCGACGGGATGGGCGAATCCCACGTCACCACCTTCACCCCCGCCGCCTGCGCCGCTTGCGCCGCCGCCGCAATCTGGTCGCCAGCGTTGTTCGAGAGCATCACCGCCTTGACCCCCTGCGTCGCCGCGTTGGTCAGCGTCTCGATCTGCCCCGCCACCGAGTTCTCAGCCGTCGGGCCGGTGAAGATCAGGTTGCCTTTATTGCCTAGCTCGGCGTGGGCCTCTTTCGCGCCTTCGTAGGCTTGATCAAAGACGGCGATGCCGAGGAACTTGGGCAATAGGATCATGTTGATATCAAGACCGGGAGTCGCCGAGACCACGCCACCGGTCGGGGCAGTGGTCGGCGCCGGAGCGCTCGTCGGCGCCGGAGCGCTCGTCGGCGCCGGAGCGCTCGTCGGCGCAGGTGTCTGCGATTGCGGCGTACAGGCCGCTAACAACAAGGCAATGATCAGCGTTACGGCAAAGAACAGATGTCGTTTGGTCGCCTGCATGGGCACACTCCTCTCACCACGAGTACAGCTTGAACACCACTGTTCGCACACCATCAGCTACGATGAAACGCTCGTCTCAACGCCAGCCTGCACCTCCTTTCGTTGCACGGCGCGCCGCTGCCAGCGTTCGCGCGCCATCTGCGCTAGATTGGGCAATAACACCGACAAGATCAACAACATCCCAACCACGCCGGTCTGCACATTGCCGGTCACATTGAGCAACGACATCCCGTTGCGCAGGTTGAGGATGACGAGAATAGACAGGCCGACGCCGGCCAGATTGCCAGTGCCGCCAAAGATGCTCACCCCGCCGAGCAGCACCATCGTGATGATGTCGAGCTCGAAGCCATCGGCGGTATTGCCGCGCACCGCACCAAGGCGGGCGGCGAGCAAGACGCCGGCCAGCGCAGCAACAAAGCCGGAAGCGATAAACAGACCGAGTTTGAGCCGGGGAACATCGATGCCGGAATAGCGCGCCACGGCGGCATTGTGACCTATGACATAGACCAAGCGGCCTACGCCAGAGTATTGCAGCACGATTAAGGCCAGCGTAAACAGCAGCGCAAAGAGGATCAGGCTAAAGGGAAACGGGCCAATCAATGGCTGTTGGCCAAGCGCGGTAAACCACGCCGGAAAACCGCTGATTGAGCGGTCTTCGATCAAGATGCGAGCCACACCACGGAAACCGATCATCCCGGCTAGGGTGACAGCCAACGACGGCAAGCCAATATATGCCACCCAAAAGCCGTTGAAGGCGCCACAGAGCGCACCGGCTAGCAGCGCGGCCACGATCGCCACCTCCATCGGCACGCCACGATCGAACAGCACCGCAACAATACACGCGGCCAGCCCCATCACCGACGCTACCGACAGATCGATCTCGCCGTTGATGATGATAAAGGCCATCACCAACGCAACTATAATCTTCTCGATCGACAACTGAAAGAGATTGATCTGGTTGTTTAAGCTCAAATACGCCGGAGCAAGGTTGGCATTCACCACTACCACCAGCGCTAAAATCGCCAGCAGCAACCCTTCCCAGCTCAGCAGGCGGCGCAACTTAGCCTTCATTGCTCACCTCCGCGCGCAGCGCCGGCGCGGCCCACACCCGGCGTAACCATCCCAAAATGACTGAGTCGGAAGCCACCGCCAGCAGGATCAGCAATCCGAGCAGCGCGTCGCGCCAAAACTCGCTGATGCCGAGCCAGCGCAGCAACCCCTGCCCCAACAGATCGATCAGGAACGCGCCGAGCAACGCGCCCAGCACCGTGCCCGAACCGCCGAAGGTATTGACGCCGCCAACCACGACTGCCGCCACCGACTCAAGCTCGATCCCTTGCCCGGCGACGGCGGTAATGTTGCCGAAACGGGCAAGGAAGAGGAAACCAGCCATACCAGCCAGCATCCCGCACAGCACAAACGCCGCCAACACGGTACGTTGCGCCGGCAAACCGGCAAAGCGGGCCGCTTCGGGGTTAGAGCCAATCGCGTATAAGCGCCGGCCAAACACGGTATAGGCCAGCACAAACTGAAACCCGATCACGGCGACGATGGTGATCGCAAACAGTGGACGGACAGCGAAATCACCGATCGCAAAGAGCGTCTGCCGGCTCAGCTCAACGACCCACGATGGCAGCGAATCGACCGTGATCGTGCGCGCGTTGGCATAGTTGATCAGCAGCATACGGTAGATCGCCAGCGTACCGAGGGTGGTGATAATCGCCGGCACCCGGCCATAGGCGACGATCAGACCATTCACCAACCCCAATGTACCGCCAGTCAACACAGCTAAGACCACTGCCATCACCGGCGGCAGACCGGGATTAGCAGCTAGTTGCGACCCGACAAAATAGGCGGTAAAGCCAACAATCGAACCCACCGACAGATCGATATTGCGCGTCAAGACCACCAGCGTCTGGCCAATCGCCACCATACCGACAATTGCAACACTGGAGGTAATACGATTGAACGTGCGGGCCGAAAGAAAGTTCTCGATCTGCCAACCAAAGATCAGCAGCGCAATCACAATCAGCCCAATCAAACTCAGCTCGCGGATCTGCTCTGGCCGGATCCGCTGTCGCCATGTGTGCATGACCACGCTCCTACTGCGTTTCTACTCATCACATCGGCCATCGCTATGCGGCATCGCGCTGGCCCATCGCCGCTGCCAACACTCGCTCTTGGGTCGCCTCGTGGCGGTCAAAGATGGCCATTTGCCGGCCTTCGCGCATGACCAACACCCGATCGCTCATTGCCAATACTTCGGGCAAATCGGAAGAGATGAGAATGATCGCAATCCCTTCGGCGGCCAAATCATCGATCATCTGATGCACCTCAGCCTTCGCGCCGACATCGATCCCGCGCGTCGGCTCGTCGAGAATCAGCAGACGGGGACGGGTATTCAGCCACTTGCTCAACATCACCTTCTGTTGATTGCCGCCCGATAGCTTGCCCACCTCCACCTCAACCGAGGGCGCGCGGATCGCCAGCCGGCGGCGAAACTCTTCGGCAGTGGCCATTTCGGCTGGCCGGCGCAACAATCCCAGCGGATTAAGGTAGCGGCGCAAGGTGGGCAATGTAATGTTGGCTGCGATCGACATTGGCAATGACAAGCCTAGCCCTCGCCGATCCTCGCTCACGTAGGCGATGCCGTGGCGCATCGCTTGGCGCGGATGAGCAATCCGTACCGGCTGGCCGGCAATCGTGATCGTGCCCCGATCCGCCGGAGCGATGCCAAATAACGCTAAGCCGACATCAGTGCGGCGCGCGCCGACCAAACCAGCAAAACCGAGCACCTCACCGGCGCGCACGTCGAATGAAACGCCATGAAACGCGCCTTGACGGCCCAAATCGCGCACCTGCACCAGTGTCTCGTCGCGCACCGTATGGCGGCGCGGGAAGAGCTGCTCGACACTGCGCCCAGCCATATCGCGGATGGCTTGCTCGACGGTGACATCAGCCCGCGGCGCCGACGAAATCAGCCGGCCATCGCGAAAGACGGTAATCCGGTCGGCAATTTCAAACACCTCTTCCAGCCGGTGAGAAATAAAGAGAATGGCTACCCCCTGCGCGCGCAGCCGGCGCACAATCGCAAAGAGCTGCTCGACCTCGTGCGCCGACAACGCCGCCGTCGGTTCATCCATAATCAACACACGTACCTGCAACGACAACGCCTTGGCAATCTCAACCGTTTGTTGGGCGGCCACGCTCAAGCCGCGCGCCGGTTGGCGCACATCGAGCCGCACATCGAGCTGGGCCAAGATCGCTTCCGCTTCGCGATACATCTTGCCCCAATTGACCAATGGCCCGCGCCCGGCGTGAGCGATAAAGATATTCTCAGCCACATTCAGATCGGGATACATCAGCGGCTCTTGGTAAATCGCCGCAATCCCCAACCGCTGCGCCTCCAGCGTGCTGCTGATTCGCACCGGGCGGCCATCGAGCAGGATTTGGCCGCTATCAGGCTGATGTACGCCGGTCATAATCTTGATCAAGGTTGATTTACCGGCGCCATTTTCACCCAGCAAGGCATGCACCTCGCCGGGATAGAGGCGCAGACTCACGCCGGCCAACGCCTGCGTGCTGCCGAACCGACGCGAAATATCGCGCATCTCCAACACAGGAGAACCTTGCATAGCCTCCTCGCTACACGATCGTAACTGGAAAGAATTCGGTAAAAGGGGCGCTGCGTTCAGCAGCTTCCGGGCCGGCAGTGATCAGATGATGGATACCCTCAACCGGGCAGAAGCTAGTCAGCGCAGTTTGGCCGAGCTTACTGCTATCGAGCACCGCAATCACCCGATCGACGTGACGAACCATCTCGGCCTTCAACAACCCTTCAGGAATCGAACTTTCGGTCAATCCTTTCGCTACCGTCAACCCGCGCGCCGAAAAGAACCCCTTATCAGCATGCAACCGCTGCAACATCTCTTCGGCCAGCGTGCCCGTCAACGAACCGGTATCGCCGCGCACCTGCCCGCCGATGACAATGGTCGTGATCGCCGGATTAGCCCCCAGCGCCAGTGCGAGATGCATCCCGTTGGTAATAATGGTGAGATTGCGCCGATCAGCAATCTGGCGGGCAATAGCATAAGCCGTCGTGCTGGCATCGAGCATCACCGTGTCGCCGTCAACGATCAGTTCGGCTGCCGCGCGCGCGATCCGCTCCTTTTCCGCCGACTGCACCTTCAGGCGTGACGCGAAACTGCCTTCCGGCCACAGCGGACGATCGAGCACTGCTCCCCCCCACACCCGCCGCAACAAACCTTCGCGTTCGAGCAGGGCAAAATCACTGCGGATCGTCACTTCGGAAACACCCAACTGCTCAGCGCACCACTTCACAGTCACTTGGCCGTGGCGTTGCAACAGCGCCATAATCTGGTCACGCCGCACCTCCGGCGGGAGTGCATCGTTGTGATGTTCTGTCATGCGCTTTGCCCTCTTCTGATCGGCACATCTCGGAATACTGGGTCACACAGGGTTTGCCCTGCCACGATCACGGTGATAAACGAAAAGAACAACCGCCTGCTTGAGCATCCATACTATCCGGGAATTGTTTTCATAGTCTAGAGTAATTTTCAAAGTTTGTCAAGTGTTTTCGAGATTTTACGAATTGAAAGAAAAATTGAAAGGCGTAGCGATGCTACGCCGTTATGAGTGTGAACCCATTGTCACAGCGACAGAGCGATGTAAACCTGACCGGTCTTTTTCGCTATGCTCTGGCACAGGTTGATTCTTACGCCGCAGCCATCCTCTGTCCCTGTTGTCATTGCGAGGACGCGTCGCGCCAGCAGTCATTCCCTCACCTAGGCCGTATGACTGGCACGGCGCGTCCGAAGCAATCCCCCGCAAGAGCGGACGCCATCCGCTGCCCGCCCGTCCTATGACCTATCCCAGTAACCCCCGCTCCATTAGGAGATTGCTTCGGGGGCTGCGCCCCCTCGCAATGACATACTGGCCTGTCATTGCGAGCGGAGCGAAGCGAAGCAATCCCCCGCGAGCACGGAAGAGGTACCCTTGCCGCTGAAGGTTCAAGGGCGGACAGAACATTTGTCCGGCACCCGGCCCTGAAGGGCCGGGCTAGGGTTACGAAGCCCGCTGCGCGGGCTGCTGACCCTCACCCCCAGCCCCTCTCCCACTGGCGCGGGCGAGGGGAGTACCGAACCGCTTTGAGGCATCGCACAGCGTTAACAGGTGTGCTCAACCACATGGTTTGTCCGCCCCTCAACCGCTGGGGAAGGGAGGCGCATTCCCCGCCCCGCTTGTCATTGCGAGGACACGCCGCGTATGACACCATCCCCTCACCTAGGCCGTATGACTGGCACGGCGCGTCCGAAGCAATCCCCCACGAGAGCGGACGCCATCCGCTGCCCGCTTTTCCTGCGACCGATCCTAGCCCCCCACTCCTCCCGCCGCAGCAGGAGATTACTACGGAGACGTAGCCCACGCGCAATGATATGGTGGCCGGTCGTTGTGAAGATGGGCTTGGGGATGCTGCCCCCACTCCAACCCTTGCCCGCTGGGGGGATGCCCATCCCCCCCTCCCGCTTGTCATTGCGAGGAGGCGGCGCGTACAACACTCTCCTATCCCAGTAACCCACTCTTCCCGCCGCAGCAGGAGATTGCTGCGGGGGCTACGCCCCCTCGCAATGGCAGCGAGCAACTGGATGTCATCCGCTCGCCGTCTTTTCTGCAACCGGCCTGCAATAGCGCACCATTCGCCCAAAAACACAAGCGGGCCGCAGCTTTGCTACGGCCCGCCCGCACAGCAGGAGGGGAGGAGGTAATTGGTGGAGCGAAGGGGATTCGAACCCCTGACCTTCTGCGTGCAAA
>JAUQOZ010000215.1:6826-13332 GCA_030550625.1 Chloroflexota bacterium | reverse complement strand
CGCCAAGAAGTTCAGTCTGATGCGGATGCAGCGGGATGGTAGGGGCACAGCGTGCTGTGTCTCTTGGGGCACAGCGTGCTGTGTCTCTTGGGGCACAGCGTGCTGTGTCTCTTGGGGCACAGCACGCTGTGTCGCTACAATACCCCCACCGAACTATTGTCGCCCAACATCAACCGGTACGCCTTGGGCCGCAACGGGCTGCGCCCGATCTCGACATTGCGCCCGATCAGGCTGTCTTCCAAACGGTGGGGCAAGCCGCGGATGGTGCAATATTCCAGCACAATGCTATGCTCGATTTCGCACTCTTCGATGTGGCAGTGATGGTAAATCGAGGTAAACGGCCCCACATACGCATTCACAATCCGCGTATGCTCACCAATAATCGCCGGCCCGCGAATCGTGCTGTTGATGATCTCGGCCCCCGGCTCGATAATCACCTTGCCGATCAACTGTGAATCGCGATCGACGTATCCCTGCACCGATGGCTCCATCTCTTCGAGTACCAGCCGGTTGGCTTCGAGCATATCGTCCTTTTTGCCAGTATCGATCCACCACCCTTCATGGATGTATGGGTAGACATTGTAGCCGTGGCTCACCAACCACTGGATCGCATCGGTAATCTCCAGCTCGCCGCGCGCCGAGGGCCTGATCGCCTCGACCGCCTCGAAGACGTGGTGATCGAACATGTAAATCCCGACCAGCGCCAGATCCGACTTCGGTTCGCGCGGTTTCTCAACCAGCCGGATGATACGCCCATCATCATCGAGTTCGGCGACGCCGAACGAGCGCGGATCGGCTACTTTCTTCAACACGATCTGCGCATTGTAGTCACTCCGCCCAAATTGCTCGATCAGCGGGCTGATCCCGCCTTGAATGCAGTTATCGCCTAAAAACATCACAAACCGGTCATCGCCGAGAAAATCGCGGCTAATCTTGACTGCATGCGCCAACCCCAGCGGCGCTTCCTGTGGGATGTAGGTAATTTTGACGCCCCACCGCCGGCCATTGCCGACCGCTGACCGAATCTCGTCGCCAGTATCGCCGATCACAATGCCGATGTCGGTGATGCCGGCATCGCGGATCGCTTCGATGACGCGAAAGAGCACCGGCTTATTTGCCACCGGCACCAATTGCTTGGCGCTGGTATACGTTATTGGGCGCAGCCGCGTTCCTTTGCCGCCGCTCAGCACAAGACCTTTCATAACCGCCTTCTTCACTGGTATAAGCTTGCTTGCCGCCGATTGATTCTACACCATGTGGCGCGTCGTGTTTACGCAAAACGATATTAGTGGTAGATTCTACCAAATGCAATGATCAGGGAGGAGGAGCTGCTATGGCAGAGATTCGGGGCATTATTAGCGCAATGCTCACCCCATTCACCAGCGATGTCGGCCCGGTTGATTATGAATGGCTGCCGGGATATTTACAATTTCTGGCCGATGGCGGCTTGCACGGCGTGCTTGCGCTCGGCACTACTGGCGAGGGGCCATCAATGAGCGTCGCCGAGCGGATCCGCACCTTGGAAATTATTCTTCAGCATCGCGGTGAGCTGAGCGTGATCGCCGGCACCGGCTGCGCGGCGCTCACCGATACGATTGCGCTGAGCCGCGCGGCAATCGAGCTAGGGGTTGATGCTATTCTGGTGATGCCGCCGTTTTACATCAAGCAACCGAGCGAGACCGGTATCTTGGCCTATTTTCGCGCTCTCTGCGACGCATTGCCGGCTGAGGCGCGGGTCATGCTCTACCACATCCCGCAAGTGACCGGGGTGCCGATTACGACCACAATTATCGATGGCCTGCTCGATAGCCATCCCGGCCAATTCTTCGGCCTCAAAGACAGCAGCGGCGATTGGGAACATTCCAAGATGCTGATTGACCGCTACCCGCAATTGCGCATCTTTACCGGCAGCGACCGCCTCATCGCCCGCGCGCTGGCCGGTGGCGCCGCCGGCGCGATTACTGCGCTCTCCAGCGCTTTCCCCCGCCTTGCCCGCGCCGTGTTCGATGCGTACCACAACGGTGGTGATGTCTCGGCGGCCCAAGCCCGCCTCAGCGCGGTGCGCGACCTGATCGACCCGATCAATACCCCGCCGGCGCTTAAAGCCGCGTTGGCTTGGACAAGCAACTTGCCCGAAACAGCCCTGCGCTTGCCGCTCATGCCGCTCAGCAATGAGGAAGCGGCTGCGCTGCGCGCCGCCTACGAGCGCATGATGGCCGGAGCATAAATGACTATCACAGAAGACGCAGCGTCATCCCGCGCGCGTCGCGCTCGCTGCGATTCACGGTATACTAGGAGCGGCAATCTGAATACCCGACGCGAAGACGCAAAGGCACGTACCCATGTCTTTGCGTTTTTGTCTTACCTAATCTATGCCCTATGAACCAAACGCCGTTAGCAAACCTGCACGTCCGCGAATTGACGCCGTTACAACCACCGCGCGCACTCAAGACCGAATTGCCCATTACCCCTGCCGCGGCCCAGACGGTCGCCGAGGCTCGCGCCGCGATTCGCCGCATCTTGCGCGGCGTTGACCAGCGCCGGATTATGGTCGTCGGCCCGTGCTCGATCCACGATCCCGAAGCCGCGCTCGACTATGCCCGCCGTTTGCAAGCCTTGCAACAGCCACTTGGCGATCAGTTGCTGATTGTGATGCGCGCCTACCTCGAAAAACCGCGCACTACCGTCGGCTGGCGCGGTCTGATCAACGACCCCCACCTCGACGGTTCATTTGATATGGGAGCCGGCCTGCGCATCGCCCGCCAACTGTTGCTGGCAATTAATGAATTGGGGGTGCCGGTCGCCACCGAGATGCTCGACCCAATCAGCCCGCAATACCTCGACGATCAGATCAGCCTCGCCACCATCGGCGCCCGCACCAGCGAGGCCCAAACCCACCGCGCGCTGGCCAGCGGCGTCTCGATGCCGGTCGGCTTCAAGAACGGCACCGACGGCGGGATCCAAGTCGCCGTCAACGCCTGCGTCTCAGCGGCGGTGCCGCACAGCTTCCTCGGCATTGACGAAGACGGGCGCAGCGGCGTCGTGCGCACCACCGGCAACCCCGACAGCTTCGTGATCTTGCGCGGTGGCCGCCACGGCCCCAACTACCACCTTGAGTATATCGTGCAGGCTACCCGCCTGATGCGCGAGGCCGAGCTGACCCCGGCGGTGATGGTCGATTGCAGCCACGCCAACTCCGGCGGCGATTTCCGTCGCCAAGAAGCCGTCTGGCAGACTGTGCTCGGCTATATGGTCGAAGAGAATCTGCCGATTATCGGCATGATGCTTGAGAGCAACCTGTTCGAGGGCAAGCAGCCGCTCGTCGCCGACCGCAGCGCCCTCAAGTATGGCGTCTCGCTGACCGATGGCTGCGTCGGCTGGGACACCACCGAACGCCTGCTCCATGAAGCGCATCTGGCGTTGAGCAGGCGGTAAGGGGGATCAACCCATCCCCCAAGCGTAGTGACCCTATAACGCATCATGCCGCCGGTGAGACAGCAGCTTAACCGGCGGCATGATAGTCAGCGCAAATACGGCTCATCTCAAGATATCCACTCGCCATCATCCCAAAAACCATGATACCCCGGCTAGCGGTGCCATGGCTCAGGGATATTGGGCCAAGATCGCCGTAGCTTGATCGAGCAGTCATCATTCTGATCGGTATCACAAAGGCTCGGATCGGGTAACACGACATATCGGCCACAGTGCGGGCACCATCGCCCCCCCTTAAACGAGATGACGTTTGGACGTTGGCACTGTGGACAGCGCCGCTCCGGATCAATGTCTGCGCTGGCTGCCGGCGGAGCCGGCTGCACCGGCGGCGCTGGTTTCTTTGGCCGCTCGTGTGTGGTGATATACGCTTTGCAGGCGCTGATTACATCATCGCGCCAGTGCTGAAACTCTTGGTAAATCGTAAAGATCCGGCATGCATCACCAATCGCCCGATGCGGCTTCACAAGATAACGATACTTTTCAGGAACTGGATAACGCTTTCGGTTAGTGCCAAATGATACAGCATTGGCAGTAAAATCAACAATATGCGAGATTTTGTCAAGGGAAAAGCGAAAACCGGTTGCGCGCCGCAACAGGTGTTGCAGGTCAATGATTTCGATCTGATCAAAGCGAACGCCGCCTTTTTTGAGGAGGATGATGTCATTATTGCCGCCGAATACAACCAATTGACGGATCGCATGCCGGGATAACAGAGATGAAATGTACGAACCGAGTTCGGCAATCGCCCGGCCTGTTATGCGCTTTGCGCGAGTTTTTGCCTCTGGCGATAACTTGAAAGCGGGATCATAAGATTTTTGGTATTCCTTCGTCGCTACATTAACTACTCGCTCAGTCGAACCAGTAGTCTTTCCCCGCTCATCAGTGGTATTGCGGCGCACAACCATGTCAATATCGTGCGGAAATTGCCGTCCCTGCAAGATGACCTGTTCTTGATTTGAGGAGAAAATAATACTACCCGCCTCATAAGGGATCGCATGTCGTTTGTACGATCCATAAACATACCCCCACTCTAAATCGAGAACTAGTGTGTTCATGCATGTCTCCTTATGAAGCTTGGTAGCATCAAGTTTTTATCACGCGCTGCTAAACTGTTTGCTGCGCGTAATTTCGCAAACACGATGGTTCCATGCACGTAACATTTACGGCGAAACGTAATGCGGCAAGATACGCCACCAAGACAGCAGGAAGCATTCGCCTAATTAAACACGAAGGTACCATTCACTCACTACCCAAGCATAACCGAAAGCTGCGGCCTGCTGAAGCTGATTGTCAGCAGGCCGCAACCACACACCACACCGGCTAGTCTGACGCCGCGCCCATCCACTCGCCTAACCCACAAACGCGGCATGCACCGCCCGCACCGCCTTATCGGCGTCTGCTTCTGAGACGACCAGCGAGATATTGTTCTCGGTGCTGCCTTGCGCGATCGCGATCACGTTGACCCCCGCCGCGCCGAGCGCGCCAAACACCCGCCCGGCAATCCCCGGCGTGCCCCGCATGCCTGACCCGACCACGGCAACGATCACGACTGGCGCAATCGTGCCGATATGCTCGACATCATGGGCGGCAAATTCGCGATCAAGTTCGCAACGCAGCTCGTTGACCACCTTCGTCGCTTCCTCACCCGGCACCGCAAAACAGACGCTCTGTTCGCTACTAGCCTGCGAGATCAGCAAGACATTTGCGCCAGCTCGCGCCACTGCGCCAAAGATGCGCGCCGCTACCCCCGTTAGGCCTAGCATGCCCGGCCCGCCGACGGTGATCAGACTCAACCCCTTGATCGCCGTAATTGCCCGCACGCTCTCGCCATCACCTTCGGCATCAATCAACGTCCCCGGATGGCTGGGGTTGAAGGTGTTGCGGATGCGGATCGGGATGCGGCGATGCACCAGCGGCAGCACCGTCTTAGGGTGCAGCACATTCGCCCCGTAATAGGCCATCTCACCCATCTCAGCATACGAGAGCCGGGGCAAGGTGCGCGCTTCCGGCACCACTTTCGGATTCGCCGACAATACGCCGTCCACTTCCTTCCAGAACCACACCTCATCGGCATCGAGATCGGCGCCGAGGATGGCGCAGGTGTAATCAGAACCACCCCGGCCCAGCGTCGTCGGCACCCCGGCCCGCGTCGCGCCGATAAAGCCGGTCACTACCGGTACCCGCTTCGCTGCCAGCAACGGCAACAACCGCGCCCGGCTGCGCTCACGGGTGTCAGGTTCGATGGGTGACGCATTGCCATAGCGGTCGTCAGTGACGATCAACTCGGTAGCATCAATCGCCTCAGCGTCGATCCCAGCACTCCGCAGTGCCGCCGCAATCAGCCGCGCATTGAGCCGCTCGCCTAACCCGCTGAACAGATCGAGCGCCCGCGGCGTCAGTTCGCCGAGCACCGCGATGCTCCGCGACAGATCGCTCATGTAATCAAGCATTGCCCGAATGTCTGGCTCAAGCGCCGCCCGCTCTGCCGGCGTCACCAACTCGGCGGCGACCCGCATGTGTAGTTCGAGCAACCGCGGCGCGACTTGCGCCGTGGCATCGCCGTTGCCCGCCGCCGCCGCTTTCGCCGCCGCGATCAAGGTGTCGGTGGTGCGCAGATCAGGTGCGTTCATCGCCGATACCACCACCACCACCTCGTGATCGCGGGCATACGCGCCGACAATCTCTGTCACCCGCCGGATCGCGTCGGCGCTGCCGACCGAGGTGCCGCCAAATTTCATCACCAGCCGCATAAATATGTCTCCTTCTTGCGCTAACAAAAAACGTCACGGTGCGCCAAGCTGCGCTTCACCGCGACGTGGATACCGTTATGAATTCTAACGCAAAGACGCTAAGGTTTTTTAACGCAAAGACGCCAAGGTTTTAGCGCAAAGACGCCGAGATATGACATACAGAGATCAGCGTACTTTTTTATCCCCATCAAACCCTCTGCGCTCTTCGCGCCTTTGCGTTTAATCCCCTCTGCGCCCTTTGCCTCATTTAGGCCCTCATCCCCC
>JAUQOZ010000215.1:1446-6816 GCA_030550625.1 Chloroflexota bacterium | reverse complement strand
GGCCCGCATCCCCCCGCCCCTTCTCCCACCTGACGGCGGGAGAAGGGGAGCCGCTGCGGGGCAAACAAGGCGTTGTTGGACGGTATCCAGCAGCGCCCCTCTCCCGCGCCAGTGGGAGAGGGGAGGGGGTGAGGGAACCCAAAACCCTTTGCGCCCTCTGCACCCTTCGCGCCTTTGCGTTTAATCCCCTCTGCGCCCTTTGCCTCGTTACGGGATGAGCAACAGCTTCCCGCTCGTCGCCCGGCTCGCCAAGGCGATCTGCGCCTCGGCTGCCTCGGCCAGCGGATAGCGCCGGTCAATCCGCACCTGCAACTCACCCGCTCCGATCCACGCAAACAGATCGCTGGCCCGCCAGCGCAATTCTTCTGGCGTCGCGATGTAGTGAAAGAGCGTAGGCCGGGTCATAAACAACGACCCCTTGCTGCTGAGGGTCAGCGGCGAAATCGGCGGCACCGGCCCGCTGGCGTTGCCAAAGGTAACGAACATCCCGCGCGGGCGCAAGCTGTCGAGGCTGCCTTCCGCCGTGCTCGCCCCCACCGAGTCGTACACCACATCAACCCCCCGCCCGTTGGTGAACGCCCGCACCCGCTCGACAAACGACTCGCGGGTGTAGATCACCACCTCGTCGGCGCCGGCAGCGCGAGCCAGCGCCGCCTTTTCTTCGGTCGAAACGGTGCCGATGACGCGCGCTCCCAGCCGTTTGGCGATCTGGATGAGCAGCAAACCCACCCCGCCAGCCGCGGCATGCACTAGACACGTATCTCCCGCTTTTAACGGAAACGTGCTCAAGGTGAGATAATGCGCCGTCATACCCTGCAACAGCACCGCTGCTGCGGTTTCGAGATCAACAGTATCAGGTACCCGCACCAGCTTATCGGCTGCCGCCAGCGCATATTCGGCATAGCCGCCGATCGCGGTCACGCACCCCACCCGGTCGCCAATTGCCCACTCGCTGACACCCTCACCGATTGCATCGACCGTGCCGGCCACCTCCAGACCCAGCGTGAACGGCAACGGCTGCGGGTAGAGACCGCTGCGATGGTAGATGTCGATAAAATTCACCCCCGCCGCCGCCACCTTCACCCGTACCTGCCCCGGCCCCGGCTCTGGCATCGGAATCTCGACCAGTTGCAACTGCTCTGGCCCGCCGGTCTGGTGGATCTGGATCGCCCGCATGGTTGCACCTCGCTGAAAGCTCGCCCTTGCGCTCGAATCAAAAACCGACCTATACTATAACATAGCGTTACTGCTCTGGTGTTGGCAGGTGCAGACTGCCACGGATGGATTGCGCTAGCATACCTGCTGCGCCCATCCCGGTTGGCCAAACGAGCAGACGTGCTTAACGTTTTGCAGGTTTATCTAGAGAAGCTGCAACAGCTTAGCTGCCGTACACCGCTGAGGTTGTGGTTTGGGGGACTTAGCTGCTGCATCCTACAGCTATCATCAGCAGTCAATTCACAGGCTGTAACCGTATATGTTTCTGCTCGCAGCAGCGGGTGATGAGCAATATCGCTAGATCACACCACCCGCTCACAATGACTAGCCAGATGGGGGCAATAGTGCGCCAAAGCGGTCTTCCACCCGAATACTTCGAGCGATACGATGAGAGCGATGATCGCCTCTTCTATCTTTACCCCCGTCTCACTGCCCATATTGATGAACTGGCCTGCTGCGCCGTGACCCAGTTGATCCGCGAGGAACTGCCCAACGGCGGTTGCCTGCTCGACTTGATGAGCAGTTATGTCAGCCATCTGCCAACTGATATTCCGCTGACCCGCGTGGTTGGGCTCGGCCTCAACGAAGAAGAGATGCGGCTCAACCCGCAGCTCCACGAATATGTCATCCACGACCTCAACGACAACCCGCAGTTACCCTTTGCTGACGCCACCTTCGACGGCGTCGTTTGCACCGTCTCCGTCCAATACATGACTCGCCCGGTCGAAGTCTTCGCCGAGGTGGCCCGCATCCTCAAGCCGGGAGGCCCCTTCATCGTCACCTTTTCCAACCGCTGCTTCCCCAGTAAAGCCGTGCGGGTCTGGTTAGCCACCAACGACCGCCAACATATGGAGTTGGTGCGGTACTACTTCGAGCTGGCCGGCGGATTTGAACAGATCCGGTGTCTTGACCGTTCGCCTCATCATTGGCTGAGCGATCCTCTCTACGCCGTTGTTGGGCGACGAGTGGTATAATCAGCGACGAACGAAATGGTAGACACTGGAGAAGATCAATGCCTTCGGCCCCTCCTCAACCGGTTCAACTCGCCTGTCCATCCTGCGGTACTCGCTTCCGCTCGCTAGTCTATACGATTGTCGATGGCGGCGAGCAGCCCGAACTCAAAGCGGCGCTGCTCACCGGCCAACTGAATGTCGCCGTCTGCCCCGGCTGCGGACTGGCAAGCATGCTCAGCGCGCCGTTGATCTATCACGATGCCGGCAAGCAGCTCTTTCTGGTGTACGTACCGCAAGAGCTGAATAGCCAGCCCAAAGAGATTGAGCAATTCGTCGGCGATGCCTCGGCGTTTATGCTGCGCGCCTTGCCCGCCGACGCACCCCGCGGCTATCTGCTGGCGCCACGCCGCTTCCTGACCCTGCAATCGCTGATCGAAGCCATTTACGAAGCTGATGGCGTCTCTGCCGAAGACTTGCGCCGCCAAAATCGCTATGTTGAGATTTTGACGGAGCTGGTCAATCTGGTTGAAGATGACGCCCAGTTCACTGAAGCGGCTCAACGCTACACCGCCGAGCTTACGCCAGAGTTTTTTGCCACCCTCGACGCATTTATTAACGCCACCAATGATGCGCAGGCCCACATGCGTACGATGTTGATCAAGGTGCGCGAGAAGCTGCAAGCGCATGTCGCCCGCGCCGCTGCCTTGGCCGCCGCCGAAGAGGTCAAGGCCGCTATCGAGCGCCTCCGCACGGTTAGCGATGACGAGCTGCCCGCCGCTGTCAACGAATTGCGCCCACTGATCGATTACGGCTTTTTTGAATTGTGGACTGAACAGATCGAGGCGGCTGAAGCCGCTGGCGAGACCGCTACCGCCCAGATGCTCACCGCGCGGCGCGCACGCATCCTTGAGCTGGTCGAAGAGATTGACCGCGCCGCGCAAGAGCTGTTCGAGCGCGGCAGCGCCTTGATTGACGCCGTGCTGTCTACGCCTGATCCAGTAGCCGCTTTGCGCGAACGAGCTGCTGAAGTGGATGAAGGCTTGCTGACAGTCATTTCGGCCAGCATTGCCGCCGCGCATCACGCCGGCAGTGCAGAACTGGTCGAGCAGCTTGAAAAACTGGCGACCACTGCGCAAGACATTATCGAGTCGCGTCTCTCGCCCGAAGACCGCTTTATCAACGAGCTGCTCGCCCAAGAGACAACGGCTGAGGCCACGCGCTTGCTGCGCAAGAATGTGACCAAGATCACGCCTGACTTGGCTCGCCGCCTCAACGAGCGGGCTGCCGAGGAAGAGAAACGCGCCAATCAAGCGGTTGCCGAACGATTGCGCCAATTGGCCCGTGAAGCAAGTGCGTTATTATTCTAAACACCGTGCCGTTGTCGCCGTCATTGCCGCCGTCGCTCGCCCATGGGTGCGCCGCGCGCCGGCTGACCCGCCGCAACGGGTGCTGATCATCAAACCCGATCATCTCGGTGATCTGTTGCTGGCGACGCCGGCGCTGGCCGCGCTGCGGGAAGCATTGCCCGCAGCGCACCTTACGGCGCTGGTCGGGCCGTGGGCTGCCATGATGTGGCAGCGTTTGCCCGACCTCGACGCGCTCGAAACGCTGCCCTTCCCCGCCTTCGATCGCGCCGCCGCCAAACCCATGCCGCTCGCGCCGTATACCCTCTTGCTGCGCGCGGCATGGCGGCTGCGCCAGCAGCGCTACGATGCGGCGCTCATGATGCGCGATGACCATTGGTGGGGCGCGGCGCTCGCCCTGCTGGCCGGCATTCCCCGCCGGATCGGCTTTGCTCACCCGCTCTGCCAACCGCTGCTCAGCGAAGCATTGCCCTACGATCCCCGCCAGCACGTAACTCAACAGGCGCTCGACCTCGTGGCAGCTCTCACCGGCGCCAAACCTACGCCGGGGCCGCTGCGCTTCTCGCCTACACCCGCTGCGCAGGAGTGGGCCGACACATGGCGCCAGCAGCATATCGCGCCGGATGCACAGCTCATCATCATCCATCCCGGTACTGGCGGCCCTACCAAACACTGGCTGCGCGAGCACTGGATCAGCCTGATTCAAGGGTTGCGCCAACCGGGCCGGCAGATTGTCCTCACTGGCAGCCCCGCCGAAGGCGCTGAGCTGGCCGCGATTGCCGCCGCCCAACCAGATGTATTGACGCTCAGCGCCGGACTCACCATCGACCGGCTCGCCGCGTTGCTCAGCCGTGCCGCAATGGTGATTGGCGTTGATAGCGGCCCGCTCCACATCGCCGTCAGCCAAGGCGCGCCCACGATCCACCTCTTTGGGCCGAGCGATCCGCGTCGCTTCGGGCCATGGGGTGATCCGGCTCGCCAGCGCGTTATCAGCGCCAACTTGCCGTGCAGCCCCTGCGGCGTCTTCGCCGCCTGCCCGCGCGCCACCGATCCACCCGAATGCATGGCGGCCATCCAACCAGCCCACGTGCTGACCATCGCGGAAACGATGCTTGCGAATTGGCGGCATCATGCGCCGGCATCACAATAAACCGCATTGACGTCGATTCGACCGCCTGCTACAATGATTCGTTGTGACCGCACAGGTGCCAGTAAAGGGGGTGATTGTGGTGCGCCAACTGTGGGTTGGGATGATGGGGGCGCTCATGTTGTGTACTAGTATGGCATTGACTGCTTGCCTGCCCGATCCGCCGCCGCGCAATCTGCCCACCCTGCCGGCCATTCTCGACATTACACCTGCACCAACCCTCGATATTGACGCTACGGCGACCGCCTACGCCAGCGCCCCGCGCCCAACGCCAACGGTGGCGGCATTGTACATCGTGCAAGCCGGCGATACGCTCAGCGCCATCGCCGAGCGCTTCAGCGTCACCGTTGATGAGTTGGTCGCGGCCAACAATCTCACCGATCCCAACTTCATCCAACCCGGCCAAACCTTGCTGATCCCGTCGCTGATCGGCACCCCGCGCCCAGTCCTCACCCCGACGCCTTAAACGGGGAGTCGCCGCACCCCAGTTGTCATTACGAGTCGCGCAGTAAGGGCAGAGGGCGGCTCTGCCTGCCGCACGGCGAAGCAATCTCCCCCCAACGCGGGTTGAGGGGCGGACAGACGGTTATACACAACCGTTGATCGCTGTGCAATGCCGTAAAGCCCCGTGCTGCGCTCCCCATCACCCCTCCCCCAGCGGGGGAGGGGCAAGGGGTGGGGGCATCAGCCC
>JAUQOZ010000215.1:0-1436 GCA_030550625.1 Chloroflexota bacterium | reverse complement strand
CCCGCGCCCGGCGCTTACCCCAACGCCATAAGCAGCTCTTATTATGGAGTGCGGCAGTTCCACTGCCGCATAGCTGCCTCGCTCCTATGGAGTCCGGCAGTCAAACTGCCGCTTATGGCTTTAGGATGAGTCGTTTGAGTCTCACCCCCTGTCCTTGAGGGACAGACAGAACCTTTGATCGAGTACAACCGTTGATCGCTGTGCAATGCCGTAAAGCCCCGTGCTGCGCTCCCCATCACCCCTCCCCCAGCGGGGGAGGGGCAAGGGGTGGGGGCATCAGCCCGCACAGCGGGCTTTGTCACTCAAGCTGCCATAGTAGCCGCTTTTGGCCACACTGGGGGGTTTGGGGCATCAGCCCGCTGTGCGGGCTTCGTACCCCTAGCCCGGCCCTGCAGGGCCGGGTTCTCCGCTCTCTCTTATAGAGTACGGAAGTCCCACTGCTGCATATTCACATCACCCCTACCGCACCACCAACACCAGCCGCCAGCAATTGAGGTTACGGAACCGGCGGTACTGCAACGTATCCAGAATCGCGCCGGCAATTGCCAACCCACGCCCACTCTCGTGCCAATCCTCTGGGAGCGAGGTTGCTACTGCCGGTCTCTCCCATGCGCGCCCTCGATCAACCAACCGGGCCTCAATTCGCGCCGGAGTGGAACGTAACCGCAACTGAATTGGCTGATCGCCCGGCCCCACCGCATACTGCAAGATATTCGCCACCACCTCGGCTATCGCCGTGTTAAACCGTATCTGCGCCTCAGGCGCTACCCCGGCTTCATCCCAAAATGAAGCCAGTGCGGTATGCAACTGCTCAATCCCTTCGGACGGCACGACGCTGAGTTCATACTGGCGCTCGATACGGTTCATAGCGCATCTCAGAACTACAAGTTCGCCTGCAATGCCTCAGCCACATTGGGGTAAGGACGTAAGACTCGGTTGAGCGTGGTCAATTCCAAAATCGCCTGCGCTTGCGCGCCCACACTAGCCAGCCGCAGATCACCACCGGACAACCTTGTCGCCTTCAACCCGCCAATAAGCGCACCAAGCCCTGAACTATCAACAAAACTGACTTCGCTCATATCAACCACCAACAACCGAAACCCTTCGTTGACGGCCTGTATCAGCCGTTGCTTCACCTCTGCGGCGACTAACAGATCGAGCCGGCCCCGCAATTGAACCACTGCCGTGCGTTCGTCCACTGGGTTGACCGTGATCTCCATCAACGCCCCCTTCACAAACTCTGGCGCCATACAGTGCTACTGCTCCTCGGTAGGTTGGTACATTGCTGCATCGATGACTACACTGAGCATAACGAGATCATACACCGCCCAAAAGACATTGACCACCACCGGCAAGCCATCGTTCCGCCAGCCCAACGCCAATTGCCCTAGCCCCACCACGATCGCTATCGCGAGTAAGGCCATCATCAAGAGCTG
>JAUQOZ010000254.1 GCA_030550625.1 Chloroflexota bacterium | reverse complement strand
ATCGAGCAGGCGGCCCATCTGTTCGGTGATGACCGCTGGCGTGTACAGCGGATCAAAAGCGTTGCTGATGGCGCGCATTGCTGTGGCAAGCCGGGCGGCCCGATCGGGCCGGGCAGTCGCCGTCTGCGCTGGTATCTCGCTCGCGATGGGCGGTGTCCAGCCGGGGAAGGTGCGCGGGCGGGCCGGTTGTCTGGCCCATTCCAAGCGGTAGCGGCGCTGCACTTCGGCAGCGGCAGCCGCGAGCACGCCGGTGAGGAACGGGCGTGCTAACCGGTAGTCGCCGGTGATGTCGAGCACGCCGATCAGCCGTCCATCATCAGGATGAATAACCGGCGCAGCGGTGCAGGTGACATCTTGCCAGCCGCTACAGTAGTGCTCGGCCCCCACCAATTGCACCACGCGCCCGGTTGCCAGCGCGACCCCGATCGCATTGGTGCCGGCCACCGCTTCGCTCCAGTTGCTGCCGGGCAGCAACCCTTTGCGCGCTAGCCGCCGGCGGCAGTGCGGATCGCCGTCCACTTCCAGCAGCGTGCCTTCGGCGTCGCTGAGCGCAATCACATACCCAGCATCGCCGAGCGTGACCCGCAGCCGGGCAAGGATTGGGCTAGCTGCGCGCAACAAGGTGGTGTGCCGCTCACGGAGCTCGGCCAATTGCCGATCGCTGGCCGTGGCAAAACGGGCGAGCTGCGCTTCGGCATTGACCGCCAGCGTCCGGCAGCGCTGCCACGAATCGCGGATCACCGCGCGCAGCGGCGAGAGGTCAACCTCGCCGCTGGAAAGGAATTGCTCACGCAACGCAGCCATCCGCCAAACCAGCGTCTCAAGGTCTCCCGGAGCGGCAATGTGCAGCGGTGCTTCGCTCATAGCGCCTCCCTGCGCGAGCAAGCTTTGGAACAAGGGTGGATACTCTGGTTATACCATGCCTCACCCGCGCCCGTCTACTCATGCCGCCGGTTTTTTCACCGCTTTTTCACCGCGCAACCAGTTGGGTCGAAAGTGACGCGCTGCATTGACAAGCAGAGCCGGCAATGCTACAGTGTAGATAGATCAGTAAACAAGAATGTAGAGGGATGTGTCGCTATGTCTACGACAACCATTCGTATTTCGGCCGCAACGCATGCCTTGCTTCGTGATCTCGCTCAGCAGCGTGGGGTTTCGATGCAAGCTGTGCTTGAAGCGGCGCTTGAACACTATCGCCGCCAACAGTTGCTTGCCGCAACCAATGCGGCCTATGCAGCATTGCGCGCCGATCCGGCGCAATGGGCTGAATTGGAACGCGAACGGGCAGCGTGGGATCAAACCATTGCTGATGGGTTAGCGGATCGCGTATGACCGTACTCTTGCCAAATCGCGGCGAAATCTGGCTGGCTGATCTGAATCCGACCCGTGGTCACGAGCAAGCAGGCCAACGGCCCGTATTGATTATCTCAACGAATCTGTTCAACCACGGGCCGGCGGGATTGGTGCTCGTTCTACCCCTTACTCGCACTGATCGCCGCATTCCGCTGCACATTCCGATTGATCCGCCAGAAGGCGGCGTCGTGGCGCGCAGTTTTATCTTGTGCGACGCTATCCGCTCAATCGCGAAAGATCGGCTTGGCCCGCGCCCATGGGGAACTGTCTCGGCTGCAACATTGCGGAAAGTGGATGATGCGCTGCGGATCCTGCTCGAATTGTAGGCCGCCGGTTTTTTCACCGCTTTTTCACCGCGCCCCCACCCTTCTCCTGTTACGATGCTCTCAACCCCACATGCAGCTAATCAACCGTCACGATGGTGGTGACCGGCATGTCATCGGAGACAGGAGGAGTGTATGTACCGCACTGCTGATGGCCGTGAGATCTTCGTTATCGATGCCCATACCCATCTGTGGGATGCTAGCCCGGAAAATCAGCGCGGCAAGTTGGGCAAGGGTTGGATTGATTGTTTCTACGCCTACCACAAAAATCTCTCGCCGCCCGATAAGGTGTGGACGCTCGAACACTACGAGCGCTATTCGGTCGAAGATATGGCCCGCGACCTCTTTGTCGAGGGCTATGTTGATATGTGTATCTTGCAGTCAACCAACCTGTTCGAGTTTTACCACACCGGTTTCAACCCGATCGAGCGCAATGCCCAGCTCAAAGAAGCCTTCCCGGAGCGCGTCATTCTCAACGGTTCGTTTGACCCGCGCCACGGCGAAGACGGCCCGCTCGGCCTGAATGCGTTGCGCCGCGCCAAGCAACAGTACGGCATCCAAGGCGTCAAGCTGTATACTGCCGAGTGGCACAACGGCTCGCGCGGGTGGAAGCTGAATACGCCCGAAGCCTATCGCTTCTTTGAAGAGTGCGAAAAGCTCGGTATCACCAACATTCACATTCACAAAGGGCCAACCATCTGGCCGCTCGATCGTGACTCGTTCGATGTGGCCGATGTTGACTATGTAGCCACCGATTTCCCCGGCTTGACCTTTATTGTTGAGCATTGCGGCCTACCGCGCCTCGAAGACTTCTGCTGGATCGCGACCCAAGAGACGAATGTCTGGGGCGGTCTGGCTGTGGCTCTGCCCTTCATCCATTCTCGCCCGCGCTATTTCGCCGAAGTGATGGCGAACTTGCTCTACTGGCTTGGCCCCGACAAGTTGACCTTCGCCAGTGACTATGCGCTGTGGACGCCGGGTTGGCTGGTTGAGAAGTTTATGGCCTTTGAGCTGCCCGAAGACCTTGAGGCCGAGTTTGGCGTCAAACTGACGATGGAAGCCAAAGAGAAGATTCTTGGTCTGAATGCGGCTCGCCTCTACGGGATTGACGTAGAAGCGAAGAAAGAGCAGTTGCGGAATATGCCGGTTGTGCTCGACGGCGCCGCGCCGGCTACCGCCTGAAAGGAACTGCCGATGCCCACGCTTGCCGAGATCAATCGCGCGCTGGCCGAGGTCTACGATCCCGAACTCGACACGCCGATCACCGAGTTGGGTTTCGTCAACGAGGTGCAGATCGCTGCTGACGGGCACGTTACCGTTACCTACACTGTCCCCACCTTTTGGTGTGCGCCCAACTTCGTCTTTATGATGTCGCAAGACATTCGCGATGAAGTCGGGCGGGTGCCGGGGGTTACGCAGGTAACGGTGCTCGTCCGCAACAACTGCCTCGAAGACGAGATCAACCGTGGCGTCAATGCCGGGCGCAGCTTTGCCGAGACCTTCCCCGCCGATGTGGATCAGAACGCTGATCTGGAGGCATTGCGCCACACCTTCACTGTCAAAGGCTTTCTGGCCCGGCAAGATGTGTTGATCCGCCGGATGCGCCAAGCCGGTTTGGCCGATAGCGCAATCTTGGCGCTGCGGATCAGCGATGTGATGGTGCAAGGCGATGATCTCTTTCTACAGACCACGCCGCCGCAGTGGGTGTTGCTGGCGGCGGCCGATCTGCTCCGTTACCTGCACAAACGCCGGCGCTTGCAACTGGCAGTAACGGCGGATGCGCCCCTCTTCACGACCGTCGAGGGGCAACCGATCGCAGAAGCGGAATTGGCGTCTTACCTGCGCTACTCGCGCTCGGCCCGCCTCAACATCGCCTTCAATACGAGTTTATGCGAAGGTCTGCTGCGCACGCAGTTCTTCCCCGAACGGCAACACGACCATTCGAGCGTTGGCGACCGCTTGATGATTGGATAGAGAGGATAAACCTATGCGCGCTGCTCGTCTGCACGAGTATGATGAACATCTCAACGTCCAGCTCCAACTCGAGGATGTGCCGCTGCCCAAGATTACCAAACCCGGCGAAGTGATTGTGCGGATTGGCGCGGCGGGGTTGTGCCGCACCGATCTGCACATTATTGAAGGGGTATGGAAGGATATTCAAGACCCGCAACGCACTTTGCTGCCCTACATCCTTGGGCACGAGAATGCGGGTTGGGTGGAAGAGGTCGGCCCCGGCGTCACCTCGGTCAAAGTCGGCGATCCGGTGATCTGCCACCCGTTACGTTCGTGCGGGGTTTGTCTCGGCTGCCGGCGCGGCGAGGATATGTACTGCGAACACGGCAGCTTCCCCGGCCTCAACTGCGATGGCGGCTTTGCCGAGTATCTGCTGACCAACGAACGGGCGCTAATCAAGCTCAACCCCAACGTGGCGCCGGTCGACGTCGCGCCGCTGGCCGATGCCGGCATTACCGCTTACCGGGTCGCCAAGAAAGCGGCCCGTAAGCTGACCCCCGGCCAGTATTGCGTCATCCTTGGCGTCGGCGGCCTTGGCCACATCGCGCTGCAATCGGTGCGCGAGCTATGCGGGGCGCGGATCATCGCGGTTGACCGTTCGGAAGCGGCGCGCAAGCTCGCGCGCGATCTCGGCGCGCACTACGTGCTCGACGGCGGCGACACGATTGTGCAAGAGGTGAAGGAACTGACGCATGGCGGCGCGCATGCCGTGATCGACTTCGTGGGTGAATTGGGCGCCGAGCAGGTCTCGTGGCAGATGCTGCGCCAAGGCGGCACCCATTATGTGGTCGGCTACGGCGGCGCTGTGCATGTGCCCACCGTTCACATGATTATCACCGAAATCGCAATCGAGGGCAGCCTCGTCGGCAACTACGTCGAGCTAGTTGAATTGATGGAGCTGAATGCCGAGGGGCGGGTCAAGCTGCACGGCCAGCAATACCGGCTGGATCAGATCAATCAAGCGATCGACGACTTCAAGCACCGGCGGATTGCCGGGCGGGCGGTGATTGTGCCGTAAACGAGCTGATATGGCATACGGCGGCATAGCTGCCGCAGGGTTCATAGACGGGCAGGTTGCAAACCTGCCCGTCCACGTTTCATCAGTTCATATTACTTCTCAGACGAGCTTTGCCCCGTCAACAACGCGCGCAGCAACTCCTCATCAGTTGCTGGCGGCGGGGTATTGAGCAGCTTGGCAAGGAATTGCTCATCTGCCGGCGCGGGGGGGGCTGGCCGCCGGCTGGGCCAGAACTGAAGCCCAAGCCCGCCCGCTAGCAAGAGGAATCCAACCACAAACCAGAACTGGGCATTGAAGGGGATCGTGGTCGCTGTGCGCGGCAAGTGGGCGGGTTGCTGGCTAGTGGCGGCAGCGGGCGTATCTGCGATCCCGGTGTACGGCAGCTTGGGCGGAATCACCGCCGGCAGTTCAGGCATCACCGCCACCGGCGCTGCGGTCGGCACTTCGGTTGGAGCTGCGGTCGGCGCTTCGATGGTGAAGGCCGGCGCGGCTGGTTCGGCTTGACCCGGACTGGTAAAGAACAGGTGCGCCACCACCGTATCGCCGGGGCCGACTGCAATCTCAAGCGGCGGCTGAGCAGGTGCGCCTTGCTCCTCGGTCAGTTGGAGCGCCAATGTATAAAATCCCGACTCAACCCAACGATCATAGTTGCCGTTTGCATCACTGTACACCACAGCATTGCCAATGCGCACGGCAATCCCTGTTGCCGGCGCGTGTGTGCGCAGGTCAATGACCGTTCCGGTTACTCGCCCCATCGGGACTGGTGTTGGCGTGCTTGGTAATGTATCAACCGGCGGTATCGTTGGGCGCGGCGACGGTTGCAGTGCTGGCGCGGCGGTTGATGGCGTCGGTAGCGGCAAGAGGGTAAACCCAATGACCATCGCAAGCACACCGCAGATCATCATACTATAGCTCATCATTCGACGTTGCATACGCAACTCCTTGCAAGTTTAGCGTAGTTTTCACTACCATGAACGCATACAACCACCGCTGGAATTACTATTATAGCAAAGATATGCGTCATTCACCTGTTCCGATTTTTGCGATCAGCGCACTTTCTCTCTTTATTAGAGTGCGGCAGGTACCTGCCGCACTCCAAGCGCAATGATCATCAATCACCTACAACGACCGTTACTTCCGCCCGATTGTTGGTTTCATTCACCTCTTCCACCGCGCCGAAGGGGCTGCGTTCACCGCCATCAGGGCTCCGGTTCCAGCTATCCACGTAGGCGTAGATGGTATTGAGACCGCGTGGCAGCCGTCCATTCCATGTCGGTGAACTTGCCGCAGGATCGTAACCAAAGGGATTGGTTGCACTGCGCGGGAAGCTGATGAATGTCACACTCTCACCGGGTTGCAGGGTGCCGTCAAAGTACCATGCCAACCCTTGCCGTGATAGCTCGTTCCACGGTTCGTTGACCGCTGGCGGACGTGATGGGTTGACATAGAGATCAACCCAGAAGTTGCTGGCTGGTTCGCGTCCGATGTTCGTCACGGTCACGCGATACGTAACCGGCGTGTCAGCAGTCGGCCTGCTTGGTGTTGCTTGCAGACTGACAACCAGATCCGGCGGGATTTGGACGACGGTCATGGGCAAGAAGACGAGCACCCGCTGATAGTAGCCCATATCAACGATTGCTTGTTGGCCGGCGCTAAGGGTAAAGGTGGCGACTGGGCCATCGCTATCAGTTGCGTCGGGGCCAATATTCGGCTGCGCTGGCACGTAACCGTTCCGGTCAGTGAAGATGACAGTTACCTCCCCCGGCGGCAAGCCAGTCACGCTGTATGCGCCGTTGGCATCGGTCGTGGTCTGCACGGTTTGCGGATGGGCGGCCAGCAATGTTGGTGTATATGTGACTGTTACCTGCACACCGGCAAGCCGTCCGGTTTCTTCGGGATCGCGTTGGTTGTTCTCATTTGTATCGAACCATGCGATACCACTCACGCTACCGGTGCCGCGGAGACCGGCGTCAATGCTGCCAAACGCTTGTCCGCTGAGAATAGTGAAGGCCGCAGTTGTGCCATCGTTGCGGAAATCGTTGTCATTATCGGTAGTAATCGATCCACTACCATTGTTCGTCGTGGTGTAACCAGCCGGTAATGTGAGCAGCAGCGAGTAGGTTCCCGGTGCTACGGCATTGAAGGCGTAGCTGCCATCGGCCAGTGTTTGGGTGGTGGTGATAGTGTTACCGCTACTATCGCGCAGAGCGATGGTCAATCCGGGGATTCCCGGCTCACCGGCATCGCGCAGGCCGTTGCCGTTGGTATCAAACCAGACTGTATCGCCGATCGCAGTGGTGCGGTAGAGACCGAAGTCAACGGCTGTTGTGCTCACGTTGAGGATAAAGCTCTCACCAACAGCGTTGCTATCGACTGCCGGGTTGCTACCCTGATTGGCCGGGGAGAGCAGATAGCCAAACCGGCTCACCGACTGGATTGTGACTGTGCTGCCCGGTGGGATGTTGTCGATGGTGTAATTGGGACTCAAACCGCTGGCGGCGGTTGAAACGGCGCTGAAGGTAAATGACGGGTTCGTCGAATTGATCACGCCGCCACTTGTCGCCACTTGCACCGTCACCGTCACTCCGTCGAGCGCCTGCTCACCGCTATCTTGAATGCCATTGCCGTTCGCGTCTTCCCACACCAGATCGCCAATCGACAAAGCGCCGCGCAGGCCAGCGTCGATATAGGTGATCGTGGCGTTCGAGGCCACGGTGAAACTGGCTGTGCAGCTCGTGGTTGGATCGATATCACTGTTGTTGTCATCAGTTAAGGTTGTGCCGCGGGTAGTGAAGACAAAGCCGGTTGGCGCCGTGACGCAGAGCTGATATGTCGCGTTGGTCAGCCCGGTTGGTTCGATATTGGTGATCGAGAATGCGCCGTTGGCATCGGTTGTGACCGGCGCGCTCGGCCCGCTGCTGCTGCCAATCAACCGCACACTGACATTCTCCATCCCCGGCTCGTCGTTGTCGAACAGACCGTTGCTATTGGCGTCGAACCACACGGCGCCGGTTATTTGGGCCGCACGGTAATAGCCAAACGGCACTGGATCAGGCGTCGCGCCGCTCAACACCAAGCCGGTGCTGGCCGTGCCGGTATTGCCCGGCGAGCGGAGATAGCCGCTCGGATCGGTGGGTACTGTGAAGATATACGTGCCGGGAGGCCCGCTGAATTCGACGATGCCGTTCAGATTGGTGGGTTGGCTGCTCGTAATCGGGCCGCTCACATTCACTGTCACTGCGCGCAAGCCCGGCTCGCCGCTCTCGAAGCTGTTGTTGATCGTCACCGTTTCGTTGAAGACGCGGGCGCGCACGGTGACGTTCTGATAGTAGCCTTGGTCGCGGCTGGCAGTGGCGCCAACGCCGAGCGGCTGGTTGGTCAGCTCAGCTACGCCATCGCTATCGGTCGCGTTATCGCCCTGATCGGCTAGCGTCACCTGATAGGCCGGCGTGGCCGTAGGTGGCGTAAAGGTGAGCGAGAAGCTCGCTTCACTCGCCGACGCGCCGCCGGGCAGTCCGGCAAAGCTAAATGCGCCGGTGCTATCGGTGGTCGCCGTGCGGGTGATGGTGGCGTTCAGGTTGGGCAGGTCCACAGTCAGGGTCAGATTGACCGTCACGTTTTCCAACCGCGGCTCGCTGGCGGCGCGCTGGCCGTCGTAGTTGCTGTCGATGAAGGCAATGCCGTCCACCGTGCTGCGCCCGATCATCGCCGCCCGGCGGGTCGTGGTCGAGCCATCGGTCACGGTAAAGAGATCAGTGCGGCCATTGTCACTGACGATCGCAGCCACATTATTATCGCCGGTATTGGCAGCCACAAAACTGAAATTGGCTGGCGCCGGGTTGACGAACTCAAGCCGGTAGCTGCCGCCTTCAACGTTGGTAATCGTGAAATTACCACTGCCACCAGTGGTAGTTGTAGCCACGACTGAATCCGAGGCGTTGAGCAGCCGCACCGTCACCCCGCTCATCCCCGGCTCGCCGGTGGCGAGATTGTCAGCCGGCCCGTTCGCGCCATCAAAGAAGACTCGCCCGCTGACCGTGCCAAAGGTGTAGAAGCCGAACACATTGGTCGTGCCGGGAGGAGCCGTTTCGGTCAGCGAGCTGCCGCCGCTGGTCAATGGCGAGCCGGCAACTGGCACGGCTGCGGTTGAGCCGGATGATGGCAACAAGCCGCTGAGCGCCGTCGAGCTTTCATCCACATTCAGCAAGTAATCGCCGGGGCGGACGGTAAAGGTCACAAGGCCGCCGGTGGTCGTTGTCCCGGTCAGTACGCGGGTGCTATCGGGCCGTTCGAGCCAGACGCGCACGCCGGTGATGCCGTTTTCGCCATCATTCCATACATTGTTACGTCCAGCCGACGGTTCGCGGAAGACGCGCGCGCGAATGGTGACATTGCGGAAATAGCCTTGATCGAAGTCGAGTGAACCGCCGGGAGCCGGCCCAGTCACAGTGACAGTGGGGCCATCGCTATCGATAGTATCATCGCTGCCCACATTGGCGTCGCTGGCAACGTAACCGCCGGCTGGCGGAGCAAAGGCAATGGTGTAGGTGATCGTACCGGTATTGCCGCCGGGCAAGCCGGTGAATTGGTAATTCGGCGGTGCTGACGTGAGTGTCGCCTGATAGGTTGCCACAAGGTTCGGCAGGTTAGCCGTGACCGTCAACGTCACCGTTGCGCCGGGTAGATCGGTATCGCCGGCGTCTTGCAGGTTATCGGCGTTATTATCCTCAAAAATCCGCCCGCTGACCGTTGTCTGGCCGCGGAAGCCAGCGTCAATGTTCGTCAACGAACCGTCATACGGCACCGTTAGCGTACCCGTGCTGCTGGTTGCCACATTCCCCGGCGTGGTGACATCGCTATCACCGCCGGTAATGAATACATAGTTGGCAGTGTTGGGGTTGGTGAAGCGCACCGTATAATCACCGGGGAAGATGTTGGTGAAGCTGTATGCGCCACTGGTTGAGGTTGTGGTGGTCGCGACAACGACACTCGTGGAATCAAGCAGCTCGACCGTCACATTGCGCATACGTGGTTCGCCGCTGTTGGCCAGCCCATCGCCGTTTGCGTCGAAGAAGGTCACGCCGCTAATCCGGCCCGGCCGGTAGTAGCCGAACTCAGCAGCAAGCGTATCGCGGCTAACCAGACCGGTGAAGGTCAGGCTGCCGGTATTGCCGGGTGAGGCGAGATAACCGGAAGGCGTTGTCACCGTCAACGTATATGAACCGGGGCGTAAGCTAAAAATCGTTTCACCGCTCAGATTCGTTGTGAGTGTAGCGGTCTCGGTTCCGGTCGCATTGACGGTCACGCCACTAATGCCGGGTTCACCAGAATCGAGCGAATTGTTAATCGTAACCGTCTCGCCAAAAACGCGCACGACGATCCGCACCGGACGGTAAAAACCGGCATCAACGCCATCGTTATTAACGCCTTGCGCCGGCGTAAAGGTTTCGGTGCGCCAAACATCACTAGTGCCGATGCGCGAATCGAGATCGCTGTAATCGGTATAGGTCGTCTCGGTAGGATCAACCGGCGTGCCAGTTGGCCGCAAGCTGCCGACAAAGCCAATATACCCGGCCCCGGCGGTTGAGATATCGAAGGTGACGTAGATCGGTTCGGCGGGCAGGCCGGGAATTGCGTAAAGACCACTACCGTTACTCACCGCCGTGCCGAGGAGAACGTTATCGCTAGCGCGGTAGGCGCGCACGGTCACGCCGGGGATTGGCGGTTCACCGCTATCAAAAATACCGTTGCCGTTGAGATCCTCAAACACCCGATTGCCAATGCGGGCGCGGGTCATGCCGAAGTCAACCGCCACATCCTCCGGATTGCTGTCACTGATATTCGCTTCGCGATAGACATAGCGATTGCCATTGCCATTGGTAGCTTCCGTGCCGGTTGATGTTCCCAACCCAACCAGCGCGCCACCGGGCAGGAAATTCGCCTCGTCGAGCACAATCCGGTACGTCGTAGGTGTTGCGCTTAGGGGTAGATCGTCGAACAAATAGTAGCCGGGTTGGCCGTTGTTGGGATTATTGGTCGTGACGGTGAAGATTTCGCCGCCGTCGCGGATGCCGTTATTGGCCGTGCCGCCGCCGCGCCCGTCGTCAACAAAGACGATCACGCCGTTGACGCCAACTTCGCTAGGGTCTTGCACTGTATCGCCATTATCATCCAGCCAGACGTAATCACCGATCACGCCTTTATAAAAGCCAAAGAATTGATTATTACGGGTGTTGCTGCTGGTATTGAGCAAGAAGCCGGGCCCGGTCACATCACCCGTGGGCACGCCATCGGGTGAACCAACATCGCCGCCGGTAGCATTGGGCGAATTGGCGGCGCCGAAGAGAATGGCTCCGCTCGCAAATTGGCTGGCTGGAATAACCACTTGGTAATTTGCGCCGAGCGGTACGCCGGCGAAGACGAAGAAGCCGCCGTCAGCCGGCTCGCTCGAACCAATGCGCTGGCGGGTAGTGACGGTCGCAACGATTGCACTGGTATCGGTATTGACCAGTTGTACCGTCACACCGTTCAGCCGCGGCTCGCCAGCTTCCCACAAGCCGTTGCGATTATTATCGCGCCAGACAAAGCCGCTTACCGCACCACGGGCAAAGCCGATATCAATGTTATCAATGTTGACGCCGCGTCCGGTATTGGGTAGCGAAGCCTCGGCATTGCCGCTCACCAGTACTGCATCAGAATCGCGAATGCTGGGGTTAGGCGCGCCATCGTTAACAAACGCTTGGGTCAAGATGTAGCCGCTAGGGAAATCAGTGGCCAGAATCCGCACCCGGTAGCCGGCGCCGGTGGGAGCCGTGTTAAAGATCGCGCGACCTTGGCTGTCGGTATTGACCGGCCCAGCCACGATGTTGCCAAGGCTATCAATCAGATACGTGGGTAAACCGCTTAGCGCCGGCTCGCCGGCATCTTGAATACCGTCGGCATCGAGGTCATCCCACACCCGTGTCACGATGCTGCGGGTGCCAGCCGGTGCGTCGTTATCGGTGGGTGTAGCTGGACGCAAGCCAACCCGCTGCGTTACCGCACTGCCAGAGATGGTCACAAACGAGAGTAACCCGGCATTGCCTGCTCCCGGCACCGACACCACTCGCGCGCCGAGATTGCTGACCTCAATCCGGTAATCGCCGTCAGGCAAGGCGGGAAATACCACCTCGCCGTCACTATTGGTTGTATTGAGACCAACAAGTACACTATCGGTAGTGTAGACTGAGACCAACACGCCAGCAACGCCATTACCCGGCCCGTCATTATCAAGACCGTCGCGGTTGGTATCGAGATAAACGCGCACGGTTAGCGTTCCGGCGGCAAAGACCGTGAGCGCCGCGCCGAACAGTGCGCTGAAGATAAGGAGAGCGATCAGAATGAGGGTAAAGATGTGTTTTCGGCTGTTCCCGATCCCCTGTGTGCTAGAAGCGTAATGAGCCATACGATGCTCTCTTGTCAAAAACTATTGCAGATACTTTACGATACGTAGTATAACAACCGTATCATAACTTTTTCAGATGAGTTCAGCAATAGGCAATTGATACCTCTGTCGCTTAGTACTGCTTCAGAGAGTGATTATTCTCGTCCAATGAGCGATCGTTGCAGCGCGATCATCCTGCCGGTGTATTCTCGGACAATAGCAGCAATCTCCGCCGGTAAGAGCTGCTGGAGAACGGCGTCATAGATCTCGAACCGGTGCAGCATATGTTCAGGCAACACGCCGTCGTGCGGCTGGCGTTCGTTGCCCCACAGGATTTGCTCATCGAGTAACTCAGGCCTTCCGGCGGCGAGAGCTGCTTCGAGCATGCGGGTGACAAACTCATACCCGGCGCGAATCACCTCTGGCGCGCATTCACCCAAGGTGAGGGTGTCGGTGGGATGTTGGAGCGCCAATTCGGTCGCGCGTTCGATGATCTGGCGGCGGCGGGCGCGGAGAGCGGGTAACGCTTCGGCGCTGCGGCTGGGGTGAGTCAAGCGAGCTGGTGACGGAAAGGCGTTATTCGCCGCCACCACGGCAGCAGCGGCATTCGGCGCGCTGAGTTGAATGTTCAATGCTTGGTGCAAGCCGGGTTGGCGAGTAAATGGCAACCCTCCCACCATCAAGGGAATGCCGTCGAGATCGGCGGCTGCCAGCGAGCGCACCAGATTGGTGAGATGGGGCACATTGAAGACCATGGCGGTGGAAATGCCAACCAGATCGGGTTGGGTGGTCTTGATGGCATCGATCAGCGCCGGAATGGGCACCGCTGCGCCAAGATAGATGACCTCCCACCCTTCGGCTTCAAAAAAGTCGGCGACCATGCGCACACCAACCCGATGCCACTCTTCCGGCGCGCAGCCGAGTACGATCCGCCGGTTGCGGCGCGTTTTGGGCCGGAAGTAGGGGTGCAGTTCACCCATCTGGCGTTCGATAATGGCGGTAGCCAGATGCTCTTGGGCAACGCCAATCCGGTTTGCTTGCCACAGTCGCCCGATTTCGTAGGCTGTCGGTTGGAAGATGTCGAGATAGATGCGCGGTGCATGAATGCCTTGCGCCAGCGCCTGCTCAACGACGCGATCAGCCGCTCGCCCGCTGCCTTGCAGCATTGCTTCGAGGTATCGATGCTGCAAATCGGAGGGAATCGGAGGAGTCATTGCTGTTGACCTCTGCGCCACAAGAGAGTGGCAACATCTGTAGCAGCGAACTTCTGTTGTAGTGTAAGGCGAAATCAACCCCATAACAAGAGAAGAAATGATTACTGTGAGGCAAGGTTGACGAAGGGGGCGGCTGCTCCTCCGCTGCCTACCGTTAAGTAGGGGCGGGCCGGGGGTGAGGGCCAGCCCGCGCTGCGGGTGTTTGTTGCCCCCGCCCCCGCCGCTGGGGG
>JAUQOZ010000098.1:11907-13692 GCA_030550625.1 Chloroflexota bacterium | reverse complement strand
CACCAATAAGCTGATCCCGATTGATCAGTTGCCCGAACGGATCAACGAACTCGACTCGGCGCGCGAGATGGTTGTCTACTGCCGCAGCGGCGCGCGCAGTGGCCGCGCGGTCGAATTGCTCAAGAGCGTGGGGTTCCGCAAGGTGAAGAATCTGGTTGGCGGCATTCTGCGTTGGGCCGACGAGGTCGATCCGTCGCTGCCGAAGTATTAGCCGCAAAGGGAGCAAAGGCGCAAAGGTTCTTAACGCAAAGACGCAAAGGGCGCGAAGATGTTGTGGGTTGGGCAAAAGCACGCTCATGCGACCCTACCCAAAATCTTTGCGACCTCTGCGTGCTTTGCGCCTTTGCGTTTAATCATCCTCTGCGCCTTTATGGATTGGAGTAGCCCATGATTGGCATTATTGGCACCGGTTGGGGAGCGCGGGTGCAAGTGCCGGCGTTTCGCGCCGCCGGATTGGCGGTGACTGCGCTGGCCGGCAGTAATCCGGCCAAGACCGCGCGGATCGCGCACGAGTTGGAAGTTCCATTTGCGACTGCCAATTGGCGCGAGGTGTTGGAGCGATCTGATGTGGCAGTGGTGAGCATTGTCACGCCGCCCTATTTGCACCGTGAAATGGCGGAAGCGGCCTTGGCCGCCGGCAAGCACGTGCTCTGCGAGAAGCCAACGGCGTTGAATGCCGCCGAAGCGGAGGCGATGCTGGCGGCGGCGCAGGCTCACCCCGACCAATTGGCCCTGATCGACCACGAACTACGCTTCTTGCCGGCAGTGCAAGCGGCGCGAGCGCGGGTGGCGGCTGGCGATATTGGCGAGGTGCGCGCCGCTGAAGTGCGCTTCATCGCCAGCGGGCGCGCGGATCCGCAACGGCAGTGGGATTGGTGGAGCGATCGCGCTGCCGGTGGTGGCGTGTTGGGGGCGATTGGCTCGCATCAGATCGATCTGTTGCGCTTCGTCCTAGCTGATGAAGTGACGCAGGCGCAGGGATTGGTACAGACCTTTATCACGCAGCGACCTGACGCTGCCGGCGTTCTGCGTCCGGTGACGAGCGATGACTACACCGCAGCGACGCTGCGGTTTGCGAATGGTGTAGCGGCAACGCTGACGGCGACGGTTGTGGCGCGCACGAACGAGCCGCTCTCGGTGACGGTCTATGGCAGCGCCGGTACGCTGCGGTTCAGCGGCGGGAAGCTGTTTATCAGCAGCGATGACACGTTCCACGACGTCACCCCGCCGCATACGGTTGAGCTGCCGGCGGCGTTGAGCGGTGAATTTCCCCATGGCACTGTCTATCTGGGTTATGCCTTGCGCGCAGCGTTGGCCGGCCAGCGCGAAGCGATGGCGCCGGCGGCAACGTTTGCCGATGGGTTGGCGATCCAGCAGGCGCTCGATGCGATCCGGGGTGCAGCGAGCTGAGTGCAACCGGTCTGTGGTGGGAGCTCTGGTAACGCGAGGGTCAAACACCCTCGCGTTTATGTATGGCGATTTTGATTGTGGAAGTTGAGATAAGTCCTTTGGTAAAATGGTTTTTCATTATTGAATATCAGTGCTATCTCGTTCAAGTTGTCACATTATTGTTTGTTAAATTATGGTTAACTCTATTATTTACGGTTTTTATATTGACAAAAATATTTTATAAGTTATAATTACAACCGATTAGTCATGGTTAATCGTTGAATATGATAGTTATTATTGCAATAATCGTGAAAGAAAAGATAAGGAGGTGAAACCATAACCCGGTTCGCGCGTTCATCCGTAGCGAGCATTGCACCTGCGCGTAGTGGGGGAAAA
>JAUQOZ010000098.1:0-11835 GCA_030550625.1 Chloroflexota bacterium | reverse complement strand
GGATGAAGCGCAGAACGGTTGGTTCGTTGCTAGGGTTAGCAACGGTTATGTTGTTGATCGGCACACTGGTCTCGCCTGCGCTGGTTTCACGTGCGCTGGCGACGCCGACGCCGGACAAAGAGGTTGCTATCCTTGTACATGGCTGGCAAGGATGGAATCTGCTCAACCCTAGTGGACGTTCGTGCTTGGACAGTCCTATCCCCGCTGATCGCACCCTCGCCCAACAAGAGTTTGCCGATATTGGCGCGTATCTGGTCGATGCCGGCTATGAGGTCTATCTGGCCAGTTGGGAGACGCGCCCCGGCTACACGATGCGGGCCGAAGTAGCTGCCGCCAACTGTCTAGCGCCCCAAATTGCGGCAGTCGCCGGACGTGATCGGGATGGGAAGATCCTGCTGGTTGCCCACTCAATGGGTGGCGCCGTTAGCCGGGCTTACATTGAAGGAACGCTTAATCCGCCGGTTGAAGCGTTGATTACGTTGGGTACACCTCACGTTGGCGTCAACTTTGCCTCGTTGATCAAAGCCATTCTCCTCCTCAACCCCGGTACGAGCCTATTGGTCGATCAGCTCTGCACCAGCGACCCCGGCCTCTGCCAATTGGGCAGTGACCAGATGTTACTGTTTAATGCCGTCTATCGTCCGACCGGCGTACCGTACCTGTTTGTCGGCGGGTATGGCGGCCCCTTCTACATGGCTTTCCTCAACTTCACCGAAGGCCGTAACGATGGGATTGTCGGTTATCGAAGCGGGGTTGGCTATCTCTACAATCCGGTGTCGGATATTCCGTTTATCGGGCGACCGTTGCGCGATGATACGTTGATCGTTAGTGGCGGCGACATCACCCGCCGCTTCACCAACGCTGCCCACGTCTCGTTCTTTGAAACCGGCACGAAACGCTGGTTCTTTGCCGATACCGCCACCAAGAGCTGTGTGCAAGGCTTCATTGCCGGAATCGAGAGTGGTTCAATCGCCTATCGCTACACCTGCCCCTTGTACGCGCGGCCTCCGTCACTCTTGGCCGCCGAGAGTGCGCCAGTCAGCTTCACGCCGGTGGTTGCCGCAACCCTTGCGGCTGGTCAGACCTTGACCGCGCCGATCGTGCTTGATGGCAATGCCAGCGAGATTTTGCTCGGCTGGAACGATGGCGATCTAGGGCTGACCCTGATCGCGCCTGATGGCCGCACGATCACACCGGCTAATCTCGCCCAAGAACTGCCCGGTTCGGTGTATCTGATCGATCCGGTGAACGGTTTGCTCTCGTACCGGTTGACCAATCCGCCGGCTGGTGAATGGACGGCGGTGATAACGGCTGGGCCGGCGACGACGACCGCTGAGGTCACGCTCGTGGCTGCTGTGCAGTCGTCGTTGCAACTCTTCCTTGATCTGCCATCGTCAGTCGCAACCGGTGAATCGTTCACCCTCACAGCGCGGTTGGCCCAAGCGAAGGCGCCGGTTGAAGCGACAGCCGTCTCAGCGAGCCTGATGACGCCGCAGGGCGCGCAGACAGTTGATCTCGCGCGCACGGCTGCTGGCGAGTATCGCGGCCAACTGATTGCACCTGCTGCAGCGGGGCCGTATGTGGTTTCAGTGAGCGCGAGCGGCGCCACGTTTAGCCGCCAACTCGAAGCACTGCTCACGGTGCGCACGCCCGGTCTCGAACGGCATGGCGGCGCGGCGGCGACCACTCCTGATCGGGATGGGAATGGCAAGTACGAGCAGTTGCAGATCCGCGCGACGTATCAAGTCGCTGCCGCCAGCCAATATGCAGTGATGGCGACCCTGCAAAACGCCGATGGGCAGGCGATCACCATCACGCGCGCGACAGTTGATTGGACGGCGGGCAAGAATCTGTTGGCGGTTGAGTTCGACGGTGGTGAGATCGCGGCGGCTAGCGTGAATGGGCCGTATCGGGTCGTCACCCAGATCGTGCGGGTGAGCGATGGCGCGCTAATGGCCGATGAACAACCGCTGATCGACGGTCTGGTCTATCTCGCCTCGGATTTTGAAACTGGGCCGTCGTCGCTGCAGGTCTTCATCCCGCTGCTCCAACGGTGATCTGCCCCACACCGTTGGCCCCGCTTCCCATTGGGTGGGGAGCGGGGCCGAGCTTTGTTTTCTGCTGAAGGTGGCGTTGGCCCGCGAGAGTGTGGCTGCTAAAGACTGGCATTAGCGGCATGCTGTGGTTCGTTGCGACAATCAAAACTATTCCCCTCTTGACAGTTGCCCCTGCGCCGTCGTACAGTAAAACACACGCGGAAAGGAGGCCAACGATGGCCACGGCGTACCAACATGCGCTCGAGCAAGATGACCGGCGATTGGCGCTGCTGTGCAAGGCGCTCAGCCATCCTGCGCGCGTGCAGATCCTCCGCTATGTGATGCGCAACCCCGGCTGCATCGGCAACCAGATCCTGCTGCATATGCCTGACGACGGCCCCCGCGCCCAGTCTACTATTTCCCAACATCTGCGTGTACTGCGCGAGGCTGGTCTGATCGATGCCTACGATGACGGCGCGGCGGTCTGCCATTATGTGAACCCTGATAATCTCGCGTGGTTGCGTGCATATTTGGAGCAGTTGCATGACCGTATCGCTGATGGCAATCCTTGAACAACAAGTGGCCGCTGCCGAGCAGGCGGTGATGGCGAGCACCGGCGGCGCCGCATGGTGCCAGTTGCAGCGCGATGGTCGCGTGACCGGCGGCGTTAAATATGATGAAGGCCGGCTGGCAGCGTTGATGGCGGTGCGCCGCCGTTTACGCAGCGCCGACCCGGCGACATGGCAGCAGGCGCTGGCCGCCGAATTGGCTCAGTGGCAGCAGGCGCTGGCAGAAGTGCAAGCGCAACCGAAACCGGCCATGCCTTGGCTGGCCTACCGGCAAGGCGGGGTTGATGCGTTAACGGCTCTGCAAGAGGCAGCAGCCGGCAGGATGGCACACTAATCCCTAAGCAGCGGAGCAACATCGTGCTATTAACTGGTGCGCGCGGCGCGCAAGAGACATTGCTGATCCGGGTGCGCGGCGGCGCAGCGCCGGCTGAGTATGCCGTCGAATTAGAGATCCTTGATGGCCCGCGGCTCAGCGGGTTGGCCCGGATCGATCAAACCGCGTTGCTGGCGCTCTCCGATCCTGATGCGTATGGGTTGGCCTTAGGCCAAAGCCTCTTTGCCGATCCAGCACTGGCCCAATTTGTGGGTGAAGCATTGGCGGTTGTGCGCGCTGGCGGGCAATTGCTGCGCGTGCGGCTCGATCTCGATCCGGGGCTGGCGGCATTGTCCGAAATTGCGTGGGAACGGCTCTATGCGCCGGTCGGCACTCAGTGGCAACCGCTGGCATTGCTAGGCGATACCCCGTTTGCGCGTCTCATTCCTGTGCAACGCTGGGGCGGGCCGCAACCCTCCGCTCGCCGTCCGCTGCGGGTCGTGTTTGGCGCCGCCTCGCCATCGAACCTGCCAGCGTTCGGGCTTGATCCGATTGATCAGGCTGATGTCGCTGCTGCTCAATCACTGTTCGATCGCGCCGAATGCGCTGTAACCGCGCTCATCAGCGGCGCGCAATCGCCAACGCTCGCCGCGCTTGCTGCAGCATGGGCGGAAGCTGATGTGGTGTACCTGCTCTGCCATGGGCGGGTGACGCCGGCGGGTGCGGTGCTCTACCTTGAAGGCGATGATGGCAAGGTTGATCCAGTGACGACGGCGCGACTGGTCAAAGCTGTATCAGCGCTCGCTTCACCGCCGCAATTGGTCGTGCTGGCGGCTTGCGAGAGCGCCGCTCGCGCGGCCTTCGATTCCTTTGGCCCACTGGCGCAAGCGTTGGTTGAGGCTGGCGTGCCGCTGGTGCTGGCCATGCGCGAACGGTTGCAAGCGACGACGGCGCGCATCTTGATGGCGCGCTTCTTCGAGCGGTTGTTTGCCCACGGCCAAGCCGATCTCGCCCTCAATGAGGCGCGGGCGATGGTCAGTGAACGCTGGGATTGGGGCGCAGCAACGTTGTTGAGCCGCACCGTCGATTGTACCGCCATTGCCTTCCCGCTCAACCAGACGTTGCAAGCCGGGATGGCGCTGCCGGAGGCTGCCGGCCAGATGTTGGCCATTGCGCGGCGGCAAGCGGCGGGAACGGCCTTGATCGACGAATTGGAAGCGCTGTTACGCGAATGGGAGGCGCGCTACAGCGTGCTGGCCGAGTATGGCAGCCGCTTGCGCCGGTTGCCCAACGATCCGGCCCGCTTTAGCGATGCATTCGACACCGTCTACAACGATTTCAAAGACCTCTACGACCGCGAAACGTGGGCCGATGAAGAGGCGTTGTTGCGCCGTACCATCAAGGTGGCGAGCAATGCGTTGAACCAACTAGCGGGATCGCTCGCGCCATCCGAGCACGCGCAGCTCAATGCGCTGCTCCAACAACACATCGCGACGCGCGCCGGGTTGATCGACACGCTGCGCATCGTCTTCGATCAACTCAATGACGCCTTCGACGCAATCAATGCCTTGGTGGCCGAAGGTGATGCCATCGCGGCAATCCGCCGTAAACACGAAGTAACGGCCCAATTCAGCGACGGCCTCGCCGAGATCCGTGGACGGCTGCGCTCGCTGAGCCGCGATGTGACCCACGTGAGCGCAGCGTAAGCGTTAGTGGCGGTTGGGGCGTTTGCTTCTTGTATCGCCGCGAAGACGCCACATCCTGACGTTTTGCGTTTCTCCGCAGCTACACCAACTGCGCTCACAGCCGCCCCGCCACATGCCCGATCGTCACATCCTCGACCGTCACGTAGGGCGGCAAGGCAACGATGGCTGCTATCGTCGCCGCCACATCAGCCGGTTGCAACATATTCGCCCGCGACCACTCGCCGGGAATAGCGTCCCAGATCGCGGTGTCGGTTGCGGCGGGCAACACCGAACAGACCCGGATACCGCGCGGGCGCAGCTCTTCACGGATCGCGGCGGCAAAGCCAAGTGCGCCGTGCTTAGCGGCGACATACGCCGACCAACCGGGAAAGGCTTGGCGGGCGGCAACTGAGGCAATGTTGATCAGCAAGCCGCCGCGATCCATGTGGGCAGTGGCTTGCTGCGCCACCAGAAAGAGGCTGGTCAACTGCACCCGCAAGTGTTCTTCCCACTCGGCGAAACTGATAGCCTCAAGCGGCGCCACCAGTGCGCCGCCGACGCTATGCACTGCCACATCGAGCCGTCCGCCGCCGGCAGCGAGCGCCACCGTCGCGGCGACCTGCTCTGGGTCGGTGACATCGCATGGCGCCACAACGCATTCCGCGCCGGCAGCGGCAGCTTGCGCCGCCACTGCCTCAAGCGCCTCCCGGTTGCGCGCGGCGAGGGTCAACCGGGTGTTGGGTTGGGCCAGCGCTAGCGCAGTGGCGGCGCCAATCCCGCGTGACGCACCGGTAATGAGAATTGATCGCATAGTGATATTCTTCTAACAAACAGACGCGCTTGTGCAACGGTAAAGACGCCAAGATTCTAACGCAAAGGCGCAACACTGCGATCACGCCAGCTTATCAGTGCAGGGTTCCGCTCGTCCGCCTACCTCCCAACCCTCTACTGGGGGCGCTGGAACGCTCTACGAGCGCAGTTGCGAGGAAGAGTCAGTCAAGACTCAACAATAGTTAATCCCCCCTGCGCTCTTTGCGGAGCCGGACAGCCGTCCGGCTCTACGGCGCCTTTGCGTTTGATCCTCTGCGCTCTTTGTGGAGCCGGACAGCCGTCCGGCTCTACGGCGCCTTTGCGGTTGATCCTCTACGCTCTTTGCGGAGCCGGACAGCCGTCCGGCTCTACGGCGCCTTTGCGTTTGATCCTCTGCGCTCTTTGTGGAGCCGGACAGCCGTCCGGCTCTACAGTGCCTGTCCTATCGCTCTTGCCGGTTGCGGTCAATGTGGGCCATAAACTCAGCCCGCGTCTTGGGGTCTTCGCGGAAGGCGCCGCGCATCGCCGAAGTGACCATGCGCGCATTTGCCTTCTTCACACCGCGCATCACCCCGCACATATGGACACCCTCGGCCACCACGGCCACGCCGGCAGGCTCAAGCGCCTCGTTGATGAAATCGGCGATCTGCACCGTCATCCGCTCTTGGACTTGCAAGCGACGGGCAAACATCTCGACAATGCGCGGGATCTTGCTCAGCCCTACCACTTTGCCGTTGGGAATGTAGGCGACATGCACTTGACCAAAAAACGGCAGCATGTGGTGCTCGCACAGGCTGTAGTAATCAATATTCGTCACCAGCACCATCTCATCGTAGGCGACGCTAAAGATTGCGCCGTTGATGAGCGCCTTCGGGTCGATATGATAGCCGGCGGTCAATTCGGCATACATCTTCGCCACCCGCGACGGCGTCTTTTGCAAACCCTCGCGGTCGGGAATTTCACCGATCGCGCCAAGGATGGTGCGCACCGCCTCTTCAATACGCGGGTCAGAATTGAACGACATCCCCTCGATCTTGCCGCGGCCCGGAATGATCAGGCTGTCGTAATGCTCCTCGTCGATATCATGGTCGTGGATGGGATGATAACCATTGCCGTTGCTTGACATAAAACGTATTCTCCATTGCAGAGATATGCAGCGCGACGATCGCGCTGACAGGCGAAAACACGACGAGAGTGCGATCAGGCGGGAACCGAGGCCGGGCCGGCGTAGCTAAAGATATTCTTGCGCGTTTCCCACAGCCGCAGCAGCGCAAGCCGGCCTTCTAGGCGCGGCGCGAGTTCGTTCCAGAGATAGACGATAATGTTCTCGGCGGTTGATGGTCGGTCGGCAAACGCGGCGATCTCGTTATCGAGGTGGTGCAGATGCAGCGGATCGATCACCGAATGCACCGTCTGATCGAGCCATGCCATATCAACCAGCATGCCGGTGGCTGGGTCAATCTCGCCTTGCACGGTCACTTCCAGCGTGTAGTTATGGCCGTGCCCATTGGGATTGTTGCACTTGCCGTAAATTTCACGGTTCTCTTCATCGTTGAGCGCCGGCGCATGCAGCCGGTGAGCGGAAGCAAACGTGTACAAGCGCGAGAATTGCGTTTCGCCCACCCCATCATAATCAGCCCACAAATCGGGCTGTTCATAGAGCCGCAGATGCGCCAACCGGGCATGGGCCGGCAAGCGAGCGGCAATCAGCCGCCAAAGCACCCGGATGAAGTTTTCAGTCGTCGGCACCTGATCGCGAAAATACGGCGTATCGAAATTGAGATGCTTGTGGTCAAATTCCTCCAGCACCTCATTCACAATCGCCTTCAGCTCGGTCATATTCATCACCATGCCGGTGCGCTCGTCGAGCTGGCCAGTGATGCTGACATCGAGGGTATAGTTGTGCCCGTGACCATACGGGCTGGTATACGGCCCAAAAACCCGCTCATTCTCAGCGGCGCTCCAATCATCGCGCCAGTAGCGGTGAGCAGCCGAAAATTCAAAGCGGCGCGTCGCAATCACCATACCAATAATCCCTTCTGAGTGTTGACCATCGCTGTGTCAACCATCTCGGTCTAAAATCTCTTCCCTATAAAACGGTACCATGGCTCTGAAAAAAGTCAAGGTGTTTGTTGTAAAAACGCACAACCTTTGCACAGTACTGGTGGCCGATCGCGGCTTGCGCTGCCATAAGCGAACGCGATATGCTATAATGCGCCACACCCGGATTGTGGGCGGCGCTTACGCGCCGCGGTTGTGCTTGTCTCTTCTAAGGAGCGATGATGAAGCTCACATGCATGCAAGATGATCTCAAGCGCGGTCTGGCCGCGGTGAGCCATGCCGTCGCAGGTAAAAGCTCGACCTTGCCGGTGCTGGCGAATGTCTTGCTTTCAACCGATGAAGGCCGTTTGAAATTGACTGCCACCAATCTGGAGGTGGGCATCAACCGCTGGATTGGCGCGCAGGTGTTGCAAGACGGTGCGGTAGCGGTGCCGGCGAAGTTGTTGGCAGACGTTGTGGGTGGCCTGCCAAACGATAAAGTGACGTTGACGCTTGATGTGAAAACGCAAACGCTGCGCGTCGAGTGCGGGCGCTTTGTCAGCAATATCAAGGGGGTTGATGCTGACGAGTTTCCGTCGCTGCCGACAGTGAGCGCGCGCGCGCCGTTGGTGAGCTTGCCGGCGGAAGTATGGCGCGAGGCGATTGAGCAGGTGGCGTTTGCCGCTGCTTCTGATGAGTCGCGCCCGATTTTGACCGGTGTGCTGGTGCGCACCCGTGACCAACAGATCACGCTCGTCGCTGCCGATGGCTTCCGCTTAGCGATGCGCGCGATTCACGTGGCCGAGCCGGTGGCTCACGCTGTCGATTGTCTCATCCCGGCGCGCACCCTCGCTGAACTGGCCCGCATTATCAGCGATATCGAAGCTGAGGTGGCGATGGTTTATATGCCGGGTGGCAGCCATGTGCTCTTCCATACTGAAAATATTGAGGTGGTGTCACGTTTAATTGAAGGGAGGTTCCCCGATTTCGAGCGAATCATCCCGCAGCAATACTTGACGCGCACCGTGCTTGATAGTAACGAATTGGCCAAAGCAGTGAAGTTGGCGTCATTCTTTGCTGGCGCTAGCCAGAACGTGGTGAAGCTGAAGATCGAACCGGCTGGCGAGTTTGGGCCGGGCAAGGTTATCCTGAGCGCCAATTCCGCCGAATTGGGCGATAATACCAGTGAGCTTGACGGGAGCGTGACCGGTGAAGGCGGCGTGATCGCGCTCAATGTGAAGTTTTTGGCCGATGCGATTGCGGCGGTTGGCTCGAACCAGATCGCCTTCGAGATGCAGAGTTCGCAAAGCCCGGCGGTGTTTAAGCCGGTGGGGCAAGATGGCTACATTCATATTGTGATGCCGATGAGTATGCGGTAGCGGTCCAATCCGCTTCAGTGGTCGAGGAGTTGGCTGTGAGTGTGACAACGCTGATCATTGTGCATACCGTATCGCTGTTTCGCGACGGTTTGCGACTTGCGCTGTCGGCAACGCCTGATTTTAAGGTGGTGGGCGAAGCCGGCAATGGCCAACAGGCGATCCAGATGGTCGATCAAGTCGATCCTGATCTCGTGTTGATGGATATCGATCTGCCCGGTGTGCATGGCCTTGAAGTGGCGCGGGCGATCAAGCGGAGTCACCCTCACATTGCCGTGATCTTGTTTGGGCCAGTGAATGATGGTTCTGCCGTGGTGAAGGCGATCCGGGCCGGTGTTTCGGCATTTATTCCGCCAAGCATTGAATTTGCCGAACTGCTCGAGACGCTGCGGCAGGTGCGGCGCGGCGAGTATCCGATTAATGATCTGGTGTTGTCCTCGCCTGAAGTGGCGGCGACGGTGCTCGAGGCGTTTCGCCAGATGGTTGGCGATGATGATACGCAGACCGTCTTCTCGCCGCTGTCGGCGCGCGAGCTTGAGGTGCTTGAGCTCGTCGCCGCTGGCCGCACGAATCGCGAGATTGCCACCCTGCTCGATATTAGCAATCAGACGGTCAAGAACCATATTTCGTCAATCCTGCGGAAACTGGCCGTCAATGATCGCACGCAAGCGGTTGTCTACGCCATGCGGCGCGGCTGGATCAAAGTCGTGCTGCCGAATGGCTCGTAAGACCCGATGCTGGGTTTCTGTGTCAGCGTTGTATCCGGTGATTGGCCGGGTGCAACACAGGAGACGTTTGTGAGGCGTTTCCGTTTTGTCCGCCCGTACCTGTTGCTGGTGTTGCTGGGCGTTCTATTGGCCGGATGCGATCTGATCCCTGTTGGCGAAGAGGAGCGGATCTCGAATATTGAGACGATTGTGGCCGGTACGCCGTCGCCTACTGCCACGGCGACTGCTACCGCGACAGCGACCGCCACTCCAACCGCTACCCCAACCTTTGGCCCGTCGCCGACGCCAACTGCCACGGCGACACCGACGGCAACCCCCTTGCCCCCGACGCCGACCCCCAATCCGGCGCTGGCTGGGTTTAGTTACTGTACGCAAGTAGCCGGTTTGCCAGCCAGCCGCTTCTCGGCAGCATTGCAAGAGGTGCGTGCGAGTGGGAATCCTGCCTTTGAACAGCTTGATCTCCTCTTTGAGTTGAGTCCCAATTCGCCGCCAATCGGGGCTGCGGTGAGTTGTCTCTCCTTGGCTGATGCCCGGATTGTGCCGGCGACTGCGGCCCTCAACGCGCCGTATGCCTTGCGGATCGAGCTGTCCGGCTGGATTCGCGATGACCGGTTTGCTGCCTCGGCTACGGCCCAGACGATCGCCTTCACCGGCACTCGCACCCTCTCGCAGGCGCTGGTGCTGGTTGATCCACAGGCCGATACCGGTGCAACAATCCTGTTGCCGTTGGCTGAGCCGGTTCCGTTTCGGGTAACGCTGGCGCCGAATCGTTTGTCGGTGGCAGTGGCTCGTTCGGCCACATTTGGGATCGCAAGCGATACGCTGCGGGTGCCAGATGGAGCCCCCCCTCGTGAGCTAGAGCCGATCTATTTCCTCTTTGATGGCGATATTTGGCGGCTTGATGCGGGTGGGGCATCCGCTGGCGAAGGGATGCAACCCCGGCTAGCCGGCGCGGTCAACGTGACCGATTCCACAGAGACCGAGACGTATCTGGCGGTGAGCCCGCGGGGTGATTATCTTGCCTTCTGTCGCGCTGAGCCGGGCCTTGATCCGGCAGATGCGGCGCTGGCGGTTCCTTCCACTCTGTGGCTGTTGCCGCTGGCTGGCGGCGAGGCCCGTCCGCTGGCCCAAGTTGGCGTCAGTTGCGCCGAGCCGGTCTTTAGCCCCGATGGCTCGACGGTGGCATTTGCAGTGGATGAAACCGGCGCCATCCCAACCCAGTGGACGATCTACACGGTGCCAATTGCCGGCGGCGAGCCGGTGCGGGTTGAGACGGCGCTCGATGAGTGGAGCCGGTTTGCGCCGCAGTGGTTGAGCGGCAACCGCTTGATCTACCGCGCCGAGGCGCCTGATGGCCGTAGCTCGCTCTTCCTGCGCTTGCCGAGTGGGGAAGTGCGCGATGTGGGCGCCGATTTGTTGACTGATGCCCGGCTGGTTGTGCGTTACCGCGGGTTTGGTGCGCTGATTGCTAGTCCTTCTGGCGAGTATGTCGCTGTCGAGGCGCTGCGCGCTGATGATCCCGGCGCTGACTTGCTGATTCTCGATAGCGCCGGCCAATTGGTCGAACGGATCGGCGAGCAGCGAGTGACGTTGCCGCCGCCGACGGCTACGCCAACGCGAACGCCGACCGCGACCTCTACTGCCACCCCAACGGTGACACCCACCGGCACGGTAACGCCGCAACCGCCTACGGCAACGCCAACGGCTACCGCCATTCCTACCGCCACGCCTGAAGCATTGCCGCCGCAGCCGGTGCGCGAAGGGCCATTCTGGACCCGTCCGCTCGGTTGGGATAGCGAGGGGCGTTTGCTCTACCTCACCACCTTGTGCGCGAGTGATCTGTTGCAGGATTATCAGCTCTACCGCTGGCGCGGCTTGCAGCGCAGCGAGTTGTTAGCGACCGGCCAGAGTTTGGGCGGGATTGGTCCGGCGACGGTGCGCAAGCAGCAACTGTTCTATGCCGCGCTTGAGCAAGCTGGCGCTGGGCCGCGCGGCCCGCAGGCCCAGAATCAGCGTTCACCTACGACGCTGTGGGTCTGGGATTTGGGCAATGGCGGGCGGGCGGCGCTGCTCGATCTGGCGCGGGGTGTGCGCGAGGTGCGGTGATGATGGTTGGAAATAGCCACGAAAAGACGCAAAAACCACAAACATCTGGTCTTGCAGCTTGACCATTGGCCGCGCAGCGTTGGTGCAGCAGCCGGGGCTGCGCGGCCTTATCCGCGTTCCAAGCGCCACCGTTGGGAATAGCCACGAAAAGACGCAAAAACCACAAACATCT
>JAUQOZ010000281.1 GCA_030550625.1 Chloroflexota bacterium | reverse complement strand
TCGCGGAACGCAGCAGCGCCCCTCTCCTGCGCCAGCGGGAGCGGGGCCGGGGGTGAGGGTGAACCAGCTCGCCCTTTCCGCTTGTCATTGCGCGGGGCCGCCCGCCCGCAGCAATCTCCCGCTTCAGCGAGATATCGCCGCTGAGCGGGTATCTCCCGTGCTCGTGGGGGATTGCGTCGCCGCGTTGGGGCATCGCAGTTTTAAGCTCATCATGGCTGGCTTTCTGCTGCGCCAACGCCATCGCTCGTGGTACTATGTCATAGTGCGGGTACGCTATGCCCGCAGCAATCCTCTAGCGAGATTGCTACCGGTAGCGGATCAACCAACTAGCGCCAACCTGCTTCGCAAGCAACATGCCTTGTCTGTGGCGTCAACTTGTCATAATAATCTAGAGTCTGCAAACACTGCTTGCCATCTTGTGACGCCTGCTGGCTGATCTGCCAACCGCCTTCGCGATGTGATCACGAGAATGCTATGAATGCCATCGAATGCCACCGTCTCACCCGCCAGTTTGATCGCTTGGTGGCCGTTGCCGATCTCGATCTGGCGATTCCAGCGGGGACGATCTTTGGGTTTCTTGGCCCCAACGGCGCCGGCAAGACGACGACGGTGCGCATGTTGTGCGCCTTGATCGCGCCGTCGAGCGGCACGGCGCGGGTGGCTGGGTTTGATGTGCAGACCCAAGCCGCCGCGGTGCGGGCCGCGACTGGTATCTTGACCGAAACTCCCGGCTTGTACGATACGCTCAGCGCGCTCGAAAATTTGACCTTTTTCGCCCGTCTGTACGGTCTCTCGGCGACGCAAGCCGCCGAGCGCGCTGCCCACTATCTGCGGCTGTTTGAATTGTGGGAACGGCGTAACGATCCGGTTGGCGGCTTTTCTAAAGGCATGCGCCAGAAATTGGCGATCGCGCGGGCCTTGCTCCACGATCCACCGGTGGTCTTTCTCGATGAGCCGACCGCCGGTCTCGATCCGGCTGCGGCGCGGGCAGTGCGCGATGTGATTAAGACGCTGCGCGCTGGCGGGCGCACGATCTTTCTCACCACTCATAATCTGGCCGAGGCTGATGAGTTGTGCGATCTGATCGGTGTCTTCCGTACCCGTTTGATCTCGCTTGATACGCCGGCCAATCTTCGTGCCCGCCTGTTTGGTCAGAGCGTGCGGGTTGTGTTGGCCGGCCCGGCTGCGCCACTGGCGCCGTTGGTGCAACGGTTGCCGTTTGTGTCAGAGGTATCTGCTGAAGAGCGGGTGTTGTTGGTGCGTCTCGCCAATCCTGACCAGCATAATCCGGCGCTGGTGCGAGCGTTAGTTGCTGCCGGCGCTGATATCTGCTATCTCGAACCGTTTACCCCCTCGCTCGAGACGGTTTACCTTGAGCTGATACAAGAGGCGGTCACGGTAGATGGGGCAAGCTGAACGTTGGGTGTATTAGATGGTCGCTTGCACGTGTGGAATGCGGTAGTCAAACCCGGCGAAACTGTTCTCACCGGGTCGCGGAAATTCGAGGGTGGTTTCTTGCACGTATGGAATGCGGCAGTTAAACTGCCGCACTCCATGGCATGGTGCAGTAGTATAGAGAGCGAGAATCGCTATGTTCCATTGGGAACGCATCACCGTCTTGATTGGCAAAGAGTGGCTGGAGCTGCGCCGTTCGCGCGGTTTGCTGTTGAGCACCTTTTCGCCGCCGCTGATCTTGCCGCTCTTTGCGCTCGGCTTGATCTTTGCTATGGGGCTGGTCAGCGATCCTGATACTGCCGAGATACCGGCTGCGGCGATCGATCCGGCGCTGGCCGATCTTGGTCTCGAAGCCTTGGCCCAAGTGATCTTTGGCCGCCAGTTTTCCACCCTCTTTCTGCTGTTGCCGATGGTGATTCCCAATGTGCTCGCGTCGTACAGCATCGTCGGCGAGAAGAATCGCCGTACGCTTGAGCCGCTGCTGGCGGCGCCGATTTCGACCGGCGATTTGTTGCTGGGCAAGGTGTTGGCGGCGATTCTTCCCGGTATCGCCTTGACATGGTTGTGCGGGCTGATCTTTGCCGCCGGTTTAGGCTTCGTTGCTGTCGATCCGGTTGTGCCGGGGTTGGTGTTGCATCCGGGGTGGATGGTCATATTGCTGTTGACCAGCCCGATCCTCGCTCTCATTTCCGTTGCGCTGACCGTGATGGTCTCGGCGCGGGTGAACGATCCACGCAGCGCACAGCAAATCGCCGGCGTGCTGATTGTACCGGTGATGTTGCTCTTCTTCGGCCAGATGTTGGGGTTGTTTGTGCTGAATCCGGCGGTGGCGCTGCTCTTCTCGCTGGTGTTGGCGTTGGTTGCGGTCGGTTTGCTGTGGCTAGCAACCCAAGTCTTTCAGCGCGAGAAGATTCTCACGCGCTGGCGCTGATCATCCTTGCGCGACGGGGTATAATTGACCCAAACATTCGTTGAGGGTGGCCTATGAGCGCGCCAAGTTTGCCTATGTATGAGGTGCTGACATCGCAACCGCCTGATCTGATTGGCGCGTTGCGCGAGACAATTCCGTCGATCGGCATGTTGATCGATGCGCTGGAACACCAGTCTGATCCGGCGATGCGCTTGAGCTTGTTGCGGCAGATCGGTACCGAGTGGCATGCCTGCGGTGGTTTGGCCGAGGTGCTGACTGAGCTGGGGTTGCATCTAGCTGCTCGTTTGCCCATGTCGCAAGGGGTGGTGGTCAGTGAATTGTTGCTCGCGTTTGGCGCGGCCCAAGAAGAACAGCGCACCCGTGAATGGGAAGCGCGGCTGGTCGAACGCGCCGACCAGCTCGATGGCCTCCACCGGATTATCTCGGCGGCTAATTCGACGCTTGATCTCGATACCTCGCTGCAAACCGTAGTCGAGACGGTGGCGCACGTGATGAACGTCGAGGTCTGTTCGATCTACCTCTACGATAAGCACCGTGATGATCTGGTCTTGCGCGCGACCCATGGCCTGAATCGGGCTGCGGTCGGGCAGGTGGTGGCCCGCTTGGGCGAAGGTGTAACCGGCTGGGCGGCCCAACTCGGTTATCCGGTCTCGGTGAGTGATGTCTATAAAGATCCGCGCTACCACCGTGAGCCGCAACTCGGCGAAGAGATTTTTCGCTCGATGCTGGCGGTGCCGATCGTGCTCTTTTCAGCCGAGCGGTTTCAGTTTAGCGCCGATAAACTGCAAGGCGTGATTACGGTGCAGACGATCGCACCACGCGATTTTACCCAAGAAGAGATTTCGTTTGTCGAGATGGCTGCCGGCGAATTGGCCTTCTTCATCGCTAATGCCCAGCTCTATCAGCAGACCGATGAACGCCTGCATCAGAAGTTGCGCGAGTTGACCACGCTCCAACAGGTCTCAAAATCGATCGCCGAGCAGATTGGGTTGCATGATGTGCTAAGTCTGATCGCCGAAAAGGCAGTCGATTTGTCGAAAGTTGATCGGGCGACCATCTTTCAAGTCGGCGAGGATGGTAATCTGAAGCTCGTGGCCAGTTATGGCGGCGAAGGCGATGGCGTGCGTGACCTGATTATTCAGACCGTACGCGATGGCCGCCCGCTGGCAGTGATGAACGCCTATCAAGATGCGCGCTTTCCACAGTTGCCTGAGGTGGCCCGGCGCGAGAACTTCCACTCGCTCTTCTGCATGCCGTTGCGCGCTCGTGGCCGCACGATCGGCGGCATCTGCCTCTACCGGCGTGAGCCGCACTTGTTTGATTACGAACAGGTGCGCCTGCTGAACACGTTCGCCGATGAAGCAGCTATTGCGATCGAGAATGCCCGTCTCTACGAAGAGAGCTTACGCGCGTTGCGCGTCAAGTCGGCGCTACTCAAAGAGATGCACCACCGCGTGCGCAACAACCTGCAGACGATCGCCGCGCTGTTGTCAATGCAGTTGCGCCGGCTTGACCCAGCTAGTCCCGGCGCGAAAGCGTTGCGCGAGAGCGCTGCCCGTATTCAAGCCATTGCTGCTATTCACAATTTGCTATCGCGTGATGATATTGGCGTGACGACGGTCGGCGCCGTCGCCCGGCAAGTAATCGAAAATGTTCAGACTCCGCTGATCGAGTCTGATATCCGGGTTGAGTTTGCGATTCTTGGCGATGAGGTGCGGATTGGCTCGCGCGATGCGACCATATTGGCGTTAGTCATTAACGAGTTGATTGATAATGCGTTAACTCATGGGCTTGCCGCCGAAGGTGGCCGGATCGAGGTGGAGGCGGTGCTTGAGCAAGGGCAAGTGTTGATGGAAGTGCGCGATGATGGCCCGCGCCATCCGCCGCCGCCGCCGCGCCCCAGCAGCGGGTTGGGCCTGCAAATTATTGAAACGCTGGTGAAGAGCGATCTGGACGGTTCGTTCAATTTGATCCGTGACGAAACCGCCGGTTGGATGCGGGCGCAGGTACGGTTTCCGCAACGGATCATTGAAGACGATCGGATCGATGTGTAACCCTGTTGGAGGGACGCACGGCTGTGCGTCCCGCGATCGTAGAACCAAGGAGCCATCGTGGATCCCACAATCTGGGCATGGATTGCCTTCCATGCAGTTGTCTTCTTCGTGTTAGCCCTTGATTTGGGCGTGTTTCATCGCCGTTCGCATCGGGTTTCTGCGCGCGAAGCTGGTATCTGGACATTAGTGTGGATTTCGTTATCGATGGCGTTTAACGGCCTGATCTGGCTCTGGCGCGGCCCCGAAGATGCGCTCAACTTTCTCACTGCATATTTAGTCGAATATTCGCTTAGTGTTGATAATATCTTTGTGTTCGTATTGCTGTTCAGCTACTTTCGCGTGCCGCCGCAGTACCAGCATCGCGTACTCTTCTGGGGCATTCTCGGCGCGCTGCTGATGCGCGGTTCGATGATCTTGCTCGGCGCGGCATTGATTGAACGGTTTCAGTGGATCCTCTATTTCTTCGGTGCGTTTCTATTAGTGACTGGTGTGAAGCTTTTCTTGCAAGATGATGATCCGGAAGTCGATCCGCAGCACAACCCATTGGCTCGCTTAGTGCGCCGGTTTCTGCCGGTGACTGCCGAGCTGCGCGGCGACCGGTTCTTCGTGCGTGAAGCGGGCCGGCTTAGCGCAACCCCGCTCTTGCTCGTGCTGGTGATTGTGGAGAGTACCGATTTGCTGTTTGCGGTTGACTCAATTCCCGCTATTTTCGGTATCACCCACGATCCGTTTATTGTCTATACCTCGAATATCTGCGCCATTCTCGGTCTGCGCTCGCTCTATTTCCTGCTGGCGAGTTTTATGCGCGCGTTTTACTACCTCCGCTTTGGGTTAGCGATCATTCTGTCCTTTATTGGGGTCAAGATGCTCACCCCGTTGGTCACCGGTTGGTTTCTCGGCGGCCATGGCTTGCATATCCCTACCACGGTCTCGCTCGCAGTGATTGTGGTGACGTTGCTGGCCTCGGTTGCAGCATCGATCATCCGGTCGCGGCGATTGGCCGCTGCGACCGATTAGCGCCGGAAGGAGCTTGGTTATGCCCGATTTTCCTACCGAAGGCTCGCCGCCCTTTATCAACCGCATGCTGACCATCGCCGAGTGGCGCGATTACGTCGCGAATTACGATTTTGGCCGCCTCGCGCCCAGCCGGTTGGTGCTGCACCACACCTATCGGCCTGATGAGACCACGTGGCGCGGGTTGACCACCATGCGCGGGATTCAGAAGTTTTATGCCGGCAAAGGTTGGACGGCGGGGCCGCATATCTTTACCGGCCCCGATGGGATTTGGCTGGCAACGCCGATGTCGCAGATCGGTATTCACGCCGGTACCGGCAACGGCTCGTTGGCGCAGGGTTGGTATTCGATCGGCTTGGAGATGGTTGGTTATTTCGATAAGGTGTTGCCGTCAGGGAAAGTCTGGGAACATTCGGTTGCAGTGATGGGCGAACTCTCGCGCCGGCTCAAGATCCCGCCGCGCCAGCTCATCTCGTTCCACCGCGACTATACCAATCAGAAGAGCTGTCCCGGCTGGGCTGTCACCAAAGAGTGGGTCTGGTCGCAAGTCGAAGCCTATCTGAATAATGCTGCGCCGCCGCCCGCGCCGCCTCCCGGCCCGATTGGGACGCCGGCGCCGGATGATGAACGGTTGATCGAGACCTTGTTGGAAGAGGGCTACAAGCATAAAACCAACGGCCAAGGCTACAATGCCGATTGGGCCTTCCACCAATACGCGCTTGAGCACAAGTTGGGCATGCCGATGGGGCCGAGCGCGCGGATCACGGTTGACGGCAAGGTCTACAATTACCAGCCCTTTGCTCGCGATACGCTCTATTGCGAGGTGCCGAATTGGGGTGATGTCAAGACGCTAAGCGATTTGCTGGGTGGGAGTATTCCGCCGGGCGGCTTGGGTCGCGCCTTACTCGATGCGACCTATCAAGCTGGCGGCTCGCCCTTCCGGCCTGATTGGGCTTTCCACCAGTACGCCGTGGCCCGTAAGTTGGGGCCGCCGGTCGGCAAGAGCGCCCAGATCACGGTTGACGGCAAGCAATATGCGTATCAGGCCTTTGCGGTTGATACCCTCTACAATCTGGTGCCCAATTGGCAAGATGTCCGCCAGTTGAGCCAGATCGGCGCGGCAACTGATCCGGCGACGGTGCGGTTGCGCGATGCCTTGCTCGCCGAGACCTACAAGCAGGCTGGTACGACCTATCGCCCCGATTGGGCCTTCCACCAACTGGCCCGCCAGTGGGCGATTGGGGCGCCATTGGCCAATAGCTACCAGATTACGCTCGAAAAGACGACCTACGCCTTGCAGCCGTTTGCGCTCGATGTGCTCTACAATGTGGTGCCGAAGTGGAGCGAGGTCAAGCGCCTGAGCGATCTGGCTCGCCAGCACGGGATGCCGGTGCTCGGCGCGGCAATGCCGGTGCCGGTGTTGGCGGTGCGCAGCGCCGAGATCGCGCCGCCGGTTGACGGCGGGTTTACTATTACCCAAGTGGCGCCGCCGGCGCTGGCCTTTAGTGAACGCGGCGGTGAACGGGTGAGTATGGTCGTGCTCCACGCTATTCCCGGCCCGGTCGCCGAGACGATCGCCGCGATGACCGATTTCAACGCCCGCTTTGCCACCCATTACCTGATCAGCCTCGATGGTCGCATCTACCGGCTGGTTGATGAAGCGAAGGCGGCATGGCATGCTGGCTTTGCCACCAGCGGCGGCACCCGCTACAATCTCAACCGGATCAGTGTCGGCATTGCCCTTGAGCGCCCGGCGGGATGGCCGGCGACGCGCGACGCCGGTAATACCGATGCGCAAGTGCGTGCCTTGCGCTGGCTGTTGCGCCAGCTCGATGCCCGTTACCGGCTCGATCCCGATGCGATTGTGCTCTGGTCGAGCTTGGCCGGCAGCGATGAAGAGGCATTGGCTGGGTTGCCGCTTGGCGCGTTGCGCGAGGCGTTGATGGGGTAGACTGGGTGCGCGTTTGCTGCAGAGGGGTGTCGTGCGGTGGTGCCCCTCTGCCGCGTTAACCTAGCAGCTCCGCTCAGAAAGGCCAGCTATGCAGACCATCGTGAACCGGGTTGTTGCTCGCATTATTGCCCAGCGGTTCTGGTCGATTCTTTGGGTGTGGATCGCGATTCTGGCTTTCACTGGCTGGCCGGCGTCGCCGGCGCGCGCCCAAATGGCACGCCGGCCAGTTGTACCGCCGCAGCGTTGGCGGCAGCAGTCGCTGGCGGCGGCGAGATTAGCTTCAATTGCGGATCCAATCCGCACACCATTACGCTCGCTTCCCCGTTGATCATCACCGCGCCGCAGACGATCATCGATGGCGGCGGACGGATTATCTTGCAAGGCAATAATAGCCGGTTGATTGACCACTACACCACCGGTCTGATCGGCGCTAGCCGGCTTGAGCTGCGTAACTTGACGATCATTGGCGGCAGGGCCAGCGGCGGCGGTACCGATGCGTCGGCAGTCAACGGCAGCGGCGGTGCGATCCGGAGCTACTTCGCGGCGGCGAACCCAGCCTTTACCCCGACCTTGGTGATCGATCGCGTGACTTTCCGCGATAATCAAACGACGCTCACGTCAGTGCCGGCGGGCCGCGATGCCTACGATTACGGCGGCGGTGCGATCTATAGCCGCGGCGGAGCCGTGATCGTCACCAATAGCCGGTTTGAAAGCAATCACGCTAATAATGGCGCCGGCGGCGCGATTCACCTGTTGCAGAGCAGTTTGTCAGTGGAGGATACCGTCTTTGTGGGTAACACCGCCATCGGCGCCCGCCCGCAAGATAGCTTTGGCGGCGCGATTTCGGCTGATGGATTGGGCGGCGCTAACCGCCGTTTGCGAGTAGTACGTTGTCTGTTTCAAGACAACCAAGCCTACAATTCTGGCGGTGCAATCCATGCCAATATGTACGAAGATAGCAGCGGCCTCGAGGTGATTGATAGTTCATTCATCAACAACGCTGTGGTCGGTGGCAGTCGTGGCCAAGGTGGTGCAATCGGCGGCGGTGGATCGGAGATTGGCCCCGGTACCGGCAACCCCAGTGTGTTGATTAGCGGCAGCCTGTTTCACGCCAACCGTGCCCGCCGCACGCCGGGGGCTGATGGCAATTCGCGGGAAGATGGCAGCGGCGGCGCGGTGGCGTTTCCCCAGCAAGTGGCGCTGCGGATCGTCAATTCAACCTTTGTCGCGAATCGGGCGGAAGGCGATGGGGCCAATGCTAATGGCGGTGCGCTGTATGTCCTCAACAACCGGCCAGCGCCGTTCATCATCAAGACCAGCACCTTTGCCAACAACTACGCTGGTTGGGAGGGAGGCGCGATCAGCCATTCCGGTAATGGCGAAGTCAGTAACAGTCTCTTTGCTTATAACACCAGCGGCAATGGCTGGAACATTCAGCAACACTGTTCGCGCGAGCTGACCCATGATGGCCGCAGTTTGCAGTACCCGCCGCGCTTGACCGGCGGAAATTTTTGGAATGATGTCACCTGCTTTGCTGGCAAGAGCGCGCCTAGCCAGACCAATGACCCACAGTTTCGTGATCCCATGCTACGTGCGTTGGCTAACAATAGCGGGCCCACCCAAACAATGGCCATCCCCGCCGAGAGCCCGGCCCGTGATGCCGGCGCTGCCTGTCCGGCCACCGATCAACGCGGTGTCGCTCGCCCGCAACTCAATGCCTGCGATCTGGGGGCCTTTGAATTGCAAGTGCCGTTGGTCGCCACGCCGCCCATAGTAGCGCGCAACCAACCGTCGCCGGCGCTGCTGCTCTACGGGGTTGATTTCACCGCGGCGACCCAAGCCTTGGTGAACGGCCAGCCCCGTTCGACCGTCTTCATCAATAGCCAAACCTTGCGCGTCGCGCTCACGCCGGCTGATGTCGCCGATACTGGCTTGCTCACCATCAGTCTGAGCGGGCCGGGCAGCGTCGTCGGTACGGCGCAGGTGCGGGTGGCAACCCTCGTCTCGCACGTCTATATCCCGTTGGCATTGCGTCCATAACCGCCTTGTTCCCCCGAACGTTCACCTGCATTTAACACAAGCTTAACAATTCAATGATGCTTTCTTAAACCATTCCCTGTATCGTATCCCTGCAAGCGTCGCTCTCTGCATCCTGCCAGAGTGTCGCACCATGATGTGTTATGAGCCGGGCAGACATTCTGCCAAGGTAGGGTGCGCTTGCAGTTTGCAGATAGTAGAGGTGTAAGGAGAAACGAAACGTATGGTAGGTAATGCGAAACGGTGGATCTACGGTCTTATGCTGATGGCGCTGTTGATCCCAATGATCGCAGCGTGCGGTGGCCAGCAACAGGCGCAGCCGACGGCGACCACAGCGCCGGCTGCCCAAGCGACGGCGGCTCCTGCTTCGACGGAAGCAGCGCCTGCTCCGACAACACCGCCAGCTTCTGAATTGGCCTCTTTGCGCGGTGATATTCTGATCGACGGCTCCTCAACAGTATTTCCCGTCATTGCTGCTGCTGCCGAGGAATTTTCCGCGCTGGCGCCGAACGTGCGGGTGAGCGTGGGCATTTCGGGCACCGGCGGCGGGTTCAAGAAGTTCTGCAACGGCGAGACCGACATCTCGAATGCGTCGCGCCCGATCCGCACTTCGGAGCTGGAGGCGTGCAAGGCGAACGGGATCGAGTTCATTGAGCTGCCGATCGCCTATGACGGCCTGTCGGTGGTGGTCAACCCGCAGAACGACTGGGTGACGTGTCTGACGGTGGAAGAGCTGAAGAAGATGTGGGAGCCGGACGCGCAGGGGGTAGTGACCAATTGGAACCAGATCCGCGATGGCTTCCCGAACCGGCCGTTGACGCTGTTGGGGCCGGGCACCGATTCGGGCACGTTCGATTACTTCACCGAGGCGATTATGGGCAAGGCCAAAGCCAGCCGCGGCGACTTCCAAGCCTCGGAGGATGACAACGTGATCTTGATTGGCGTGGCGGGTGACGTGAATGCGTTGGGCTACTTTGGCTACGCCTATGTGATCGAGAACCAAGGCCGGGTGAAGCCGGTGGCGATCGATGGCGGCAAGGGCTGCGTCGAGCCGAGCTTCGAGACGATTGCCAACGGCACCTACACGCCGCTGTCGCGCCCGCTGTTCATCTACGTGCGCAAGGAGGCGGCGGAACGGCCGGAGGTGCAGGCGTTCGTGAACTACGTGTTCGGCGAGGAGTTCACGGCTGAGATCCAGACCCCGGAGATCGGCTACGTGGCGCTGTCGAAGGAGCTGTATGCGGCGATTGCCAAGCGCTTCAACGACCGCGTCCTCGGCACGTTGGTGAAAGAGGGTGAAGAGGTTGGGCTGACCCTCGACCGCTATCTGGGCAAGTAAGGTTGATGGCCGGCACGGTATGAGCAAGAGCGGCGACTCTTGCTCATACCGCGTCTCTATGGTAGGCTAGAGACGAAGGGTCATCTATTGCGAAGGAGACGTTTGTGGCTGTTACCGATCTCCGCAAGCCAATCAATCCTGTACGCGCTATTGGCGAAAGAATTATCCAAATTGCGCTGTTGTTAGCAGCAGCCGTTTCTATTTTCACCACTGCTGGGATTGTATTCTCACTGATTTTTGAAACGATTGCGTTCTTTAGCGAAGTTTCAATTATTGAGTTTTTAACTGACACTGAATGGACGCCACTCTTCGCTAACCAACGGTTTGGAATCTGGCCGCTCGTCTCGGCGACGGTGCTGACGTCGGCGATTGCAATGGTGGTGGCAGTACCACTTGGTCTGATTGCCGCCATTTTCCTTAGCGAATTCGCTGATGATCGGGTGCGGCGCACCGTCAAACCGTTATTGGAAATTTTGGCCGGTATCCCCACAGTTGTATATGGCTATTTTGCCCTCACCTTTTTGACCCCCCTGCTGCGTAATTTCATTCCTACGCTCAGTATTTTTAACTCATTGAGCGCTGGCCTTATTATGGGAGTGATGTTGATCCCGATTGTCGCCTCGCTCAGTGAAGATGCGCTCTCGGCGGTGCCTAATTCGTTGCGTGAAGCGGCGTATGGCCTTGGCTCCACTCGCTTCGAGGTGGCAGTGCATGTGATCTTTCCGGCGGCAATTTCGGGCGTCATTGCCTCGATTGTGCTCGCCTTCTCGCGCGCCGTCGGCGAAACGATGATTGTCGCGATTGCCGCCGGTCAAAACCCGCGGTTGACATTCGATCCCACCGTGCCGGTGATGACGATGACTTCGTATATTGTGCAGGTCAGCTTAGGTGACACGCCGTACGGCTCGCTGAGCTACCACACGCTCTATGCGGTTGGTTTTACGCTCTTCCTGTTCACCTTCGTGCTGAATATCTTCAGCTACTGGATGGTGCGTAAGTTCCGGGAGGTCTACGATTAATGTCTGCACAAGAACAACTTGGGGTGAAAGCTCAGACGGTAGAGACGAACGTTGATCGCGGCAGCGGCAATCTGAAGTGGCGCCATTTCAAAGGTAAAATTCTGACCGTATTGGGATGGTTTAGCATCGTCTTCGGCTTGGGCATGCTGCTGGTATTGATTCTCGATGTCGTGAATAAGGCAACGGGGATTTTCAGCGGCGGCACTAATTGGCTGACGTGGGAGTTTTTCAATAACTTTGACTCGCGCTTTCCGGCGCGGGCCGGTGCGAAAGCAGCGATTTACGGCACGCTCTACACTATTACTTTGACGATATTGTTCGCCTTTCCGCTCGGTGTAGCGGCGGCGATTTACCTTGAAGAGTATGCCAAAGACAACTGGTTTACCCGGTTAGTTGAAATCAATATTAGCAACCTAGCGGCGGTTCCGTCGATCATCTACGGCTTGTTGGGATTGCAAGTCTTCGTGCGCTGGTTCGCGTTTGGCCGCAGCATTCTCGCCGGGGCGTTGACCCTCGCGCTGCTTGTGGTTCCAATCATTATCGTCGCTTCCCGCGAGTCCATTCGGGCTGTGCCATCAAGCCTGCGCCAAGCGAGTTACGCTCTTGGCGCTACCCGCTGGCAGACGGTGTGGCATGTGGTGTTGCCGCAGTCGATCGGCGGTATTTTGACCGGCAGTATTCTGGCTGTCTCGCGCGCGATTGGCGAGACGGCGCCGTTAATTACGATTGGCGCTTTGACCTTCGTGCCCTTCCTGCCGCGTAATCTCTTCGATGTCTTTACCGTGCTGCCGATCCAGATCTTTAACTGGACGTCACGCCCGAACGATGATTTCCGCGCGCTCGCGGCAGCCGGTATTTTGGTGTTGTTGACCATTTTGTTGACGATCAATGCGCTCGCGATTTATCTGCGCAATCGTTACCAGAAGCGTTACTAAGCGTAGGTGAAGGTACGCAATGACTATCATTCACGACATGGATCGGAGCAATCCGAATGCAATTGAAGCGCGCAATATGAGCGTCTACTATGGCTCGTTTCGCGCGGTAAAGAACGTCAATCTGGCGATCGAGAAGAACCGGATCACGGCGCTGATCGGCCCTTCCGGTTGTGGCAAAAGCACGGTGCTGCGCTCGTTTAACCGGATGAACGATCTCGTTCCATCGGCTCGTGTCGAAGGTGAGATCCTCTTCCACGGCGAGAATATCTATGCGCCGGGAGTCGATCCGGTCAATGTTCGCCGCCGGATTGGGATGGTGTTCCAGAAGCCGAACCCCTTCCCCAAGAGCATCTACGAGAATGTGGCCTACGGCCCGCGGATCAATGGCTGGAAGCTGTCGAAGCGCGAGATGGACGAACTGGTTGAGCGTTCGTTGCGCGGCGCGGCGCTGTGGGATGAGGTGAAGGATAAGCTCAATCAGAATGGCTTGTCGCTGTCGGGCGGCCAGCAACAGCGCCTCTGCATTGCCCGCGCTCTCGCCGTCGAGCCGGAAGTGATTTTGATGGACGAGCCGTGCTCGGCGCTTGACCCGATCTCGACCCTCAAGATTGAGGAGTTGATGTTTGAGCTGCGCCAGAACTACACGATTATTATCGTGACCCACAATATGCAGCAGGCCTCGCGCGCCTCTGACTATACCGCCTTCTTCCTGATGGATAGCGACCGCGCCGGCCAGCTTATCGAGTATGGCCCGACCTCGCAGATCTTCCAAAACCCGAAAGACGAACGCACCGAGCAGTACATTTCGGGCCGGTTTGGTTAATTGACTAACGAATGGGGAACGAATAAACGAATGGGATGCCTCATCGCCGGCAGGTTATGACCTGCCGGCTCTGTCATTGCGAGGGGGCGCAGCCCCCGAAGCAATCCCCCGCTTTGACGGAAACAGACACTCAGCGG
>JAUQOZ010000077.1 GCA_030550625.1 Chloroflexota bacterium | reverse complement strand
GTGCGCCCGAAAGGGCGGCACCATCATCAGGAAGGCGAAGCGCACGAGCATCACCACCACGGCTCGCACCACTGGTTGGTGGAAGCTGTGCCTGATTGCCAGATGGTGGTGGCCCGCGGCATGGGCGAACCAGCCTTTCAGGGGTTGCAAGCTGCCGGCATTCAGGCGATCTGTACGCCTTTGCGCACGATTGATGATGCAGTGCAGGCATATATCAACGGCACGCTGACCCACCATCCTGAGCGAGTGCATCACCGGCATTGAGCGTGGGCTGTGTGCCTTGCCCCCAATGGATTTTGCTGCGTTTCCTTGGTAATGCCCTCACCCCCCCGGCCCCCTCTTCCACCATAAGGTGGGAGAGGGGGAGCTGCTGCAAGGCGCGCGAGGCATGGGAGAGCGGAACGTGGTCGCGTCCCGCTTGCGCGCAGTGGGAGGGGATGGGGCGAAGATACTCCCTATCCCCAGCGGGTTCAAGGGCGGGCAGAACGGGTGAGCACAGATACGGTTGATGGCGTTGGGATGCTCCGGTTCACCTTCACCCCAGCCCCTCTCCCACTGACGCGGGCGAGGGGAGTGTAGAGCCTATCGCACAGCGATCGACGGTTGTGCTTGACCGAATATTCTGTCCGCCCCTCAACCCCAGCGGGGAAAGGGCTGGGGCTGGGAAACGGGGAAGAGGGAGGGGGTAGTTTCCTTTTTCCTCTCTCCCCATTCTCTATATCCCCTTCCCCTGTGGGGGAGAGGTCGGGGATGGGAGCCACTCAATCATTTCATTTACCCCAAGAGCGCAAGGTCGCGAGGAAGATCACCATCCCAACTATGCTGTACGCTCTCTGCGATCCTTCGCGTCTTCGTGTTCCCATCCCTTGCGTCTTTGCGCGCTTTGCGCTTTTGTCTTAGCTCCCTCACCCTCCTCGGACCCCGTTTTCTCCTGACGGCGACTGACCATCCATACAACGCCGCTCATCAATCTACCCTGAAACCATTCTGAGCTGCGATTTGCTACAATAGGGCAAAGGTAGTTAAATACGATTATGTGAAGATTGAGTCTGGACTATTGAGCTAGTTAGGGTTTTATAAAGCGGCGCAAGCTAATATTCCCATGGAGCATAGCATGCTTCCTTTCGGAGTATGGCAGCTTGACTGATGCATGCGTTGCCAACCTGTGTCTATTCAGTATTCGTTACCATCAACACACAAGCAACCGCAACATTCACAACAATGGGAGTGGTGTGATGGAAATTATTCATATCGTAACGTTTTTTCTTCTTGGTTTAGGATTGATGTTTCTATCAGTTACAGCTTACCTCATTTTTCACATCCGTCCGTTCCAACACGTTCTAGAAACTCAAGGTACAGTTATTGGTTTTGTTAAGCGCCGTGTCAAGCATGGCAAGGCCTATGCTCCTCTTGTTCGGTTTGTTGCACTGAATGGCCAAGAGGTTACTATCACCGGGATGATAAATTCTAAACCGCCTGCCTACCAAATCGGCCAAATTGTTACTGTGGTCTACCCGCCCCATCAACCTGAACAGGCTCGCATTAAGGGTGAAGCTAGGCTATTTCTGTTTGCCTTCAGTGTGGCAAGTATTTTGCTGATTGGGTCTGGGATGCTGTTAGGCGTGATGAGTCTTCTCGCCTTACCTTAAAGGAATGACTATTGGTTTGTGTAATGTGTCGTGAGGGAATGCGGCAGTTTGACTGCCGCACGTTACCATCTGTATTGTCAGCGTTCCTCGTATAGTGTGGCTTGACCGTGCAGATTGCCCTAAGGGATACTCCTCACCTTCCGCGCTCTTTGAGCTACGGTCAACATTAGTTTATGCAGAATCCTCGCCCCCCAACCTCGCCACCACCTCTGCCTGCGCGATCACTGTCGCTTGAGCCTCGCTGCGCCGGCGCACTTCGACCTGCCCGGCGGCCAGCAGCTTTTCGCTCACCACCACCCGCCACGGTGCGCCGATCAGGTCGGCGTCGTTGAACTTCACCCCCGCCCGTTCGTCGCGGTCGTCGAGCAGTACGGCCAACCCGGCGGCGCGCAGTTCGCCAGCGAGTGCTTGCCCTGCCGCTGCTACCGCTTCACCCCGGCCCAGCGTGACGATATGCGCATCCACCGGCGCGATCGCCGCCGGCCAAACGATGCCGCGTTCGTCGTGGTGCTGCTCGACAGCAAGGTGCAGCAGCGGTTCGAGATCAAGTTCGATCCCGGCGAGGTACAATGGCCGGTTTTGGCCATCAGCGGCTTGCACCAGCAGATCGGTAGATTGGGATTCGCTGATTGCGCCGATGACTGCGCCGCGCCCTTCGTTACGCGCCGCGCCGCAGCGCGGGCAAGGGTCGCCAGCAGCGGCTTGGGCGATGTCAGCCACCACCGTCGCTTGCCAGTCGCGCCCGTAAACCACATCGCGCAAATGATAACCGGGCCGGTTCGCGCCGGCCACTAGCGGCGCGCCGTTGCTGACGCTCAGATCGGCCACCACCAGCACCTCGCGCAACCCAACCGGCGAAGCATAGCCGGGTGTCGCGCCGCAGGCTTGAATCTGCTCGGCACTAGCTGGCACAAGGTCGCCGCCATCGATCACAGCGGCCAGCTTGGCCAGACTCGCTTCGCGGTCGCCGCGCACTACGGCAAACACCAACCGTTGTCCGCGGTTGTCGTAAAAGAAGAGGGCCTTGGCCGTGGCAGCCGTCGGGATGCCGAGATACTCGGCCAGCGCCGCGATCGTATTCGCGCCGGGAGTCTCGACCAGACTCATCGCTGGTGTTGGGCCGGTGTAGGGTGGCGGCGGCGCCAGCGGGGCCAGTTCGAGCGGCGCGCGCCAGCCGCATGCCGGACAATCGAGGGTGGCGTGTGGTGCGGCGTGGCTGTCAACGATCAGCGTGGTTGTGCCAGTGGCAAGCAAGGCCTCAGCAACATGGTCAAGCCCGCAGCCGCGCAACGCTGCGCCAAGCTGCGCGCGGGTCGCGGTCAGCAAGTTCTGCGCTTGCTCTCCATCAAGCGCCAGCGCTGCCCAGCTCAATGTAGCCGGCGCCGGCAAATCCAGCAAGGTGGAACGGCTGCGGGTTGGTCGCTTCCGCCGCCGCCAACTCCAGATCGTCTGCGGCAATTGCCGGTATGAGTCGATGTCACGCCGGGCCAGCGCAGTAACCGTCTCTAGCCACGGTTCGACAGCGGTGGTTGGCAGCGTCACCTCCTGCGCGCCGCCGGCGTGCATTGCTGCGGCCAGATGCGTTGCCAAACGCCGCAGCGCCGCGCTGCCCAACGGCAATAACGCTGGCGCGCCGTCGTTCAGCGTGCGCAGGATGCCGGCTCGCCATAACAATTGTTCTGCTGTTGAAGTGGCTTCGGCGGGCGCTTGGCGCAACGTGCGCCCGAATAAGGTAGCAAGATGCATCGGTGTCGCTCCATCAAACAGTCAATGCGGGCATCGTCATCGCAGCAGCCCGTGCCTTGCCCATTACCCAAACAAGCCCAACTGCGCTGGCGCTTCAGGCGGACTATCCCCTGCCGCGGCCACCGGCGCTCCCAATGTGCGCAGCCGGGTCGCGATCTGGCGGCACAGATGCGGCGACTGCGTTTCGTCGGGACAGTGCATAAACAGGTAGATATTCGGGTCGGTCGCGGCCCATTCGGCGATCCGCGCCGCCCATTCATCCAGAAACGGCGCATTGCGCGCCAGATCGGGATGGCCGATGTAGCGCACCAGCGTCGGCCCGCTACTGCGCAACGGGCGCAATGGAACGTCGGGCTTGCGCTCGCGGGCATCATCCAGCAGCGCCCCGCCGGGATCGTTCGGATCGCGGATCGGGCGCACGTCCATAATCACCCGCCCGATCCGGTAGCGCTCGAGCAATTCCATCAGCGGCGTTTCTCCCACCGGCAGATACCAGTCGGGGTGGCGCACTTCTATCGCCAGTTCCACCTCACGCGGCCAACCGGCCACAAACCGCTCAAGATCGGCGCGGCGGGCCGGGCCGTACCCTGGCGGCAATTGCAGGAAGAACGGGCCGCACCGTTCCCCCAGTCCTTGCATCCGTTCGACAAAAGCGCGCGCCTGCGGCAGCTTCTCGGCCAGTGGCCCGGCGTGGCTCACCTCACGCGGCAGTTTGCAGCAAAAACGAAAGCTGGCCGGCGTCTCGGCGGCCCATCGCGCCACGGTTGCCGGCGATGGCGTCGCGTAGAAGGTGGTATTGCCTTCCACCGTCGTCAATTGCCGGCTGTAGAGCTTAAGAAACTCGCTGCTGCGCGTCCCCGGCGGGAATAAGTCGCCTATCCAGCCGGGGTAGGCCCAGACCGCGCAACCGATTCTGATCATGGTTGTGCCCTAACACACAAAACTGATAGGTGTGAAACGCAGCAGGGTAAAGCTGCGCCGCGGGATTGTTTCGCCACGACGGAGAGCTGCATACTAGGTTGGCTCTCACTTTCTCAAACCAACCCCACCCAACCCCCTTTGCGCTCTTTGCGAACTTCGCGTCTTTGCGTTTACCCCCTTTGCGCCTTGGCGGAGCCGGACAGGCGTCCGGCTCTACCGCGTCTTTGCGTTTACCCCCTTTGCGTCTTGGCGGAGCCGGACAGGCGTCCGGCTCTACCGCGTCTTTGCGTTTACCCCCTTTGCGTCTTGGCGAAGCCGGACAGGCGTCCGGCTCTACCGCGTCTTAGCCTCGTTAGAACCGCTCGCTAATCACTTTGGGTTGGGTAAACAACCGCAGATAATCACTCCCGCCGGCCTTGCTGTCGGTGCCCGACATATTGAAGCCGCCGAACGGCTGCACTCCCACCAGCGCGCCGGTACACTTGCGGTTGAAATAGAGATTGCCAACGTGGAACTCCTCGCGCGCCCGTTCCAGCCGTTCGAGGTTGCGGCTGTAGAGGCCGCCGGTCAGACCGTATTCAGTATCGTTCGCGATGGCCAGCGCCTCGTCGAAGTTGGCGGCGCGGATGAAGGCCAGCACCGGCCCGAAAATCTCTTCTTGGGCAATGCGGGCATGCGGCTTAACATCGGCGAAAACGGTCGGATTAATAAAGAAGCCGCCGTCTTTCACCAATTCGTGATCGATCACCTCGCCGCCGGCCACCAGCCGGCCCTCTTCCTGCCCAATTGCAATATACTGGCTGATCGAATCAAAGGCGCGCTGGTCGATCACCGCACCCATATCGGTTTCCGGCTTAGTCGGATTACCTAGCCGCAACGCCTTGGCCTTCTCAATCACCCGTTGCAACACCTGATCGTAGACCTGATCAACCACAATTGCTCGCGAACAGGCGCTGCACTTTTGGCCCTGAAACCCAAAGGCGCTCACGACAATCCCGGTTGCCGCCGCTTCGAGATCAGCGGTCTCATCAACAATAATCGCATCCTTGCCACCCATCTCAAGGATCGGGCGCTTGAGCCAATTTTGGCCGGGTTGGCGCACGGCGGCGCGCTGCTGAATGCGCAGACCAACATTCTTCGAGCCGGTGAAGCCAATGAAGCGCACCAGCGGGTGGTCGACCAGAAAATCACCGATCACCGCATCTTCGCCGGTGACGAGATTGACCACTCCCGGCGGCAAGCCGGCCTCTTCCAAAATCTGCACCAGCAGATTGGCCATAACCGGCGCGCGCGGCGACGGCTTGAGCACCACCGTATTCCCAACCACAATCGGCGCCACCGTCAGCGTTGTTGCAATCGCGAGCGGGAAATTCCACGGCGGAATCGCCAGTCCCGGCCCCAGCGGAATGTAGCGCAACTCGTTGAACTCGCCGGGATAGGGCACGAGCGGTTGCCGCTCGCCTTGCAAGGCGAGCGCTTGCCGCGCATACCACTCGCAGAAGTCGATCGCCTCGGCCACATCAGCATCGGCCTCGACCCAATTTTTACTCACCTCGTGCATCATCCACGCCGCTAGCTCTTCCTTCCGCCGGCGCATAATTGCCGCCGCACGCAACAGCACCTGCGCCCGCGCACTCACCGGTGTGCGCGACCACGAGCGGAAGGCGGCATCGGCTGCCACTACCGCCTGATGGGCCTGCTCTTGCGAGGCGCTGCTGGCGTAGCCGACCACCTTCTTCGGCTCAGCCGGGTTGATCGAGGCCAGCTTGCGCTCAGTCACGATGTGCTCGCCGCCGATCACCAGCGGATACGTCGCGCCCTGTTGCCCGGCGACGTGCCGGATCGCCCGCTGCATTGCCGCGCGCCGGTCGCCGCTGTCAAAATTACCAAACGGTTCGTTTTGAAAGGGGGTCAACATAATCTATATCTCCTTGCCATTGTGGGATTGCCATCACTGCTCATTGTAGCAGGGAAACGGACGAACTGTGCGAACTATCACCCCTCTCCCGCGCCGCCGGATGGTGAACAATCGCCACAAAAAGGCGCAAAATGCACAAAAAGATTTTGTTTTTATGTTCGGGGAAACGCCGCTTCCGACTTGTCATTGCGAGCCGAGCGGTCGAGGCCGAGCGCCACTCGGCCCGCCGCGAGGCGAAGCAATCTCCTGCGAGGGCGGGATCCCATCACTCATTGATCAGCCCGTGCAGCAGGCTTCGTAAGGATAGACCGGCCCTTCAGAGCCTGCTATCCCTGAGCCGGCTCATACCGCTGGAGCGGGAGATTGCTTCGGTCGGGCGGCCCCCAGCCGTGCTGGGAGCCGCCGCTCCCTCGCAATGACAGCCGGACAGCGGGTGAGGGTATACCCTCACCTCCAGCCCCTCGCCCACTGGCTGGGAGAGGGGCGCGGCTGCGTTCCACTCCTGCCCTGCTGTGCCCGCCAGCACGTAGCTCCCCCTCTCCCGCCGTGAGGTGGGAGAGGGGGCCGGGGGGTGAGGGCATTAGCCCGCGCCGCCGGAGAGCGATTAATGCCACCAAGAGACACAAAAGCCACAAAAATATGTTTTGAGGGTTTTGCGTCTTTTCGTGGCTATCAACATAATCCCCCTCTCCCGCCACGTGGAAGAGGGGGTTGGGGGATGAAGGCAACCACCTTACGCAGTCGCCATTGCCGCCTTCTGCTTAGCCTTCTCTTCCTCGACCAGCACGCGGCGCAACACCTTGCCGACCAGCGTCTTGGGCAGCTCGGTGCGGAACTCTACCTCGCGCGGCACCTTGTACGGGGCAAGGTGCAACTTGCAGAACTCCTTAATCTCTTCGACGGTTGGCTGCTCACCCGGCTTCGGCACGATAAACGCCTTCACCGTATCATCGCCGCGCTGTGGATGCGGAATGCCGACGACCACTGCTTCCATCACCTTGGGGTGCATGAAGAGCACTTCCTCGACATCACGCGGCAGCACCTTCAGACCGCCGACGTTGATCATATCCTTCTTGCGATCGACGATGTAGAAGTAGCCGTCTTTATCGACCCGAGCAATATCGCCGGTGTGCAGCCACCCATCGGCGTCGATCGTCTGCGCCGTCTCGTCAGGCCGTTGCCAATAGCCCTTCATCACCTGCGGCCCGCGCACGCATAGCTCGCCGGTCGCATCGCTGCCCGGTTCAATCTCCTTGCCAGTGTCAAGATCAATCACCTTCGCCTCGGTATCGGGCAGCGGGATGCCAATGCTACCGGCGCGGCGCTCGCCAAAGACAGGGTTGCAATGTGTTACTGGGCTGGCCTCGGTCATGCCAAAGCCTTCGACAAGGCGGCCACCGGTCAGTTGGCCGAACTTCTCTTGCACGTCCATCGGCAGCGGCGCCGATCCGCTGATACAAGCCTTCACGCTGCGCAGGTCATACTCGTTGACCTTCGGGTGGTTAATAATGCCGATGTACATCGCCGGTACACCGGGGAAGAGCGTGCAGCGCTCGCGCTGGATAACGTTCATCACATTGTCGATCGGGCGCGGGCTCGGCACGATCACAATCTCGGCCCCGATGTGGATGCTGTACATCATCGCCACAGTCATCCCGTAGACGTGGAAGAAGGGGATGGCTGCCATCATCTTCTCGCCGCCGGGCTGGCCGCGGGTCAACCACGAAGCGACTTGTACCGTATTGGCGATCAGATTGCGATGGGTCAGCATCGCCGCTTTGGGCAAGCCGGTGGTGCCGCCGGTGTATTGGAACAGAGCGATATCATCGGGTTTGATATTGACTTTGGGCGGCGTCGGGCCGTACTTTTCGAGCAGATGCTGGAAGAAGAAGATGTCCTGCTCAGGCATGACATCAACCCATTCCGGCGTCTTCTTTTGCGCACTCTTCACCAGCAAGTTTGAGGGGAAGCCAAGCGTATCAAAGATATGCGCCACGATCACTCGCTTGACCGGCGTTTCTGCGCGCACCTCGCGCAAGCGCGGCCAGAACAGATTCAGTAACACGATCGTTTCAGCGCCCGAGTCATGCAGTTGGTGCTGCAATTCACGCCCGGTATAAGTTGGGTTGGTGTTGACCACGATCGCGCCGAGCCGCATACAAGCAAAGAAGGTGATAATGTAATGCGGCGAGTTGGGCAACATCACCGCCACCCGATCCCCTTTGCGCACACCGAGCTGGTAGAGCGCCGTCGCCATCCGGTCAACTTTTTCGTTCAACTGCCGATAGGTGAATTTGCCGCCAACGGTGAATCGCCCGCCGAGCAGGTAGCGCAACACAAAATTGGTTGCGGTGTGGTCGGCGTAAGTTTTGGCGCTGTTGTTCAACATGTCGCTGAGCGTAATATCGGGATAGGTCAGCGACTGCGGCACGCCCGGCTCATAGTACGACAACCAAATCTTGTCCAAATTGCACCTCCTTGTGCGCCTTCAAGTGAATCGGGGAAAGATAACGCCTGTTTTACTGCTCAGCGGTGAAGGCGATCGCCTTCACCGCGCCGCCTGCCGTTGCTTACACATCGTCGCGGAGCCAGCCCCGCTCGCGGGCGATGAACTTGATCGTTGCATCGTCGGGCGGGTACAGACCGGCTGCTTGATAGGCGTATGCTAATAATGCCGCGCCGCCGATCAAGCCAATAATCAGACCAAGCAGAAAGGTGAAGACACCGATCACCTGTTTCATACAACCTCCCCGTGTCTCTTCCCATGCACATTGGGGAAATACACTTCGATTGTACCATATTTTACCGGCTTTGGAAGTGAATCGAGTATAATAAGGGTGTTGCCGCTCTGCTCTTTCCCAGTCTGTGTACGCAAGCTATTTCCCTTCTGCCAGACTATCACGCTGGTTGTTGCCCGATGATGTAAACAAGGAGTTGTCCAATGGCTAAAGTGAAGATGACGCGGGGCAAATTTAATGGGATTCAAGCCTGTGCTGACGCCAATGGCATTATTGCAGCGGCGGCGATGGATCAGCGCGGTTCGCTGAAGAAGGCGATCGCGAAGGCGCGTGGGGCGGATGCGTCTAACGAAGATTTGACGGCATTTAAGACCGCGGTGACACGCATTCTTACCCGCCACGCCAGCGCTATTTTGATGGATCCAGAGTATGGCTTGCCGGCAATTGCCCAGCGCGCTCCCGGCACCGGCGTTTTGCTGGCTTACGAGAAGACCGGCTATGACGCCTCGGTTCGTGGTCGCTTGCCCGATCTGCTCGATGTCTGGAGTGTGCGTCGTCTGAAAGAAGCCGGCGCTGATGCGATCAAAATTCTCCTATACTACAATCCTTTCGATGATCCTGCGATCAACGAGGTGAAGCACGCCTTTATCGAGCGGGTTGGCGCTGAGTGCGCGGCAAACGATATTCCTTTCTTCCTTGAGCCGATCGCCTACGATGATACGGTTGGCGATGAGAAGAGCTTTGAATTTGCGCTGGTGAAGCCCAAGTATGTCACCGCCTATATGGCCGAGTTCTCGAAGCCGCAGTATGGCGTTGATGTGCTCAAGGTTGAAGTGCCGGTGAATGTGAAATTTGTTGAGGGGATGCGCGTGTTTAGCGGCCAGAAAGCCTATAGCCGCGAAGAGGCGAAGGAATACTTCCGGCAGGCGGCTGATGCTGCGTGCAAACCCTTCATCTATCTCAGCGCCGGCGTCTCTGATGAGGTGTTCCGCGAGACGCTCGAGTTGGCTGCCGAAGCTGGGACGCCCTTCGCCGGTGTGTTGTGCGGTCGCGCTACGTGGCAAGATGGCATTCCGGTCTATGCCCAGCAGGGGCTGGCGGCGCTTGAGGCATGGCTTGAAGATCGCGGCGTGGCCAATATTACTGCGCTGAATGAGACGCTGGCCAAGGGTGCGAAACCGTGGTGGACGATCTATGGCGGTCTCGAGAATATTGAGGTCGTAGATCTGCCGGTTGTGAGTTAATTGCCGGTATGGGGATGTGATCCCGCTCTCGTTAGGGCGGGAAGCCCGCGCTTCTCGCCCTCTGGGGGAGGGGCGCGGGCGCTTATCGCCAAAGGCGCCGAGAATGATCACCACCTACAGATCTTTGCGCCCTCGGCGTGCTGTGCCTCTTTGCGTTAAGCCTCTCTGCGCCTTTGCTCCCTTGGCGTTTGGTGTTGACTACCTTTGCTGGCTTTGCGCCTCTGTGATGTGCCCTCACCCCCTCCCCCTCTCCCACTAACGTGGGAGAGGGGCGCTACGGTGTGCCGCTCAACAGTGCCTGTCACGACAACAAAGCAGTTCCCCCTCGCCTGCCGTCAGGTGGGAGAGGGGGTCGGAGGGTGAGGGCCAACCGCCCGCGGCGCGGGTTTCATAATGGTCTGCCGGAGCGTGAGCAATCGCCACGAAAAGACACCAAACGCGCAACGATACTTGTGTTTTTTGTGGGTTTTCGTGGCTATCCAACCGCTCGCGGCGCGGGTTTCATAATGGTCTGCCGGAGCGTGAGCAATCGCCACGAAAAGACACCAAACGCGCAACGATACTTGTGTTTTTTGTGGGTTTTCGTGGCTATCCAACCGCTCGCGGCGCGGGTTTTATAATGGTAGCTCGGCTCTTCAGGATTCGACCTTTAACCAGCGGCAGCAGGGGAGTTACAAGCCGACAATCCCCATTCCACCCTTGCCGGCCCGGCGCAGCCGCTCGATTGTTGACCAGCGCGGCGTATCAGGCACGCGTGTTGGCTGCAACCCCTGCGCCATCAGACGCATCGAATCGCGCCAGCGCGCCGGTGGTTCAGATGGCATTGCTACGGTCTGCGCCGCCTCTTCAGCCAGTAACAGGGTAATCGCTGCAACCGCCGCCGCAGCCTCTTCTTCGGTTGGCGTGCCAGTGGTCGTGATGCGCATGATGCCGTCTCCTCCAAAGAAGGATGATCGCTCCGCGGTATCGCCTAACGACGATCCGTGTTCATCCGTCGTACCCGTGTTTATCCGTGTCCTATTCGTCTACACTCGCCCAATCAACCGCTGCACCATCACGCGCTGCGCTGCTAATTCGCGTTCGGCAGGCAACGGCGTGAGTTCGGTTTTTGCCCCGTAGCGCCGGCGCAGCGCCAGCTCGATCAAGTGATCGGTCAGTTGCGGATTTTTCGGCAACAACGCGCCGTGCAGATAACACCCGAACGTATTGCGGTAGATCGCGCCGCCCCAGCCGTCTTGGCCGTTGTCGCCATAGCCGGCTAGCACCTTGCCCAGTGGTTTGACGCCTGCCCCGTGGAAGGTGCGCCCGCTGTGGTTCTCAAACCCCACCAATCGCCACGGCCCCTGTCCCAGATCAACCTCGATCACAATGTTACCGATCATCCGCTGCTTGCCGGCGATGGTATGCACATCCAGCACCCCCAACCCCGGTAGATGCTCGCCGGTGTGGGTGAGGAAGTAGTGGCCGAGCAACTGGTAGCCGCCACAGATCGCCAGCATGACCAGATCGTTCTCTATCGCGGCCCGCAATCCCGGCCCCTGCCGCTCAATCAGATCGGTGGTGATCAGCGCCTGCCCGCTATCTTGACCGCCGCCGAAAAACGCCAAATCGACCGATCCCCAGTCAATCATATCACCGGGATTTACAGGAATAACCTCTAGCTCAATACCGCGTCGCAGGCAGCGTTGGCGCAGGGCGATCACGTTGCCGCGATCGCCATAGACATTCATGTGATCCGGGTAGAGATGGGCCAAGCGCAATGTCATCATGCCCGCACCAAATAATCTCCTTCGCCGATCCACGTATACGTCGTCAATTCCTGCAACCCCATCGGCCCACGCGCGTGCAGCCGGTTGGTCGAGATCGCTACCTCGGCTCCCAACCCAAACTGGCCGCCGTCATTGAAGCGCGTGCTGGCATTGACAAAGACCGCCGTCGCATCAACTTCGCGGGTGAAACGGGCCGCGCTGGCCGGATCACCGGTCAAAATCGCTTCCGAATGGCCGCCGTATTGGGCAATATGATCGAGTGCCTCGTCAATGTCGCTTACCACCTTGATCGCTACGATCAGAGCCAGAAATTCACGGCCAAAGTCGGCTGGTTCAGCCGGTTTGATGTTCCATGCTTCATGACCGGGCGCATCCGACAAGATCGCCAGCGCCTCAAGATCACAACGCATCTCGACGCCATGCTGGGCCAACGCCGCAGCGACCATCGGCAAGAATGCTGGCGCCGCGTTACGATGCACCAGTAGCGTGTCGAGCGCATTACATGCTCCCGGTCGCTGCACTTTGGCATTCACAATCACTGGCACCGAACGGGCAAAGTCGGCGCTTGGCTCGACATAAATATGGCTAACTCCCATCCCGCCGACAATCACCGGCACCGTTGCGTTTTCAACGCAGAAGCGGTGCAGGCTAGCGCCACCGCGCGGGATGATCATATCCACATAGCGATCGAGCCGCAACAACTGCCGCACCAACTCGCGGTCGGGATCAGTAATGCTCTGCACCGCAAACACCGGCAGGCCGGCCTCTTCCAAGGCGCCGGCGATAACAGTGGTGGTCGCGGCGACGCTGCGCGCAATATCGCTGCCGCCGCGCAAGATCACCGCATTGCCGGCTTTGAGACACAGTGCGGCAATGTCAACTGTCACATTCGGGCGCGCCTCGTAAATTGCGCCAATCACACCGATCGGTACCCGCCGCTTATACAAGCGCAACCCCGACGGCAACTCGCGCTGATCAAAGATTTCACCTACTGGATCGGGCAACTCCGCTACCTTCCGGCAATCGTCTGCAATCGCTTTCAGCCGCGCCTCGGTCAACAGCATGCGATCGACAATCGCCGGCGGCGTGCCGGCCCGTTCGGCATCTGCTACATCAGCCGCATTCGCGGCCAAGATCTCGCTTTGTCGCGCCAGCAGGCCATCGGCAATCGCATGGAGCGCAGCATTCTTTTGCTCAGTCGCCAGATTTGCCAGCGCGCGCGCCGCCTTCTTCGCCCGCCGGCCAATCATCTCTAGATCAATCATCGCGCGAACCTCCCCGATTGTGTTCATCATAGCGGCGCCGTTCCGATTCCAAGTAGCGCCGGGCGCGATCAAAACGATCTTCTAACTCGCCGCGCTGGTATGCTTGCCAGAGCAACCATACCGCTGCCAGTGCCAATCCGCCGCCCACTACCATCAGCGGCAAGAGCGCCGCTGTAACCATATTTGACGTGGCAATCACCACCATCGCCGCTGCTCCCAACCCAAACGCGAGCCGCCGCCGCGAACCGGCAGCGCTGCGCTGAAATTGCGCCAAGAGCAACACCGCGATGATCAGCGCCACAATGATCCGGATGATGTCAGGATTCATGAGCGTATTCCTGTGGTATGCGTCTTGGCGGCATTGTACCACGGTCTGGGAGCGGTGCTGATTATCAATAGCCGCCAAAAGACACGAAAGACGCGAAAATGAGGATACATGCAGTGTCGTTTGTGTCTCTTTGCGGCTATTCCCATCCAGCCTGCGCAGCGGGCTTCGTCATGGTCGAGACAACCGATGATCT
>JAUQOZ010000174.1 GCA_030550625.1 Chloroflexota bacterium | reverse complement strand
CGCTGCTGTTTATGGCCGCGTTTCTCGTCTCGGCGGCATTTGGCGTCGTGCGGCAAATCCTGTTCAACGCGCGTTTTGGCATCGGCGAAGAGGCGGCGGCGCTCTACGCCGCCTTGCGCCTTTCGGAAACAGTTAGCACCTTGATTGCCGGCGGTGCGTTAACTAATGCCCTTATTCCGCATCTCTTGCTGGCAGCGCGCCAGAACCACAACACTGTCGTAAGTCTGATCAACCGGGTGCTCACCCTGATGATCGTCATCGCTACACCATTCACGCTCGCCTTCGGCCTCGCGGCGCCGTCGCTGTTACGTTGGCTGGTCGCGCCGGGGCTTGATCCGGCGACGCAAGCGTTGGCGGCTTTGCTCACGCGCATCCTCGTCATCGAAATTGTGATGCAAGTCGCGTATGGTGCGCTGAGCGCAGTGTTAATTGCGCGCGGGCAGTTTCTCTTGCCGGCGCTTGGCATCGCCTTGCGAAACACGTTCATCATCATCACCTTACTTTTCCCCCAAGCAACCATTATCACGGCGGCCATTGGTTCACTCGGTGACACGGCGATTCAATTGCTGCTGCTGCTGCCGGGATTGTGGCACCACCGGATCTGTCCGCGACCGGCATGGCGGCTACGTGATCCACTCGTGCGGGGCACACTACGGTTGGCGATTCCTAGCGCGATTTCGGGCACGATCAACTATGGCAACGCGATCGTTGACTCAGCGATTGCAAGCTTAGGCGCGCAAGCCGCCGGTCTCGGCGCAATGCATAATGCGCTCTTGTTGGGCCATCTGCCGCAACGGCTCTGTGGAACGGCGATTGGGCAAGCGGCCTACCCCTATCTTGCCGCCGCCGCGATTGCGCGCGACCGTTCCCTCTTCAGACAACGCTGGCTCTGGGCCACCGGCGCCGCCGTCGCATTGGCGACGCTGAGCGGGTTGGCGCTGGCCGTAGGCGGGCGCTGGCTGATCCGGATACTGTTCGAGCGGGGAGCGTTTGATCGCGCCGCTGGCGATCTAACCTTTGCCATTCTGCTAATCTTTGCCAGTGGATTACCAGTATATGTGATGGTCGAGATTACTGGACGGGCATTGGTGGCACTGGGTGATGCGCGCACCCCTTTGTTGGCCAACGTTGCGCAACTGGCCAGCCGGATTGCCGTGGCGACAGCCCTTTGGCCGGCAGTAGGCGTGCTGGCGGTGCCAATTGCGACAGTTGCTAGTAGCATTGTCGAAACGATCATCCTTAGCGGTGTCTTGTTGAACTGGCTGCGCACCCCAGCGGATTGGCGGGTGACGGCGCATGCAGATGAAGAAAGTACGTTAGCAGACGGCGGGGAAGGGAATAGCAGGCCGGCCATGGCAGGTGAATAAGAACATGGGAAGGTAAGACAAGCGTCCAGAATAGCCAAATCTGCGCGTCGCGTCGCTAAGTCTTTTCGGTTGCCTTACGCAGCATGGGCTATGATGCAAAAGAGGCAGATAACCGATCGGGAGAAATGCCATGGCACTGTCAACATTATCACCAGATCTGCCAGAACCGCACTGGCCGGACTTTGACCGTGCTGCCGCAACCGTGATTCTCGATCGACTTCCCATGGCATTATGGATTGTTGATCAGGCCTACCGGCTGATCTATGCCAATGCCGCCTTCCACGCCAAACCGCCGGCGGGTTTGCCAGCCGCTATCCAATGTGGTGATCGAGCGTTGCCTGATCCGTCTGCGGTTGAGCAGTATACCCAATGGACACGCAGCTATGAACGTGCCCTGAACGGCGAAACCGTCACGATCACCATTGGCTCAGCCAGCTACCATGTGCAACCGCTCCAGTGCCCACAACGCGGTACCCTAGCTGTCATCACCACCGTCACGCCCGCTGATACTGATAGTGCAACTCTTTTCCGCACCGCAATTGAAACGATGCCCGACCCCTTCGGCATGTATGCAGCAGTGCGCAATCCGCACGGCCAGATCGTCGATGCGCGGATCACGGCGGTAAACGCGGCAATGTGCAACGCAACCGGCTACCGTCGCGAGCAATTGCTTAACCAACGATTGCTCGATCTCTTTCCGCATTACACGAATGATGGCACCTTCGCCGATATACGCCGGTTGATCGAGACTGGCGCGCCAGTGCGCCGGATAACCACCATTATCAAGCTATCTGGCGAACAACGTTATGTCGAAATGCATGCCGGCAAGCTCAATGACGGTTTTGTGGCTATCTGGCGCGATATTCATAACCATTATCAGCTTAATCGTCGCATTCGCCAGCAGGCCGAATTGTTGGATCAGATCGCTGATGCAGTTATTGCCACCGATCTCAACTATGTCGTCGTGAGTTGGAATCGCGGCGCTGAACAGATCTACGGTTGGACAGCGGAAGAGGTGATCGGCAAGCGGCTGCAAACCTTCTTCGAGACTCGTTTCAGCAATACAACGAGCGACGAAGCAGCCGCCATCTTGCGCGCAACTGGCCGCTGGGAGGGCGAAGTTGAGCAACGACGCCGTGATGGCACGTATGTCCCCATCCACTCAATCGTCGTCTTAATCCGTGATGAGCGCGGCACTCCCACCGGCATCGTTGCCGTGAATCGCGACATCAGCGAACGGCGCCATTTTGAAATGCTGTTGATGAAAGCCAATCAGCGGCTTGAGGAAGCCATGATTGAAGCGCGCCGGCAAGCCGCCGAGATCCTGATGGTTAACGAATTACACGACCTCTTGCAAGTCTGCCAAACCACCAATGAAGCTGCCGGAGTCATTGCCTTCAGCTTGCAGCGGATCTTCCCACACCAGAGCGGCTATCTGATGGTGCGGCAGCCGGGGACGGCCAATCTGAACGTGCTAGCCGCGTGGGGTGATAGTGCGATCGTTCCTGCTTCAACGACAATCGATCAATGCTGGGCCTTGCGGCGTGGCTTGATCCACCGCACCTGCGCTGGTGAAGGTATGCGCTGCGCTCATATCCGCGCACATCCTGATGATTGCACGTGTTGCGTCCCGCTCGTCGTGCAGGGAGAAATCTACGGCCTGCTCCACATTACCGGGACTGAATTACCGCGCAGCGAACTGATTGTGATGACCGGCGACACGATCAAGTTGGCGCTCTCTAATCTTGAGTTGCGGGCGACATTGCGCGAACAGGCAATCATTGATCCACTCACCGGCCTCTACAACCGGCGTTACCTTGAAACGAGCCTGTCTCGCGAGTTTCATCGCGCGCAACGCGAACAGATACCGCTAACAGTGGCAATGATTGATATTGACCACTTCAAGCAATTCAACGACCAATACGGCCATGACGCCGGCGATGCCCTCTTGCGCGAGCTGGCGGTCATCATCCGCGAACACTTACGCCAAAGTGATCTCGCCTGCCGGTACGGGGGCGAAGAGTTTGTCTTGCTGCTGCCGGGTGTCAATCGCGCAACTGCCCAAACGCGCTTGCAACGTCTCCGAGAGACGGTGCAGCGGCGCCAAATTGCGTTTGCCGGACAGTTACTCGGTCCAGTCACCATCTCGATTGGGTGCGTAACAAGCGAAGCAGGTGAACTGCCTGCGCATCTCGCCATTCAGCAAGCCGACGCCGCGCTCTATGCGGCCAAGCGCGGCGGGCGCAATCGCATTATCGATGTTGCCGAATTGAGTCAACTACCGGCCAACGAAGGGCACGAATGATTTAACCGGCGCTTGGGTCACCTCCACGCTTAGACCATTGCCAAACGCGCTGCATGCGATGTCGCTGCAAGCACGGAGACGAATGGTATAACGGCCCTGATCGAGCAGAATGCGGTTATCGGTAACTGGGAGCACCCACGTTACCCCATCGGCTCGCTGCGCTTCAGCATCGTAGCGTACCGCGCCAGCTACTGGCTCGAACGACAACTGCACCAACGGCCCGCCGTTATGACTTGCCAGCCCAATCAGCGTGGGTGGATCAAGCTGGCTAGCTGGCGCAGCGCCACCATACTCAAACGCACCCAGATCGCAAGCGCCGACCCGCGCTGCTCCCCGTTGATCAAGCGGCGGGCAATCGGCGCCAGCGTTGATCGCTGGGCTACCGGCAAGCAGGGCGAGGGTCGGCATTGGGCCGCCATGCTGGGAAACCGCCGCTTCAAGGCGCGGATCGGCTCGCGTGATTCCGCTCATACAGGAACTGCCTACCGGACTTTGCAGATTGCGGCTGCCGCGAAACGCACCGAAACATTGCACCGAGTCGTGTGAACTACCGAGTTGATTAGAACCGATAATCACATTGCGCAACTCGACGTCGGCGCTATTGCTGGAGGTATTGTAGATGCCGCCGCCAAGCCGGTCGGCGTAGTTGTACGCAACCGTAACATTCACCAGCGTTGCTTGACCGCCGTTGAAGTAGAGGCCGCCGCCGTTGCCTTTATCGGCATTTGAGGCATCGGCGCGGTTGCCAACTACGGTGAGATTGGTCAGCGTTGCGCGATTCCAGCCAGAATGGAACGTTGTCTGCGCAATTAGAATCGCACCGCCGTTATCTTCGGAACGGTTATTAATAAACGTCGAGTCGCGCAGCGTCAGCGGACCATTGTGGTGCATCAACGCGCCGCCGCTGGCGCGATTGTTACTGTTAAGGTAAACGATATTATCGGCGAAGAAGCTGCGCTCGATCTCGGAACGGTCGGGATGGTACAGGTACGAATAGACTGCACCGCCAAAATTACGCGCCTTGTTGCCAATAAAGATGCTATCGCGGATCACAATCTGGCCGCCAACACCTGATTGGCCGGCGCCATCGTTGTAAATTGCGCCACCGAAACCAAAATTCGCCACCACACCACCACGCGAGCTATCGTTATTGCGGAAGGTCGAACGCAACACCGTGATCGGACAGCGCAGATTGTAGATGGCGCCGCCATTGATGCCACGGTTGTTCTCAAAAAGGCTGTCTTCGATATGAAGTTGACCAAAGTGCATCGAAATGGCGCCGCCGCCTTCTTCATCGGTTCCGGCAGTGCTATCGTTGTTGCGGAAGATGCTGTTGTAGATAAAGACGCGCGAGTTCAAACCGGCGGAACGGATCGCGCCGCCTTCGACGCTTCGCCCGTCAACCAACGTCAAATTACGGATAGTCAGAGTCGTGTCGTAGAGCCAAATAATGCGCGTGCGACCGCCGCCGCTCAGCGTCACCCGCCCGCCCTGTTGCGGGCCGCCGCCGTCAAGCTCGGTATTCTGGCGCAGTTCCAATTGGCTCGAGAGGGTGATAGTCACCGGTTGGGGTCCGCAGTTAAAAGTAACCCGCCCGCCACCGGCTACAGCAGCACGGAGAGCGGCTTCGGTGCAGCTCGCCGGGGTGCCATTGCCAACGACACCGGCCGCGCGAACCGGCGTTGCTGTCCAGAAGAGGAGGAGACCGAGGAGGATCAGCCAGCGCACCGGAGATGACAGATTGTTCATTTTTACCCCTGCATAACGGTGCTAAGATGAAAGTTCATTCATCTTGCAGGGTAGATGATTGGTTGGGGATGATCTACATGACTTTTGGGCTATATATGTATATAGGACTAGGGTCAATAGATGAAGAAACTGTTATGTCTGATGTCACGTGCGAACGAACGTTGAGCGTGACTCTTTCCGCGCTCTCCGGCTGTCATTGTGTGGGAGCGGCGGCCACTCGCGAAGCTGGGCGCGCCCGACCGCAGCAATTTTCCGCTCCAGCGCAGACCCATGGCCTTTAGGCACGCTTCCCGTGGTCAGGCAGAGCGCTGCTCTGCCCCTACGCGCAGCTCGCAATGACAAGCGGGGAGCGGGGGAGGGCGGCCACCCGCGAAGCTGGGCGCGCCCGACCGCAGCAATTTCCTGCTTTAGCGCAGGCCAATGGTCTTTAGGCACGCTTCCCGTAGTTGGGCAGAGCAGCGCTCTGCCCCTACCGGCCTACGATTGGGTATCGGTTTCGGCGCGCTCGATGGCGCTGCCGATGCTGAAATATTTCGCTTCGGGGTGATGTACGACGATCGCGGCAGTGCTTTGTTCAGGCACGAGTTGGAAGGCTTCGGTCAAGGTAACGCCAATCTCTTCGCCGGGCATGATGCGCCAGAGTTTGGCATGCTCGGCGAGATCGGGGCAGGCGGGGTAGCCCCACGAATACCGCTTGCCCCGCCGCTCATCGAGGCCCAGCCCCTGCCGGATGAGGCGGTTGGTGTATTCGGCCAGCGCCTCGGCTAAACTGACGCCGAGGCCGTGGATGTAGTAGCTGCGGCTGTAGTCGCCGCGCTGCTGCAATTCATCAACCAGCTCATCAACCGCACTGCCCATTGTGACGATCTGGAACGCGGCGACATCGTATTCACCGCTCTCGACGCTGCGGAAGTAGTCACTGATGCAGAGCCGCTCGCGAGCCGGCTGGCGCGGGAAGACAAAGCGAGTGAGTTCGCGTGACCGGTTGGCCGGATCGTAGACGATCAACTCCAAGCCATCGCTCTGCACTGGGAAGTAGCCGTAGATCACCTTCGGCTGCAACCAGCCGTCACGCTCGGCCTCGGCCAGCAATTCGCGCACCTTCTGATCGAACTCAGCCCGCAGCCGTTCCCATTCGGCGCCTTTGGCGTTCTTGGCCCCCCATTGCAGCCGGTAGAGACTGTTGCGATCAAGACATTCGACGACATCGCTCAAGCGGATACGGCTCGTGGCCCGCCATCCCCAGAAAGGCGGCACTGGCACCGGCACATCGGTGCGCACCGCCGAACGCACGCCAGCGGCGGTGGCCTGCGACGCCGCGCCGAGTTCATCCAAGGCCACCCGCCCGGTCACGCGCCGGTGCAGCACATTCGCCGCTTCGCGGATCGTCTGCTCGATAAACTGCTCGCGGATGGCCGGATCACTCAACCGATCCATGGTCTCTAGCCCCTCAAAGGCATCCTTGCAGTAGAAGACGCCGGCGGGGTACGGTTCTTCATCATCAACAAAGGTGATGCGCTGGCCGTATTGGCGATTGATCGCGGCGCCGCCAACCAGCACCGGAATATTGAGCCCGCGCCGGTGCAACTCTTGCACGCAGAGCGGCATCTGCTTGCTGGTGCTGACCAGCAGCGCCGAGAGACCGATCGCATCAGCCTGCACTTCCAGCGCCTTTTCGATAATGGTGTTGATCGGCACCTGCTTGCCGAGATCGTAGACGGTGTAACCGTTGTTGGAGAGGATGGTATTGACCAGATTCTTGCCGATGTCATGCACATCGCCGTAGACCGTAGCCAGCACCACCTTCGCCTTGCTCGAACCTTCGATGCGGTCGAGGTAGTTTTCAAGCCGGGCGACCGCCTTCTTCATCGCTTCGGCGCTCTGCAACACGAAGGGCAAGATCAGTTGACCGGCGCCAAACAGATCGCCAACCTCTTTCATCGCTGGCAACAGCACGTTATTCAGCACCTCAACCGCGGCCCGGCCCTGCGGCGACGCACCCTGTTCATCACGCACCGCCGCCGCCGGATCGCTGAGGCGCAAGCCAAGCGCTTGCAGGCGCTCGTCAACCGCCTGATCGATATCGTCCTCGATCCCCTCTTTCTTGCGGTGCAGAATCTTCCAATGCAGCCGCTGATCAACCGTCATACCGGCGGTGGGGTCTTCGCGCTCGTTGTCGCTGCTGGCAGCATGCTGTTCAAAATAGGCGATAAAGCGGGCCAGCGCATCTTCGCGACGGGCAAAGATCAGGTCTTCGCACAACTCGCGCTGTTCGGGATCGATCTCAGCGTAAGGAGTCACGTGGGCCGGGTTGATAATCGCGGTATCGAGACCGGCAGCCACCGCGTGGTAGAGGAAGACCGAATTGAGGGCAGCGCGAGCATGAGGGGCCACGCCAAAGCTGAGATTGCTCACGCCAAGCGTCGTAAAACAGCCGGGAATCCGTTGCTTGACGAGCCGAATCCCTTCGAGCGTCTCGATCGCCGACCGGCGCAACTCTTCTTGACCGGTGGTGATCGGGAAGGTCAACACATCGAAGACGAGCGCTTCGGCGGGCAAGCCATATTCATCGCGCGCAATCTGGGCGATCCGCTCGGCGATGGCTGCCTTGCGCTCGGCGGTGTGCGCCATGCCTTCTTCGTCAATCGTCATAGCAATCACCGCCGCGCCGTAACGGGCCGCTAGCGGCAACACCTTGTCGATCTTAGCGCCGCGCCCGCCCTCAAGCGACACCGAGTTGATCATCGCCCGTCCGGGATAGATCGCCAACGCCGCTTCAAGCACATCAACCTCGGTGGTATCGATCACCAGCGGCAACTCAATGTTGAGGGTCAGCTTCTTGATCAGGCGCGCCATTTGTTCTTTTTCGTCAGTGCGCTCGGTCATCGCCACACAGACATCGAGCATATGCGCACCGCTCTCGACCTGCTCGCGAGCCACCTCAAGCGCACCGTCGTAATCGTCGCGCAGCAGCAGCCGCTTCACCTTCCGCGAACCGAGCGTATTCAACCGCTCGCCGATCATCGTAAGGGTGGCGTCTTGGCGCAGCGCCGCGGCGCGAATGCCCGAACTAACGCTGGGAATATATTCCACCTGCCGCGGTTTGGGGCGAGGCGAATCACCCAAGATTTGGCGCAAACGGGCGATATGAGCTGGGCGAGTGCCGCAACAGCCGCCAACGACCGAGACACCGTAATCGAGCACAAACTCACCCAGCGTCTCGGCAAACGGCTCTGGTTCCATCGGATAAACCGTGCGGCCTTCCACCTCAAGCGGCAGACCGGCGTTGGGAATGCACGAAATCGGCTTCCGCGAATGGGCGGTCAGATACTCGATCGCCGCCCGCATATGTTCGGGGCCGGTGCCGCAATTAAGCCCGATCACATCCACCGGCATCGCTTCGAGCGTGGCGATCAGGGCGGGGACATCGGTGCCAAGCAACATCCGCCCGGAGAGGTCGAGGAAGACCTGCGCCTGCACCGCAATATCGGGCCGGTTGAGATCGAGCTTAGCCCGCCGGATGCCGTCAAGCGCAGCCTTGACTTCCAGAATGTCAACACTCGTCTCGACCAGCAACAGATCAACGCCACCCTCGATCAAGCCAATCGCTTGCTCGCGAAAAATGTCTGACAACTCGGCAAAGGTAATATTGCTCAGCTCAGGATCATCTGACGAAGGCAGCTTGCCGGTCGGCCCCATCGAACCAGCGACGTAGCGCGGACGGCCATCACGCTCGGCGAAGCGATCAGCAACCCGGCGCGCCAACGCTGCGGCGGCGCGGTTGATCTCAATCGTGCGATCACCTAATCCCCATTCAGCAAGACGCAGGCGAGTGCTCTGAAAGGTATTGGTCTCGATCACATCGCAACCGGCCTCAAGAAATGAGGTATGGATCGCTTCAATCACATCGGGACGGGTGATCACCAGATAATCGCGACAGCCGAAGGTCGCCTCGCCGCCATAATCCGCGGCGGTCAGATCAAAGGTATCGATCGAGGTGCCCATCGCGCCATCGTAGATCAACACCCGTTCGGCTAGAGCTTGGAGATAGGTTGGTCGCGTCACATCCGCCTCGTCAGATCTTCCAGAAAGGGAACGCCGCAGCGCGTTCCTAGCCAAAATATTCCATAAACAAGCGCCGGCAGCCTTTGGCAACAGCGCCGGCGCTGAGTCGTTTCACAAGGTATACTATATCATAATCATCAAGTGGTGAGCGCGCATAGCGCCGAGACGCTCGCTAGCCGGAGAGATGGCTAGCAGGGAACAGTAGCGGGAGCAGCAACGCTCATACCGGCTAGGACGCATCATGATATATCCCTGCCAGCCGCAGCGGATAGGCCTAGTTCAGCGTCGTCTGGCTATTCGTCGCCAAATAGATCACCCGCTCGCCGATATTAGTGGCGCGATCGGCAGTGCGCTCGAGAGCATGCACCATATCCAGCAGATCGATCGCCGCTTCAAACCGGTCGGGGTCTTGGCGGGCATCGGCGATAATCAGCGCGCGCAAGGCATCTTCCAGCTCATCCACCCGTTCATCATGAGCGGTTAGTGAACGAGCTAATTCGGCATCTTGGCGCAAAAACGCTTCGAGGCTGGTATTGACCATCTGCAACGCCAGTTGGGCCATCTCGTGGATCTGGGGCGGCGGCGCGACAAACGCCGCGCGGCGCGACGCGCGCCGCACCCGCTTGGCAATGCTGTTGGCATAATCGCCAATCCGCTCCAACTCGCCGGCAATCGCCGTCACCACACTGGTCAAACGCAGGTCAGACGCCACCACCGGCTGCTGGGTGGCTAATACGTGGATCACACTCTCTTCCAATGCCCGCCACGCCTCATCGATCTGCCGATCATCGTGAATGATCTGCGCCGCAGCAACGGTATCCCATGTTTCAAGGCAATGAATGGCGCGTAACAATTGCTGCTCGACCATGCTGAACATTCGCAGCAGATCTTCGCGCAAAGCGCTGATCTGGCGAATATAGCGTTCGCGCACCATGGATCTATTCCTCCTCGCCTAAGCCGAATCGGCGTCCCATCTCCCGGCTGCCAAACCCATACCGCGGCGCTATGAAATGTAGCATTGGCGCACAGTAAGAGTCAGCCTCATTATACTTGAAACCTCGGCAGAAGTGGCGAGCAATAGACCCACATGTAACATTATCACCGCGTCATGAGTCACCCCACAGCCGCGTTATGCCGACAAGCTCTGCTCGTATTATCAACCAACGATGGTCTCATCTCTTGACGCCCCTCCCAGTTCGTGGTAAAATAGTGTCAGTTTTACACCAAAGAAAGGAGGCCGGTGATGCCTGCAATCCACGATTTGGCGACGCGCAGCACGCCATTTCTGACCTATCTCGAGCAGTGGTACAACACCTTGCCGGAAGTTGATCTCGCGACAATTATTGGCGATGCGCCAGAACGGGTTGCGCTCTGTTCAATCGACATGATCAACGGCTTCTGCAAAGAGGGGCCGCTAGCCGGGCCACGAGTCGGCGCGCTGGTCGAACCGGTCGTCCGGCTCTTCAACCGTGCCTACGAGCTAGGGGTGCGCGCCTTTGTATTGACCCAAGACACCCACGATCCGGCGACGCCGGAATTCGCCGCCTACCCGCCGCACTGCGTGGCCGGCACTGCCGAAAGCCAGACGATTCGTGAGCTGGCCGAGCTGCCATTTGCCGATCAGATTGTGGTGATTGAAAAGAACTCGCTCAGCTCGCACCTTGGCACCCGCTTCGGCGCATGGCTAGCCGAGCACCCACAGCTCGACACCTTTGTGCTGGTTGGCGATTGCACCGATCTGTGTGTCTACACTGCCGCGATGCATCTGCGGCTCGAAGCCAACGCTTTCAATCTCAAACGGCGGGTGATTGTAGCTGCCAACGCGGTTGACACCTTCGACACCCCGGTGACGGTGGCGCGCGAGCTTGGCATCTATGCCCACGATGGCGATTTGCACCACGTCTTGTTCTTGCACCACATGGCGCAAAACGGGGTGGAAGTGGCGAATATCCGCTGACCATCGTCCGGCGGCGTCTCCGGCTCGTATCGTGGTATACTAGATTCTTGATCGCCGCAATACTGCCGGGAATGACTATGCCGGACACCGAAGATCTTGCTGCTCTGACTGTCGCCGAACTGGTGGCGCACGTGCGCGAGTTGCGCAGCGCCAATGCCCAACTGCGCCGCCAGTTGCACCCCGCCGGCCCGCCCTTAGCTGCCCACGCGATAGCTGAGGAACTGATCCGGCAAACATCGCTGTTGGCGCGACTAGGGATCGAGTTTCGCGACGACCTCGAACCGATGGCGCTAGCGCAGCAGGCGTTACAGTCAGTCACGATCAATCTGCCCGCCGACGAAGCGACCGTCGTGCTGCTTGGCCCTGATCAGCAACCGGCCCATGCGCTGACGGCGGCGCTCGGCGCGCCACGGCTGTTGCCGCCTGAACGGGCCGCCGAGCTGATCACGCAGGGCAGCGCCGGTTGGGCCTTGCGCCACGGCAGCAGTGTGGTCTTGCTCGATCTCGCCAACGATATTCGCCGCTTCCAGCTCCGCGAATTGCAAGCCGGCGGCAGTCTGATCGCAACGCCGATCCGGCAATCAACGGCCACGATCGGGGTGCTGATCGTCTATCGGCTCGCCACTCATGCCTTTAGCAGCAACGATCTGATTCTGATCGAGAGCTTGGCCGCCCAGCTCGGCGTCGCCATTGGCGCGGCCCGGCTCCATCAGCAAAGCCGCCTCCGCCAACAACATATTTTGACCTTGCTCAACTTTGGCCAGACGTTTACGGCTAGCCACACCTTGGGCGATGTGGCGGCACAGTGCCACACCATCGCGACCGAAACCTTTGCCGCCCGCTGGGGGTTGCTCTTTGTGCGCCCTTCGCCGCAAAGCCAACCGGCTTGGATTGCACCCGCCAACCTTGCGCTCGAAGCGCCGGTCGCCACTGCCGGCGGCGCAGCCCAATTGACGGCTGATAGCCAAAGCGTGGTGACGATGGCGCTGACCGACGATCTGACCTGCATTGCGCTGCCCCTCATTCACGACGGCGCGTCGATCGGCGGGTTGGCGCTCGGTTATGCCGGCCCGCAAACCACCCCATCCGGCCTTGATTGGAACCTGTTGGAATTGTTTGCCCGCCAGACCGCAACAGTCTGCGCTACGTTGCAGCTCGTCGCCCGCTTACGCGAACAGACGCAGCTCCTCGAAGAGCTGATCGCCGAACGCACGAATCAATTGCAACGCTCGCGTGATTTGCTGCGGATCGTGTTTGATAGCCTCCCCGAAGGCGTCGCCTTGCTCGACGAGAGCGAACGGCTCGCCGCGGCTAACACTGTCTTCGCCAATCAGATCATTGGCCGCCATCCCCGCGAGTTAGTTGGCAAGACCTACGCCCATCTGCTGCGCATGATCGAACGCGCCGCGCCGACTTCGATCGAACTGCTGCCCGACCCACGGGCCGGACGGCAACGGCTGCGCATTCGCCAGATGTTCCCCGACGGCGCGCGCAGTTATGTGGTTGAACGGATGGAGATTCCGGCATCGCATGGCCAGCCGGCCTCGCGCTTAGAGTTCTGGCGGCCCGAACCGTAATTGTTTCCGTTGTCTAGCACCTTGAATCACACAATGCCATACTTGCACACAACCCGCAATGGACTTCGCATTTTGATCGAAGAGTTGCCGCATACCCATTCGGTGGCGATCGGTTGTTTCATTGATATTGGCGCTCGCTACGAGCCGGCGGAAGTGGCCGGCGCTGCTCATTTTATTGAGCACATGCTCTTTAAAGGCGCCGGCGCGTACCCGACAGCCCATGCTATTTCGCTGGCGATTGAGGGTGTCGGCGGCTATCTTAACGCCTCAACCGGTTATGAAACGACCGTCTTTTACGCGAAAGTCGCTGCGATCCATTTCGATCGAGCCTTGCACGTATTAAGCGAGATGCTGCAACGCCCGCTGTTTGACGCGACTGAATTGGAAAAAGAGCGGCGGGTGATTATCGAAGAGATTCGCGGGATTCAAGATAACCCCTCCGAAGTCGTGCATGAGTTGTTGCAGCAGACGATGTGGGGTAATCACCCGTTTGGGCGCGACATCGCCGGCAGTATTGCCACCGTGAGCGCCATATCCCGCACTGAACTGCTGCGCTTTTTCCGCCAAGGCTACCATGCCAGCAATCTGGTGGTGTCGGTCGCCGGCAAGATCAACGCCGAGCAAGCGATCCCCGCGATCGAGCGCGCCTTTGCCGATCTACCCGCTGGTCAGCGCCCCATCGCAATCGCGGCGCCGGCGTTGCCGCGAGAACAACGGCTGAGCCTCTTACCGCGCGATATCGAGCAGGGCAACGTCTG
>JAUQOZ010000297.1:13545-13826 GCA_030550625.1 Chloroflexota bacterium | reverse complement strand
CCAACGCATCTCGCAGCCATCAACCGTGCCTGTGCTCAGGCGTTCTGTCCATCCTTGAATTGTGGAATGCGGCAGTGAAACTGCTGCACTCCATAGCTTATGCGCGGCAGCGCCTCTCCTGCCCGCCATCGCTATGGAATGCGTTGCAGGGTGGATAGCACGTTTGGCCGGTCATACCCGTTGATCGTTGGGCGATGTCTCAACTCGCAATACTCCACTCCCCTCTCCCGCGCCAGTGGGAGAGGGGCTGGGGGTGAGGGCAAGCAGCCCGTGCAGCGGGC
>JAUQOZ010000297.1:0-13535 GCA_030550625.1 Chloroflexota bacterium | reverse complement strand
TTGCTTCGGTCGGGCGGCTCCCAGCGCGGCTGGGAGCCACCCCTCCCTCGCAATGACAACGGGAACTCACGAAAACCCAGCAGCTCCCCTCTCCCGCGCCAGTGGGAGAGGGGCTGGGGGTGAGGGCAAACCAGCGCATCTCGCAGCCATCAACCGTGCCTATGCTCAGGCGTTCTGTCCATCCTTGAATTGTGGAGTGCGGCAGTGAAACTGCTGCACTCCATCGTTTGTACGTGGCCGCGCCACTACCGCGCTCCACACCTCCATTCGTTTATTCGTTCCCTATTCGTTGTCCATGGTATACTTGCGCTATGAGCGCGAGGAGGAGGCCGCAATGAAGCGAGTTGTCAGCATCAGTCTTGGGTCGGCGCAACGCGATTATCAGATCACGGTCACGGTGCTTGGTCAACATGTGGAAGTGCGCCGGATTGGTACCAACGGCGATGTCACGCAGGCGATGGCGTTGGTGCGCGAATTTGACGGTAAGGTTGACGCGATCGGGCTAGGCGGGTTGACGCCGGTTTTTCGGATTGGCCGCGCTCGTTACCCGCATCAAGAAGCGATCCATATCGCCGCCCAAGCCCGCCGCACGCCAGTGGTTGATGGCGGCGTGGTCAAAGCGACGCTCGAGCGGTGGGCGGTTGCGCAAGCGACGCGCCAGATTCCGTCACTGTTGCGCTATAAGCGGGTGTTGATCACCAGCGGCGTCGAGCGTTACCAACTCGCCGCAGCCATTAGCCAGTACGAGCCGGAATTGCGCTTCGCCGATCCGGTGATTCACGCCGGTATTCCCTTCTTGCCGCCGCCACGCTCGCTCGAACAACTGGAACTGTACGCCGCCACTACGCTGCCCATTTTGGCGCTCTTGCCCTACCGCTTCCTCCATCCGGTGGCCCTCGGCCAAGAGGGTTTTGATAGCCGGGCTGCCGATCTGTTCCGCTGGGCTGATGTCATTGCCGGCGATTTTGCCTTTATCCGCCGCTTTGCCCCCCATGATCTGACCCGCAAGGCGATTATCACCGATGATCCATCGCCGGCTGAGATCGAAGACTTGCGCCGGCGCGGGGTGACGACGCTGGTCACGATGACGCCGCCCCTTAGCGAGGAACGCCCATTTATCGCTGCTGATGCGATCGAGGCGGTGATTACCGCGATTACCGAAAGCGCGCGCCAACCCGGCGATGCCGAGGTGATCGATTTTATCGCGGCTGCCGGCTGGGGGCCGACGGTGCAAGACCTTAATCCGCGGCCTAAACCGCGCTTCGCCTTTGTGATCCATCCGCTGCGCACTGAGCTGATTGCCAATCATCATCTGTTCCGCTGGACGCGCTATCTGCCCAAGCGACTGGTGGAACTGGTCGCTGCCGAGTTCCCGCCGCTCTACCTCTCGCGCATTCGCGGCATTCGCTCGAAAGCCACCGGCGAAGAGGTGGAGGGTATTCTCCTCACTCTTGGCGCAACCCCGCGCGAGATGATGCGCCGCCCGCCCAGCTTTACCTATCGCCGCTTGATTAAAGCCGCCCGTATGGCCGAGCGGATGGGGGCGCAGATTATGGGCTTGGGCGCGTTTACCTCGGTCGTTGGCGACGCCGGGATCACGGTGGCCCAGAAGGTCAATATCGGTATCACGTCGGGCAATTCGCTGACGGTGGCCGCTACGCTCGAAGCGGCCAAGCAGGCGGTGTTGCTGATGAAGGGGGGCCGGCCTGAGCATGTGCGCGCCGTCGTGATTGGCGCAACCGGCTCGATTGGCGCGGTTTGCGCGCGTTTGTTGGCCCAAGCCGTGCAGGATGTGGTGCTGGTGGCGCCGCGCGCTGAACGCTTGCTGGCGCTTAAGAAGCAGATCGAAGCCGAGACTCCCGGCGCGCGGGTGGTGGCGGCGACCTACGCCGATGCCTATATCGGCGATGCTGATCTGATCATCACGACGACGAGCGCGCTGACCGGCAAGGTGATCAATATCGATAAGCTCAAACCCGGCGCCGTCGTGTGCGATGTCGCCCGTCCGCCGGATGTGAAAGAAGAAGATGCGCGCCGCCGGCCTGATGTGCTCGTGATCGAGAGCGGTGAGATTGTCCTCCCCGGTGAGCCGGATTTTGGCTTCGACATTGATATGCCTCCCGGCACCGCTTATGCCTGCCTCTCCGAGACGGCCTTGCTGGCGATGGAGGGCAAGTTTGAGGATTATACGCTGGGGCGCAATATCGAGATCGAACGGGTGAAAGAGGTCTATCGGCTGTGGAAGAAACACGGCCTTGAGTTGGCCCGCTTGCGCTCGTTTGGCGTTTACGTCACCGATGAGATGATCGCCGAGAAGCGCCGCTTGGCCGAAGAGCGCCGTCGCCAGTTGGGGTTGCCCCCGGAACGAGTGATCGTGGGGGGTGGGGAGTAGAGAACAAGTATCCTCATCGAGAAGCGCAATGCTCGAATGGATCTCAACGCAACCGCAACAACCCCTCCCCGCCCCGCCGGTGCTGTTAGTGCATGGCGCATGGCACGGGGCATGGTGTTGGGCCGAACGGGCCTTGCCCGATCTAGCGGCCCGCGGCCTTGCAGCGCATGCGATCAGCCTGCGCGGTCACGGCGCTAGTCCGCCGGCTAGCCCGTTGACCACCATCTGCGATTATGTGCGCGATGTGCGTGAGGCCATTGCTGCCTTACCTCAGCCGCCGGTGTTGGTTGGCCATAGCGCCGGCGGCTACGTGGCCCAGTTGTTGATGACCGGACGTTGCGGGCCGCCGCCGGCTTTGGCCGGAGTGGTGCTGCTCTGTAGTTCGCCGGTGTCAAGCCCGGACTACTTTCTGCGCCGCTGGCGCGAAGGCGCGCCGATGGTTGATATCCGCGCCCTGTTGCGCCGTGAGCCGGCAGCCGTGCGCGCTGCCCTCTTCCGGCCCGGCATCGCTGCCGCTGACCTCGAACGCTATCGCCAGCAGTTGGTCAGCGAACCGCCACTGGTGACGATGAGCAGTATGCTGATCCGCCCTCGCCCGTCCGCTTGCCGGACGCCGGTGCTGGTTATCGCTGCTGGCGACGATGCGATCTTTGATCTCGCTGCCCAGCAAGCCCTTGCCGCTGCCTACCGCGCCGAGGTGTTTGTCATTCCCGCTGCTCCGCACGATATCATGCTCGATCCGGCATGGCCGCTGGCCGGAGCTGTGATTGCCCAGTTCGCGGTTGAGCTGAATCGCACGGCGAAGGTATAATGTTTTTTACCGCAGAGAACGCAGAGGGGGCAGCGGGAAGAATGGATATTGTGCCGCCGAGGGGCGCGGGGTGCTGGCCCGCACATGTGCTCTCTGGTGGAAGCGGGTGCGCGCACTTGCTCTCAGCTACCTTGTGGAGCGCGGGCCGCTGGCCCGCCGGGTGCATGCTCGTAGGAGCGTTGAGGGGTAGACAAACCATTGGTTGATCGTTGTACGATGCCTCAAAGCGTAGCTCTGCTCCCCTCTCCCGCACCAGTGGGAGAGGGGCTGGGGGTGAGGGTCCCTCAGCCCTCGCAACGCCATTTATGACATCGGCAGCGAGCGGGCCGCCTGCGCTCCTGCTTGGGGTGTAGGCCGCTGGCCCACGCCGTGTCCGTTATCTGAAAGAAATGAGCAATGTCTCCAAACATCCCTGCCATCATCGTCCGCGATCTGGTCAAAACCTACGAAGTTCCTGAGCGCGACCCCGGCCTGCTGGCGGCGATCCGCAGCCTGTTCCGGCGGCGGGTGCGCGCCATTCATGCCGTTTCCGGCGTCAGCTTTACCATCCAGCCGGGTGAAGTGGTCGGTTTTCTCGGCCCAAACGGGGCTGGCAAAACGACGACTCTCAAAATGTTGACCGGCCTGCTCCATCCGACCAGCGGCGAGGCGCTTGTGTTCGGCTATGTGCCCGCCCGCCGCGAGCCGGACTTTTTGCGCCGGATCACGCTCGTGATGGGTAATCGCAACCAGTTGCAATGGGATCTGCCAGCGCTCGATTCGTTCGAGCTGATCCGCGCCATCTACCGCTTGCCGCCTGCCGAGTTTCGCGCGACCCGCGATGAGCTGATCGAACTGCTCGATGTTGGCGATCTGGTGCGTAAGCCGGTGCGCAACCTCTCGCTGGGTGAACGCATGAAGATGGAGATTATCGGCGCGTTGCTCCATCGCCCGCAAGCCCTCTTTCTCGATGAGCCGACGCTCGGCCTTGATGTGACCATGCAACGCCGCATTCGGGCCTTCGTCGCCGAATATAACCGGCGCACCGGCGCGACGGTGCTGCTCACCAGCCACTACATGGCCGATGTCGAAGCCCTCTGCCGGCGGGTGATCGTCATTCACCACGGTCGCGTATTGTTCGATGGCCCGCTGAGTGAGTTGGTTGAACAGTTTGCCGCCTACCGCAAACTGATTGTCACGTTGGCCGAAAGCGGCGCCGATCTGAATGCCTTTGGCGAGGTGCTGGCCCAAGACGGTCTGCGCTACACCTTGCGCGTGCCCAAAGCGATGGCGCCTGCCGTTACTGCGCGCCTGCTGGCCGAAGCGCCGGTGGCCGATCTGATGGTTGAAGAGCCGCCAATTGATGATGTGATCGAGCAGGTGTTTGCGGTCAGCAATCCGCTCTAAACCACGAGTCGCTCTCTATGCTGCAATTGTTCGACTTTTACCGCGCGGCGATGAAGCAGGCGATACTGGTGCAATTCCAGTATCGCGCCGCCAACTACTTCTACATGATCGGCATGATTGCCGAACCGATCATCTATCTCGCGGTCTGGAGCGTCGTCGCCGCCACACAAGGCGGTGCGGTGGCCGGTTATGACGCCGGCGCTTTCGCCGCTTATTACATCGTCTGGACGCTGGTGCGTAATATGAATATCGTCTTCACCCCTTACGGCTGGGAACAACGCATCCGTTCCGGCGAGTTGTCGGGGGTGTTGCTGCGCCCGCTCCATCCACTGCACTACGACATCGCTTTCTTCGCCGGTTGGAAGGTGGTAGTGATTGTGCTCTGGCTACCGATCGCGGCGGTGTTGGCATGGCTCTTTCAGCCCACACTAGCCCCCACGTGGCTTGAGATCGCGGTCTTCGCGGTCGCGATCTGGGGCGCGTTCCTGATTCGCATGATGTTTCTCTGGCTGTTGGGCCTGATCTCATTCTGGACAACCCGCGTCGCCGCAATCTACGAACTCTTTTTTGCTTTTGAACTGTTTCTCTCTGGCCGTATCGCGCCGCTAGCCCTCTTTCCCGATTGGGTGCAAACACTGGCCGATTGGCTGCCGTTCCGCTGGACGTTCGGCTTCCCGATTGAAGCCCTGATTGGGCAGCTCTCGCTGGCTGGATTGCTGGGAGGGCTGGCGATGCAAGCGTTCTGGATTGGTTTGGGGTTGGGATTGGTCACGCTAGTGTGGCGGAGCGCGCTCCGGCGTTATACGGCGGTAGGAGGGTAGAGGGGATGGATCTTGCTCGCATCGTCGCAACCTTTGCCCGCATTGGCATCCTCAACGAGCTGCAATACCGGGCCAATTTCTTCTTCCAATTGCTCGAATCGGCGATTGGGTTGGCGACGGCCCTGATCGGATTGAGCCTTGTGTTCCGGCACACCACTGCATTGGCCGGCTGGACGCCAGCCGAATTGTTGGTCGTTATGGGGATCTACGGAGTGATGAGCGGTATCGTGCAGGCCCTGATCCAACCCAACATGCTGCGCTTAGCGCAAGATGTGTTGGAAGGCAAGCTTGATTATGCGCTGACCAAACCAGTCGATGCCCAATTATTGATCAGTATCCGCGAGTGGCAAGTGTGGCGTTTCACCAATGCCGTCGTCGGCTTGTTCGTCATTGGCTGGGCCTTGCTGTGGATGCAGGCGAGCGTTCGGCTTGATCAGCTCATCACCTTTGGCATCGCCCTGCTGTGCGGTGTGATTGCGCTCTACTCGTTTTGGCTGATATTAGCGACAACCAGTTTCTGGGTGATTCAGATCGAAAGTCTGATCAATTTATTTGAAGGTCTCTTCGCCGCTGGACGCTGGCCGGTCAGCATCTACCCGTCGTGGCTGCGCGTCTTGTTAACGTTTCTAGTGCCGGTGGCGTTTGCCGTCACGGTGCCTGCCGAGGCGCTCACTAACCGGCTAACCGGCCCAACGTTGGCGCTAGCGGCTGGGGTTGCGCTCGGCCTCTTCGTCATAGCGCGCCTCTTCTTCCGTTGGGGCCTCAGTCGTTACAGTGGGGCCAGCGCATAAGGTAGGCGCCGTGGTGTGGAAAAAGCATCTATCCAGTACCGCCATCGTCGGCGCACTGGGTGAGGCTGCGTCCCTAGCGCGCTCTGCAGGCAAGAGTGCTTCAGGCGCGGAAAAAGCGTCTATCTAGTACAAACATCAGCTCCCCCTGCTCCTGCTTGTGGGTAGAGCTGGAGGTTGAGGGTCATCAGCCCGCATAACGGGTTTCACTAGTCTAACCCGGCCCTGCAAACTGGGTCAGGGAGTAGCCGCACAAACATCCAAAAGGCGCAAACATAAGGTTCATGTTGTGCTTTTTGTGTCTCTTTGTGGCTATTCCCTACCTAGCCATGCCTGAGCCGGGTGATTCCGCGATCGGGGGAGATTGCTTCGGTCGGGCGGCTCCCAGCCGCGCTGCGAGCCGCCACTCCCTCGCAATGACAACTGGAAAGCGGGCGCTGGTTCACCTCAACCAGTGCCGTTCGCGCAGACCCAGCGGCTCCCCCTCTCCCGTCATCAGGGGGTGAGGGGGTTCACGCCAAGCCGCAAAGGAAGCAAAGACGCAGCGGATTCAAACGCCAAGCCGCGAAGGACGCCAAGAGCGCGAAGGTTGTTGGGGCAGCACCGCTCCCCTTTGTCATTGCGAGCCGAGCGAAGCGAGGCGAAGCAATCCCCCGCGAGAGCGGGATTCCGTCGCTCATCGAGGAGAGGCTTAACATACGTATCTTTCAACATTTCGTAGCTGTTTCTAGCCCTCATCCCCCACCCCCTCCCCCGCTGGGGGAGGGGAGGGAGAATAGCCACGAAAAGACACAAAACCGTGCTCTTTTTTGCGTCTTTTGCGTATTTTGTGGCTATTCGGCTCAGTACCCCCACCCCCTCCCCCGCTGGGGGAGGGGGCGCTGTTGCCTTCCGCGAGAGCAATGACGGTACTGCCAACCTAGCGGCTCACCCTCTGTGTCCTCTGCGCTCTCTGCGGTAAAAAACGCTCCCCCTCTTCCCCTGTCAGGGGGGAGAGGGGGCCGGGGGGTGTGGGCATCTATCAAGTACAAACATGTCTACTGCGACACCTGTTACGCCCGATTGAGCAACGCTTCGATCATGTGATCGGGCGCCTGTACCGCCACCACTTCGCCTTGCACCGTCGTCTCGCCATTCACCTCGATCCACGCCTCGATCACCACTTTGCGTCCAGCCATCTCCTTCACCCGCCCGTGGATGACCAATTCGGGGCCAAGTGGGGTCGGCTTCAAGAAATTCACCCGCAACGAGGCGGTGAGGTAGCGCAAGTACGGGGCTGTGCCCGGCTCGCGGCCAGCCGCCGCGTAAGCGGCAGCCGAAGCGGTGCCCGTGCCGTGACAGTCGATCAACGAAGCAAGCAACCCGCCGTACACATAACCGGGAACAGCGGTGTGGTAGGGGCGCGGGGTAAAGCGAGCGATGGCTTCATTGCCATTCCAGACGCTCTTGATCTGCAACCCGTCGGGGTTGAGGCGTCCGCAACCGTAGCAATGGCTCAACTCATCGGGATAGGTGTCTTGGATGGGCTTCATTGGCTACTCCAGATAGACAGTGCGATACCTAGACCCAGTAATGCTGTACCGTTGTGGATCAACAGTCTGCTCTTGGCAGTGCGCGGGGACGTAGCCCTCGCAGCAAACTCCTGCGCTAGCGGAATAGTTAGCTGAGCGGGTTGGTTGCGCTCTGGCGGGAAATTGCTTCGCCTCGCTGCACTCGGCTCGCAAGCACAACCGGACTAGCTGGCTTTTCCACCGCTTTGTGTTTACATCCGGCGCAGGTAGATCCACGCTGAAGGGCCGCGATTGCCCATCACCACCGTTTCGCCGGGCACAAACTGCTCAATGGTGAACCGTTGGCGCAAGGCTTGCATCAAGGTTGATTGCTCGATGCTGGTCTTGAGCGTCTCAGTCTGATCACTATTGCGCAGATGGGCAAACAACACAAATAACCCATCCGGTCGCAGCAACCGGTGAACTTCATCGAGATACGCATTCAGCGCGGGCTCGGCGAACCCATGGCCACAGCCGACATCGATCGCCAAATCGTACGGCCCACTGAGAAAATCCAGCTTGGTGACATCGGCGACAAACAGCCGCACCCGGTCAGTAACCCCAGCGGCAGCCACCCGCTCGGCGGCCATCGCAATCGCTTCGGGAATGAAATCGATCCCGTCAACCTGCCAGCCGGCGCGGGCTAACCAGATACAGGCCCGACCAGGGCCGCAGCCGAGGTCAATAGCGCGGCCCGGCGGCAATTCACGACTGAGTGCGATGATTTCGGGCGGCGGTTCGGGGTGATCCCACGGAATTTCGCCGGATAGGTAGCGATCACGAATACGCTGGAAACGGTCGGTCATAATGTGCCCTTGTCAGCGTAAGTACGGCGGTTTGATCCGTGCTTTTGCGTCTTTTTGCGGCTATTCCCATTTACCGCTCTTGCCGCGAGCGCTTGAGGGCGCGATCAATATCGCGCGCGGCATCGCGGCGGGCAATATCCTCGCGCTTGTCATACATCTTCTTGCCGCGGGCAACCCCAAGCTCGACCTTGGCTCGCCGCCCTTTGAAATAGATCTTCAGCGGCACTAGTGTCATGCCCTTCATCCGCACCAGCCCATTCAGCCGGTTGATCTCGCGGCGGTGCAGCAAGAGTTTGCGCGGTCGCAGCGGGTCGTGGTTAAAGTATTTGCCCGACTGCTCGTACGGCGCGATATGGGCATCGTAAAGAAAGACCTCATCGTTGACAACGCGGGCGAAGCTGCCGCGCAAATTCACCCGTCCGGCGCGCACCGATTTAATCTCGCTGCCAGAGAGGACAATGCCCGCTTCGATCGTCTCTTCGATGTCGTAATCGTGGCGAGCTTTACGGTTGTCGGCGACTACGCCGGGATGGTTGTTTTTAGACGCCATAATGGGTTCAATTTCAATTGTATTGTTATTAGGCTGGCGCTACGGCGACGATTCGTTAACAAGCCACTCAATGGCACTGCCTAACCCGATCGTACACCAAAACAGCGTCGCCATATGACTAAACTCAATGTTAAAGAAATAGTGATCAGCCAAACCAACGGCGAGCGCAGCGACGATCGCGCCTTGGCAGCCGAGCAGCCAACTTGCCGCCTCATCATCGAGTTGCGGTAAGATACGCAGGCTGCGGGTAAACCAAAATCCGATCAGGCCCAAAAAGACGGCTAACCCGATCAAACCCATACGTTGGCCAATCGCGAGGTAAATGCTGCTCACCCCTGCCGAGAGGTCGAGATCAGGCGCTTGGCCAAAGCCGATGCCAAACGCCGGATAGCGTTGAATAATCGCGATCGCATTAGCGTACTCATCGAGGCGCATCTGTTGGGCCTGATCGCGGAACTGGACGCCGGAGAGCACGCGATTGATAAATTCATCGGCGTAGCCTAATCCAAGCAACAGCACGCCGCCGAGGACACCGGCGACAATCATATGCCGCCACAGCCGGCGATAGCGCACGGTGGCCAAAAAGGCCGCCGCGATGATCAGGCCGAACAGCGCCGCTCGCGAGAAGGTCAGCAACAGCGCCAGCACCTGCAACCCGCCTAAAGTTGCCAACAACCAGCGCGGCAAGAGTGGGCGCGGCGCAGCGAGTTGGGTCAGGGTCAGCACTGCGACGAGGGCCAGCATCCCGCCGAAACTGTTCGGGTCAACCCCCAAGCCGATCGCCCGTTCGAGGCCATTGGGGTCATCTTCCACATACCGCAACACCCGCCCGCTGGTCGGGTACCCGATCCGGCCCAGCGCCACCAGCAATTGCAAGGCGATCGAATCGGGCAAGGCCCACAACATCAGCCCGATCAGCGCCGACAAACCGCCAACCACAATCAAGGTGCGCACGATCAGCCGGGCGGTATCGCGGTCGCGCACACAATTAATCACGGTCAGGTAGCAGAACACCCCCAACACAAACTTGGCGTAATTGTGGAGGGTTTGCGGGTCAGGCAAGCCGCGCGCGCCGAGCACCAGCGAAAAGAGGGTCAGGCCAAGAAACCCGATCAGCGGCAAACCCAGCGAACCGAAGCGGACATCATACGCATCAGAGCGCGCGAGCGCGCGCAAAAACCAAACCCCGTTGAGCGCCACCAGCACGAGCGTTAGGAAATTAGGCGTAATAATCGCCTTAAACGGCAAGGTACCGAACGGAATAATCGTCGCCACAGCCAAGGCCGCAATCAGCCCGGCCTTGACGCTCACCAACAACGCAGTGGCGATAGCCAACGCCAGCAAGCCGGCGGCGGCGTACAACGGCCCCAACGCCGTTACGCCGCCGATAAGGCTGCCAGTGGCCAACGCCAACAATGCTATCAGGAGCGGCGACTGTACCAACCGGTCACGCACCGTCGCGGGTTGCGCGGAAAGCTTAATGGACATACGGCATATCAGAAATGCGCATCAGCTTATCCCAGCGGTGGGTGGCGTCGATGTAACGCACCGTTCCCGAACGTGAGCGCATCACCACGCTATGGGTGCGGGCGCCGCCGCCGAAATACTCCACGCCGCGGAGAAACTCGCCGGAGGTAATGCCGGTGGCAGCCACCACGACATTCTCGCCGCGCACCAGATCACGGGTAGTCAAGACCTGCTTAAGATCGAGCCCCAACTCAGCGATGCGGGCGCGCTCTTCGTCATTGCGCGGCCAAATCTTGCACTGAATCTCACCGCCGAGGCACTTGAGCGCCGCTGCAGTCAATACCGCTTCCGGCGCGCCACCAATCCCCATCAGAATATCGGCAGGCGGGTTTTCAATACTTGTCATAATTCCGGCGCTGACATCGCCGTGGGCAATGAGCTTAATGCGCGCGCCGACTTCGCGAATCTGGCGAATGAGATCCTTGTGGCGCGGGCGATCAAGTACCACCACAGTCACATCTTCGACTTGCTTATTGAGCGTGCGCGCAACCGCGCGAATATTGTAGGCCACCGGTGCATTAATATCGATCACGCCCTTGGCCCGTTCGCCAACAGCCAGCTTATCCATATACGGGATGCCGCGCCAATTGTAGAACGAATGCCGCTCGGCGACGGCGACGATTGCGATCGCGCCGGGCATACCTTCAGCCAGCAAAGTTGTGCCTTCAACCGGATCAACCGCGACATCGATCTCTTCGCCTTCGCCATTGCCAACCCGTTCGCCGATATAGAGCATCGGCGCTTCGTCCTTCTCTCCCTCACCGATCACCACGATACCGTTCATTGGCACACTGTTCAGCGCCATCCGCATCGCATCAACTGCGGCCTGATCGGCACTGTTCTTATCGCCACGACCCATCCAGCGCCCCGAACGCAACGCGGCTGCTTCGGTAGCCCGCACCAAATCCATTCCAAGGTTGCGCTCCATCGCGAACCTCCGCTTTCTTGCTGGCGATCCTGTTCCAGTGGCGCGCCAGCCTCACGCCCTGCGTTACCTTGAATTGTAGCATAGGTGCAGAGGGGTTCGTATGTGCTGAATGGTCGGGTTCACCAACCGCCAAAGAGGGTATACCCCAGCAGCACGACTAAACCCATCCGCACAATCCGAGCTAGAAAGACAGTGGTGGCGAACACCCAGACCGGTACGCCAACGGCGCCGGCAATAATGCCAGCGATGTCGAAAAACGGGTTGGGCGGCGCCGAGAGCACGAACAACACCACCGGCGCGCGCCAGCGGTGTTGCATCTGGCGATGCACCCACTCGTAAAATGCAGTGCGCTCCATCGCCTTACGCCCGCTCCTCCCGGCGTAAAAAGCGACCAGCTCGCCGAGCGCCGAACCGGCAGCGGCAGCGACGGCGACGCCATACGGATTGAACGCTTGGCCGAGCCGGATCAAGAGCGGATAATATGGCACTGGCACCACAATCGAAGCGTTAGCGATTCCAGCCGAAAGAAAAGCGCCCAAGTAGCCGAGGGCGCCTAACCGTTCAACCAGATCGGGGGGTAACAAGATAAAGACAAGCACGTTTGCAACCGCAATCGCAATCCCAACGACGGCAGGCCATAACCATACCCGCCAAAGCGGCGGCTGTGTTTCGACAGACATACTCCCTCTTGAGATAGCTTCCAAATACGTTAGATGTTCGTATCGCTCTCGTAATCGCTGTGCCGGCGAGGGCCTTATTCAGATTAACCGTAGCCGGTTCAGCCAGCGTAACGGATACCCAAACACCCTCGCGCCGATCGCATCGCCACTGATCAAGCGGGCGCGTTGCGTAGCGATGCGGTCAACGTGCTGGCGCGCGGCGGCGCGTTCAGCCCCATCATGGGTCGCAATCATCTGCACTGCTTGCTGCCACACGTCGTTGCGCCAGTTGCGGATTAAGTGCGCTGTACACCACTCATCGAGCGGGCCGAAGGCATGGTCAAGGATCCGCATAGCGCGCGCGTATGGCGCGATTACTTCATCTTGCACCCGATCGATCGTGAGCGCAATCACCCGATTGACCGCGTCGTAGTCCGCGCGCCGCTGCTGGCGTTCGCGTTCCGAGAGGTGTGACCATTCCGGGCGCAGCAAGTCATCCAACACCAAGACCAGATCGTAGTTGATATGCGCATTCACCCCCAAGAGCAGATGTTGCACAATGGCTGTATCGCGCCGCGCCGCGCAAGTGAAGGCATGCTGCCAGACCTGCGGCCCGCCAGTGGCTTGTTCCCACGCCGTGAGGGCGACAAAATAATAATCGGCGAAGTCGCCGATGAGCCGGTATACCCACGCTGAGTCGTGGAATTCATCGCGTTCTACCGCAGATAGCATGTGCTCAGTCATCCGCTGGTAGCAGGCCAGAAAGATGGCCCGGCGGTCGCCGGCTGCATTCCACTGATCAACCAACGCCAGCATACGTTCGGTCAAGGCGGGCATGAAATCTCCTTTCTGGCACGTTGAGGCCACAGGTGACAGCGAAACCGTGACCTGCTCACAGTGTACCACGCAAATTCGCCGATTTGTGACGACTTCATCGCGCACTGCATAACGAGAAATACCGCTTGAGAAAGCGTTTCATCCCAGTTACGCATAACCGCTTGACAAATCGGGCAAGAGTTGCTATACTCCCCATCGTCAATCGCACCGCGGTTGACACGGAGGACGGCCCGCGTGGCGCGCTCCGCAACAAATGGCCCGTCGTCTATCCGGCGCAGCGCATCTTGCCTGCTCCGCTTTTTTTCGCCGTCGGGCCGGTCGTACCTTGACAACTCACGCGATTGCAAACGAGCACGCTGTATGGTCTCACCATCGGGCTGCCGTCCACCGCAGCCGATGGCTCCGTCGGGCCGCCTTGGCCACGACGGAGGGAAGACATGATGAGCACACGATGGATGCCATGGCGCTGCGTGCCGAGGA
>JAUQOZ010000019.1 GCA_030550625.1 Chloroflexota bacterium | reverse complement strand
TCGAACTTGGCATCACCGGCTACTGCGTGCTGATGGAAGAGCTTAACCGGGCCTGCGCCAGCCATGCCACCATCATCGGCGCTCATGCCCAGTTGGCGGCGATGAGCATCTACCTCGGCGGCACCGAGCAGCAAAAGGAAACCTACCTGCGCGCCCTGATCGAAGGTCGCATGTGGGGCGCATGGGCGCTCACCGAACCGAATGCCGGCTCAGACGCTGCCCACATCCAGACCACCGCCGAGCGCCGCGGCGACGAGTGGATTATCAACGGCCAAAAGATGTGGATTACCAACGGCAGCTTCGCCGACGTGATCGTCGTTCATGCTGTGACCGACAAGAATCTCGGCGCGCGCGGCGGCATCACCGCCTTTATCGTCGAGAAGAACATGCCCGGCTTCCGCGTCGGCAAGATCGAAGAGAAGATGGGTTTGCGCGCCTCGCACACCGCCAGCCTCTACTTCGAGGACTGCCGCGTCCCCGCCGAGAACGTGCTGGGGCAGGTCGGTATGGGCTTCCCGCTGGCAATGCGCACCCTCGACATCGGTCGCTGCGGTCTCGGCGCCAGCAGCATTGGCTCGGCTAAGGAAGCGTTCGAGCTGAGCCGCAAGTATATGGTTACTCGCCACCAGTTTGGCCGCCCGATCGCCGAATTCCAAGCTCTCCAGTTTAAGCTGGCTGAGATGGCGATGAAGCTCTACACCATGGAACAGATCGTCTACGACTGCGCTCGCCGGGTTGACGCCGGCCAGCCAGCGACGCTCGAAAGCAGCATCGTCAAGCTCTACTGCACCGAGATGGCCAGCCAGATCATCGACGAGGCAATCCAAATCCACGGCGGCATGGGTTTCTCACGCGAGCTGCCGCTTGAGCGCATGTACCGCGATGCCCGCGTCACCCGCATCTTCGAGGGCACCAACGAGATCCAGAAGCACGTGATCGCCAGCGAATTGTTAAAACAGGTCGGCTACAAAATCCGGTTGTATTAACACCTTCGTCGGGGCAGGGCGCTGCCCTGCCCCTCGCCCCCATCACCGTTCCCGCGGATCCAGCGCATCCCGCAATCCGTCACCAAGGAACGTAAACGACAACATCAACCCCGCAATCAAAATCACCGGAAAGCTAAGCAACCACGGCCCCGACGACAGATTGTTGTACCCTTCGGTCAACATCACCCCTAGACTAGTTGGGAAGGGGTTGTCAGGATCAACCGATGGCCGCATGCCCACGCCGAGAATGGTCAATACCGCCTCAGCGCTGATCAGAGCGGGAATGCTAAACGAGGTCGAGACAATAATCGGCGCTAATGTATTGGGCAAGATATGCCGCCACAAGATCGCCGTGGTCGGCACCCCAATCGCCCGCGCCGCCTCGACAAACTCCTTCTCCTTCAGCGACAGCACCTGCCCGCGCACCAAACGGGCAATCCCCGTCCAGCTCACCAGCGAGACGGCGACGAAGATCAGCAGCAACCCGTTGAAGGTACGGCCAAGCCACGTCTCGCGAAACGCGGTCGAGAGCGCGATAATAAACAACAGATCGGGGAAGGCAGCCACAATCTCGGTAAAGCGCATCAACAGGTTATCGAGCCAGCCGCCGGCAAAACCTGAGATCAGACCAATCGTCACCCCAATCAGCAAAATCGCAACCTGCGGCACAATCCCCACAATCAGCGACACCCGGATAGCGTACATCAACCGCGACAAGACATCGCGCCCCAACGTGTCGGTGCCGAGCAGGTGCTCAGGCACTCCCATCCGGGCCGGGTTGTCAGTCACCCATGCCGGCGGGCGCAGGCTGTTATTGGGAATCTGCTGGACGGGGTTGAACGGGGCGAGCCATGGCGCAGCAATCGCCACAAATACATAGAGGATTATCACCACCAACCCAACCATCGCTGCACGATTGCGCCGCAGCCGGGCCAGCGCATCCGACCACAAGCTGCGTGGTTTGGTGTTGAGGGCTTGAATATCGATCGGGTTGGTCAACGACTTGGCCGGCGACGTCACGTCTGCTCCTCACTATCAACCGATAACGCGCTCACGAGTGAGTGGGCGGCTTAAAACACGCACCTCCCTCATCCCCACTCGCTATCTCCCACAACGTTCCTTAAGCGCATCCGCGGATTAAGTGCGCCACAATCCCCCCAAAGCTATCCGCAGGCGGCCATCACCCATCGCACGTTGCCCGCACGGAGCGCGGGCCGCTGGCCCGCACGAGCCGATCACTCGCTGCATCTGAGAGATACGGCTCATTGGTCAAAGCTATCCGCAGGCGGCCATCACCCATCGCACGTTGCCCGCGGAGCGCGGGCCGCTGGCCCGCACGAGCCGATCACACTCTCTACCCTAGCGATGCGGCTCATGAGCCTGCTTCGCTCCTCGCCCTTCCCGCTTTACTTATAGCTAATCCGCGGATCAAGCACGCCATACGCAATGTCTACCAAGAGATTAGCAATTCCCAAAAAGAAGACATAAATCAGCGAGCCGGCCATAATCATCGAGTAGTCGCGCTTGCCGATCGCGTCAACAAAGGTGCGCCCCATGCCGGGCACCTGAAAGATTGTCTCAACAAACAACGTGCCGGTGATCAAACCGGCCAGCGCTGGACCCAAAATCGTCACCACCGGCAGCAGCGCATTTTTCAGCATGTGACGCCAGACAATCACCTGCCCGGCCAAACCCTTCGCCTGCGCCGTGCGAATGTAGTCTTGCCGTTTCACTTCGAGCACACTCGACCGCGTGAGCCGGGCAATAAAGGCCATGCTGGTCGTGCCTAACGCCACCGTCGGCAAAATCCACGGCTTCACCGGATCGTTCCAATCGGGAATAACGGTAAACCAGTTGAGAATCACGGCAAAGACGATCACCAAAATCAAACTAGTAATCAGAGTCCCTAACGCCACGAAAATTGTCGATGACAACGAGAGCAAATAATCCAGCCATGTATTTTGGCGCAGCGCAGCCAGAATGCCCAACGGAATGCCGAACACAACCGCAAACAAGAGGGCTTGCACACCTAAACGAGCTGAGTAATAAAACTTGCTGGGCCGGGTTGGCGTGCCCTCAAACAGCTCTTGCTGCACCGTGCGCGCCCCCCGCGACGAGTAGGTCGGGCCGAGATTGCCGGCAATTGCGCCCCACTGTATCTTCCATTCACCGGTTTTTGGATCAGGCACAACATCAAAAAACATATAGCGGGTAAACTGGCGCCAAAACGGCAGATCCATCCCGAACCGTTCGCGCAAAATCGCTTCGACCCGCGGCGAGAGCTGGCGCCGTTCAGGATCGGTATCAAACGGCCCTCCCGGCGTCAATTTGGCAATGCCAAAGGTGACAAATCCCACGATAATCAGCACCGGAATGTTCCACAAGATACGCCGGATGATATAGGCGGTCATACGATGTTCCTAGAGCAATGCTTGTTGACAAGCGCAGCGGCGCAGAGAGTGGCAGAGATCGGTACATCCCATCCTTGCACCTCTGCGCCTATGCGTCACCTACCGAGCCTACGCCGCCGCTTAGGGCTGCACATCCACATTCGGCAAGTTGAAGAATCCCAGCCAATAATCAATCGGTGTAATCGTTGTGGGCGTGATCCCCTTCACATACGGCTTGACCAGATCCGGGCCGCCGCTGTAGCGCATAAAGACCACCGGCGCGTCTTCAACCAGAATGGTCTGCGCTTGCGCATACAGCTCAGCGCGGCGCACCGGGTCTTGCTCAATATCGGCCTGCCGCACCAGCTCATCGAGCTGCGGGTTCGAGTAGTTGACGCGCGTGCTGAGCAAGCCGTTGGTCTGGAAGAGCGAGACCCAGTTCTGCGGATCGGGATAGTCGGCGCACCATCCTAACGAGAACATCTGCGGCGGATTGTCTTTCGTCGCCGCGGCAAAGGCGGTCGGATCGATCGGATCAAGGATCACGTCAATCCCCAGATTCTGGCGAATCTGGTTTGCTACCCACTCGAAGCGGGCATTGTTGCGCGCTGTGCCCGAATAGGTCAGCTTGATTTCCGGCAGGCCCTGACCATTAGGATAACCCGCCTCGGCCAAGGTCTGCTTGGCCTTTTCGGGGTTAAACTCCCACAGCTTCAAATCAGGCTGGTAGCCGGGGAAGCCGGGCGGGATGAAGCTGTACGCCGGCTTGCCGAGCCCTTGGAAGAGATCGCGCACGAAGGCTTCGCGATCGAGCGCCTGCGCAAACGCTTGCCGCACCAGCTTGTTGTCAAACGGCGGCTTGGCGAGGTTAAAGCCGAAGTAGAAGGTGCAGGAACCGGGCACCTCGATCATCTCTTTGCTCAGCACTGGGTCAGATTGCACAGTAGCCAGATCTTCAGCGCCAATGGCAAGGATATCAAGCTCACCGTTCCGGTAGGCTTGGAAAGCCACTTGACCATCAGTGATCATGTAGTACTCGACCCGCTTGAGCTTGACCGGCCCCAGCGGCCCCACGTAATAGGGGTTCGGTTCCCAGATCGCCTTGCTATCGTGCTCCCACTCCTTCAGCACAAAGGGGCCGTTGCCAATATAGTTGGCCGGGTCGTACCACCAGTCATCACCCTTCGCCACATCCTCTTCGCGCACTGGCGCGCCGATCCAGAGCGCGGCCATGCTGAGGAAGTAAGGCGCCGGCGCAACCAGCTCGATCTGCAGCGTGTAATCATCCAGCGCCTTAACGCCAAACTCATCGCGCAGCTTGTCGAGATCGAGCTTCATCACCTCTTCCATCGACAAGCCTTGGCAAGCTGCGGCGCTATACTCGCTGTAGCCCTTGATAATGCCACACGGCAACGACTGGTACTCACCCGCCGTCTCTGGGTCGGCAAGCCGCTTCCACGCATACTCAAAGTTGCGTGCAGTTAACGGCGTACCATCACTGTACTTGCCGTCGCGGCGCAAGGTAAAGGTGTACACCTTTCCATCTGCCGACACGTCGACCTTTTCAGCCGCCGCCGGAACGGGATTCATGTCGAGATCAAAGGTCATGAGGGCCTGATAAGCCATCATAATGAATTGGATCTCGTTGACGAAGCTGGCCTTCTGCGGGTCGATATTATCTGGCTCAGCACCGACATTCAAGCGCAATACGCCGGGTCTGGCTGTCCCGGCAACTGGGGCAGCAGTTGGTTGGGCAGCAGCGGTCGGCTGCGGCGCAGCGGTCGGCTGCGGCGCAGCGGTCGGTTGGGTGGCTGGGGCGGTGGTTGGCTGTTCAGCCGGGGCAGTCGTTGCTTGCGTAGCCGGAGGATTGCCGCCGCCACAAGCTGCCAAGATGGGCAATAGCAACCCAAACAGCAGCGTGAGGGCGAGCGCGTGACGCCAGCGAAGTGGATTCATCGCGACACTCCTTAGCATCTGTGACACGAAACACCTCATCGAAACGGGGAAGGCGGCTGGGATCGGTCTGGCACAGTGCTGCGCAGGTGAATAGGGTGAAGGTAGCCGATAGCGTTTGCTCTTGCCCTCCTTTCTGCCCAATGAGATACACGATGCCGGCGCAGGCTGCGCAAGAGCACAACCAACCACGGATATGGAAAAATCCCCGTTCGATATAGGGGATCGTACCACGCAGAACGGATGCTTGTCAAGGCAACGATTATGCCCGCAACACGGCGATGGTGGCAATCGCAAAAAAGAGCTGCACCCCTAGCGAGAATCCCTGCCAGAGGCGCGCAGCCAAGGGGCTGCGCCGGTAGACGATCAGACCGCCAACGAGATTGAACAGCGCGGTCAGCGCCGCTGCTACCGGCAAGAAGAAGATGCGGATGCGCGGGGCTAATTCGGCGGCGGCGCCAATCTGGTCGCCGCGCCATGCGATCTGAGGCGGCAATGAGGGATAGATGGCTGCAATCGCCCCAAACAAGGCCAGATTAAGAATGAGCGTCACCAGTAACAATCGCTGGATGACCGGATCGGCCCAGAAGTCGTAGACCAGAAAACGGGCGACTTCAATGCCGGGAGCCAACGACTGAATGGCGCCAAGCCGTCGCCGCTGCTCTAATTCTTGCACAAAGCCGGCTGGGTCGATAGGTGAGATGGCGTAGGCTTCATTGCCGGCGTAGATCACCAACGCTTCTGCCAATGGCCGGGTGGTAAAGCGATGGATGACGATGCCGTCATGGGTCTGGACGCGGCCATGATAGTAGCCGATACTCGCCAATGCTGTGCGCCAGTTGCCGATCGCTAACGCGCCTTGTTCAACCCGATCGATCAGGGTCAGCGGAATGACCGCGCGGCTACCCAGCCACTGGATGTACAGTCCGTTACGGTCAAGGCTATACCGTAAGGTCAGCGCGGCAGCAGTCCGGTAGAGGAGGAAACCGGCCAACACCAGCAAGCCAAGCGCCAGTACAGCCTGCCCAAACAGCCAGCCGTCAATCGGCCACTGCTCTGGCGGCCCGCTCAGCGCCGCGCTCATCCTGAGCAACAGCCAACCTGCCCCCGCTGCACTCACGACGGCAAGCATAAGGCCAAGCCAGATCCGAGCTGTTGCTATCGGTCGCCAGCGTTGCATAGTGTGTTATGAAGCCAAGCAGACTCGCAATCGTATGATTGCTAGTCTGTGGCAGCAAGTGCGTCCCTCATCTCACCAAACGAGCCACGCTGCCTAGGTATGGAGTGCGACAGTTAGACTGCCGCACTCCATAACCTCACCGACGCGAGCAAACCGCAAGCCAGCTTCGCAAGCCGGCGTATGCCGATGCCGTGTTAGACTGCCGCCCTCCATAACTTCACCGGCGCGAGCGGAGCGGCCACACCCCAGACCGGCATCAAAACCAACCAATTACGGCGTCACCGTCGCCGTCGGTTCCGGTGTGACCTCAACGGTCGGTTCCGGGGTCGGCGTTGGCAACGGGGTCGGCGGGCCGGGCAGGTAGGTCGGCACAAGTGTCGGAACCGGCTCTGTCGGGAAGGGCGTCGGCGTCGGCGTTGGCTCTGGGAAGCGCCGCACATCGGCTGCCGCCCGTTGCTCGGCAATCCAGCTATCGAACGCTTCGGTGCGCGCCTTCTGCAACTGATCCTCTTTCGATGGGATCGTCTGATCCGTCACTTCCAGAATATGCCAGCCGAACTGGGTGCGGATCGGATCGCTGATTTGGTTCACCGGCAACGCGAAGGCAGCCTGCACCAATTCCGGCGGGTAGGTCGCACCGTTATCGGCGAAGCCGTTGCGATCAAACGAACCTATCTCGCCGCCATTCTCGCGCGAACCGGGATCGTCGGAACGTTCGGCGGCCAGCGTCGCAAAATCAGCCCCGGCTCGCAATTGGGCGACGATCTCTTGCGCCGCCGGCAGCGCCGCGGCAAAGGCCGCATCGATCTGCTCGGTCGTCGCTTCTACCGGCGGGTTGACCGCGATCAAGATCTGGCGCGCGCGCACCCGCTCTGGCTCAGTGCTGGCGACGAAAGTTTCTTCCGGCACCAGCCGGGCTTGGATCTGCTCATTCAGCAATCGCTCACGGTACTGTTCGAGCAAAGCCTGCCGAAACTCATCTTTGCTCAGCTCGGGTTTAGCTTCGGTCGTAATCAGCTCAAGCTCGTAACGGCGATAAATCTCGTCAATAATCTGATCAAACTGCGTGCGCGCCTCGGCAGGTTGGGGCGTCGGCACTGGGGTAAAGGTTGGGAACGGCGTCGGCGACGGTTCCGGGGTTGGCGTTGGCCCGCCGGGAGTCGGCGATGGCGTTGCCGTCGGTTCCGGCGTCGCGGTCGCTTCCGGATCAACCGTCGGCGATGGCGTGACATTCGGATCAGGCGTTGGCGTTGGTTCAGGCAGCGGCGGGATGAAGATAAAGGACAAATCGGCGACCGCTTCTTGGATCGCTGCATCATCGTTGATCGTGATGCCAAAGTCAGCCGCAGCCCGCTGTTTAAGCTGCCGATCAATCCAATCCGAAACGATCCGATCTTCAATCGCGGCACGGCGCAACCCGCGGATCTGCTGATCGATCACGATGCTGCGCCCCTGAAATTGCTGGGCAATCTGCGGGTTGCTGGCTCCAAACAGATCGAGCAACTGGAAATTCTGATAGATCTCGCGGGCATACGCAAGGCGACGCTCGCGCCAGTAATCGCTGCGGGTGAGCGTCGCCGAACCAACCTGCGCCACTGGCCGGCTAGGAATCCACAGTTGTTCGTAGATCAACCCGATGACAATAGCCAACAGGGCAATCGCGAGTGCGCCGGCTGTCACGATAATAATTTGGCGCTGGCGGCGCTCTTCTTCGAGACGGCGGCGCGATGGGCGGCGCGGCGCGGGAGGTTGCACCGGCGCTTGTGCGCTCCGTGGCGGCTTGGGTGTTTGTGACATAGGCTAGAATGGAATATCATCATCGCCAATATCTGGCGGCGGTTCGCGACGGGGCGGTCGTGACGGCGAATCGTCGGTGCGCGATTCGCGCTGCTCAAGCAAGATCATATCTTGCGCAACAACTTCAACCCGCGAACGCGATTGCCCAGTTTGGGCATCTTCCCACGTCCGCGTCTGCAAGCGGCCCTCGATGTACACCCGCGCTCCCCGGCTCAGATACTGGTGGCAGATTTCGGCCAATCGGTTCCACGCAACGACATTAAACCATTCAGTCTCATCGTGTAGATTGCCGTTGGGATCGCGCCATTGGCGGCTGGCAGCGACCCGAAAGGTGGTCACCGGCGTGCCGGCAGCGGTGTAGCGTAGTTCAGGATCGGCGCCAAGGCGACCAATAATCAAGACCTTATTCAAATCACGCGCCATGGCGCCCTCCACCACGATGAACTGCTGTCTTCACCGGCACGCTGGCGCAGGAGTTATTCGTCGCTCAACGCCGGCTCTTCCTCTGACTCCGGCTCGACCGGCTCGACCAAGCTCGACTGCACTTCCTTGTCCTCGACCAACACCAACAAGTGGCGCAAGATGTTGTCATTCAACCGGATCGCCCGATCCAGTTCGGCCACCTTTGACGCGCTCAGGGTGAGGGTGAAGAAGACGTAATACCCTTCCGTAAAGCTGCGGCGGCTGGCTTCACCGGGCACATATTCACGGATCGGGTAAGCCAGCTTGCGGCGGCCCCATGGCGACGATTGGCTTACCGTGTTGACTTGGCCGCCTAATTGCTCGACCGTCTGCTTGATACGGTCGATGTTGGCACTGATCCCCTCTTCGTTGGCGAAGAGCGGGCTAATGATGATGACAAGCTCGTACTCTCGACGACGATCGCGCACAAAAGCCTCCTCTGGTGATGTTCCGCTCGCCTCTCGCCCAGCGGCGCGATCTGGACGCAACGGCGGAACAGAAAGACTATTGGGAGCGTATTCCCATTCACGCTCCCACGTGACATCATGCGATTATACCATATCTTATTTAGGATGCGTTTGCCGTCCGCTGCGGCGTCACGCTACTCTTGCAGTGCGCGCCACGCTTCCGGCGTATCGGCGTCAGTTATTATTGCCGGATCGTTCGTTTCATGCCAGACGATCTGATCGGCGTAGCGATTGAAGACAGCGCGGGCGCCGGTGTCGCCGCGCAGCGTTTGCAGCTCGGCGAAGAGGCCGGCAGCGACAATCACCGGGTTGCCGCGCTGGCCGCGGTAGACGGGCACGAGCGCGAGTGCCGCCGGCGCAGACCGATAAGCGTCAATCAATTCGTTGATCAGCCGCGCCGTCACCAGCGGTTGGTCAACCAGCAAGACCATCGCCGCATCAGCATCAGCCGGCAACGCGCGCAACCCCACGGCGAGCGAGGCGCCTAACCCTTCGGCATAAGCTGGGTTGGTGACGATCTGCACCGGTAGATTGCGCAACGCGGCCCGCACCTGCGTTTCAGCAGCGCCAACCACGACGGTCAGGCCGGCCAGTTGGCTGGCTAACGCTTCGGTAGCGATATGTGCGACCAGTGGCCGGCCTTTCCAATCGAGCAACTGCTTGGGTTGGCCCATCCGGGTCGATTGGCCGGCAGCAAGCAAAAGACCTGCGATCTTCATCGTGTCACCTTGTTGGGTAGCGCCGAAAACATTGTGTCATGGCGAGCCGCGCGTAGGGGCGTAGGGGCAGCGCGCCGCACTGCCCCCGCGCGGCGAAGCACTCCCCCGCGAGCACGGGAAGCGTGCCTGTAGGCCATTGGTCTGCGCACAAGCGGGAGATTGCTGCGGACGCCGCCCTCCCTCGCTATGACCGGCAAGCCTGTCATAGCGCGCCCGATCTACCGGTACGCCGCGACCAGCGCCTCGGTCAGCATGGCGTCTTCGGCGGGGAAGACGCTGCGCAAGTCACACACCACCTGCTCATCGACAATCCGGGCCACGACCGGTGGCTCGCCGGCGCGCAAACGCGCGGCCAACGCCGTAGCATTGCCGCTCGCCGGGATCAGCGCAACGCCGGCGCTGGGTTGGGTCGCGCCGGGGAGCGATCCGCCGCCGACCGCACTCTCACAAGCGATGGCGCGCGCCGGCAGGCCGGCAGCGACTAAGGTGGCTACTATCGCTTCCGCCCGCCGTTGCAATTCTGCTACCGGTGTGCTGATCAGTTGCCAGACCGGAATCTCGCGCAGAGCCGCGCCGCGCAGGTAGCTGTGCAACGTGGCGGCCAAGCCGGCAATCGTACCCTTATCGACCCGCAACGCGCGGGCGAGCGGGTGGCGGCGCAATTGCCCCACCAGATCGCGCCGGCCTACGATAATGCCGGCCTGTGGCCCACCCAACAGTTTGTCGCCAGAAAACGTCACCAGATCAGCCCCGGCGGCAACGCTCGCTTGTACCGTCGGCTCGGCCTGCAAACCAAACTGGCGGGTGTCAATCAGCGTCCCGCTGCCCAAATCGTCGAGCAGCGGCAAGCCGTGCTTGTGCGCCACCTCAGCCAGCTCGGCCAGCTCCGGTTCATGCACAAACCCGATCAAGCGAAAGTTGCTGGCATGGACGCGCAGGATCAGCGCGGTGCGTTCGCTGATGGCAACTTCGTAGTCGCGAGCGTAGGTGCGGTTGGTCGTGCCCACTTCCACCAGCGTCGCCCCACTCGCGCGCAAGACATCGGGAATGCGAAAGCCGCCGCCGATCTCGACCGCTTGCCCGCGTGAAACGATCACTTCACGTCCAGCGGCCAGCGCAATCAAAGCCAAGTAGACCGCCGCTGCGTTGTTGTTGACCACCAGCGCCGCCTCTGCGCCGGTCAACCGCACGAGCAACTGCTCCAGATGCACGTGGCGCGACCCGCGTTCGCCTGCAGCCAGATCGTACTCAAGGTTGCTATAGCCGGCCCCCACCGCCTGCATCGCTGCACGCGCCGCCGCGCTGAGCGGGGCGCGGCCAAGGTTGGTCTGAATGACAACACCGGTAGCGTTGATCAACGGGCGCAAACTTGGGGCAAAGCTTGCCGCCAGCTCGGCATTGACTGCTGCCGCCAACGCCGGCAAACTGGGCGGCGGGCTGCCAGCGGCAATCGCCGCTCGCGCTTGCGCCAATACCGCCCGCGCCGCATCGCGCAATAACTCGTGCGGCGCATCAGGCTGGCTAGCGCGCACCTCGCGGATCAACGCATCAACGCTCGGCAAATGACGAAACAACATCGCTCACCCCAGACCATCGCGGCCCGGCTGCGTCAACTCAAACGCCTTGCGCAACACCTGCTCGTAGCTCGGCGTCAGTTCGCGTTTACGCCGCGCCATCACAATCCGGGCCACGCTGATCATCGTATCGATCCGGTACTCGCGAAACACCTCGCCGCCCCACGTAAAATGCGGCACGTTCTTGGGCGCGCTATGCATACCGAACACATTCGAGCCGGTGCCGATCATCGTTCCGCCAGTCAGGTGCAGACCAATGCCCAGCTTGACGTGATCGGCCAGAAAACAGCCCAACTTGAGAATGCCGGTATCGATTTGGCCAATCCCCTCTAGCAACACCCGCACCGAACCATAGTTGTTTTTCAGATCGGAATTGGTCGTCATCGCCCCGATATTGACCCATTCCCCCAGCCAGCTATGGCCGAGGAAGCCGTCGTGGTGCTTGTTCGAGTACCCCTGAATGATCGACGCCTCAACCTCGCCGCCGACCCGGCAAACCGGGCCGAGACAGGTTTCGGCCCGGATGCGCGCGCTAGCGACCAGCGTCCCCGGCCCGATATAGGCCGGCCCCTGAATATAGCTGAACGGCTCGATCTGAGCCGCCTCGACAAACACCGGCCCATCGCGGCTATCGAGCACCACCGGCCCGGCCAACTGCGCCGCCGGATCGACGTACACGCGCCGGCCATGCGTGATCACGTGCGGCTGATCAGCCGTCAAGAGCGGCAACCGGCGCGCGAGCAACGGCTCATCGCGAATTAGTTGCTCACCGGCTTGAGTAATCAGATCCCACGGGTACACGAGCAACGCCGCCGGAACCTGCACCTCCACCACCCGCGCAAACCGCGCCAGCTCATCGCGCGCCGCCTCGCCCTGCTGCTCACGGAGATAATAGATGATTGCGCTCGCCAGCGCCGGTGACACCCGCGCGCCAAGCAACGTCTCACCCACGATATACACGGTGTTCACCGGCTCGCAATCAAGCGCCGGCAACCACTCCAGATTGAGCGCGCGCCCATTCACAAACAGGATCGGATCGCTGGTGGCAAGCAGTTCGGCCAACCCTCCCGGCGGCCCAAAGTGCGGCATCAAGTGCGGACGGGCCAACCCACGCGCCGGGCGGCCAAGGATGGCCGCGGCCCGCTCGCGAGCGGTAAACGCGCCACACCGCAGCTCAAACACCGGACGAGCCTGCACCAAGGTGGCAAAATGGCGCCACAGTTCATCTTCAAACAGAATGAGAGTCATACGGATTTGGGAAAGACAGCCAATTGATCCCGGCTCGGTTCCCTTCCCAGCATAGCACAGATTGGGGCACAAGTGATCGCCGTTGGGCAAGAGGGGCTTTACCGATCACAATATTGGCTGGCGCTTGTGCAAGCAAGTCATTCGTTCCCGCTCAGGCATCCCATCCGCTCAATCAGGAGATTGCTTCGGGGGCTGCGCCCCTCGCCATGACAGACAGCCGATAGCATTGCGAGCCGCGCGTAGGGGCAGAGCGTTGCTCTGCCCCCGCGCGGCGACGCAATCTCCCGCGAGCGCGGGAACCACCCCTGCCCGCCGTGGGCGCCCCGGTCGCTTCCGCACAGGCATGGAGTCCGCTAAAGCAGGAGATTGCTTCGGTCGGGCGACACCCAGCTACGCTGGGTGCCGCCACTCCCTCGCAATGACAGACAGGCCCGCCGCCTCTCACAATGACAGACAGGCCCGCCGTGCCCTCGCCATGACAGGCGGCAAACGCACTAAACTGTCATCAACCTGTAATCCACCGATATGCAAATGTTATCCACAAAGTACGGCCAGTTATCCACATTACGACAATTTGTAGTGGAATAAATGGGGATAACGAAGATGGAACGGTCAATCCGGCAGGTTGCAACAGCGCCGTTCGCCCGCAGTGCTACAATATGCCTAGCAAAAGTGAACCACTGGAGCGCGCTATGACCACGACCCTGATTCGCGGCTGCTGCCCGCACGACTGCCCCGACACCTGCGGCACTATCACCGAAGTGCGTGATGGCCGCGCGGTGGCGTTTTACGCCGATCCCGATCACCCAATCACGCAAGGTTGGCTCTGCGCGAAAGTGCGCCCCTACCTCGAACGGGTCTACAGTCCGGATCGGTTGCTCTATCCGCTGCGCCGGGTGGGGCCGAAGGGGAACGGACAGTGGGAGCGGATCAGTTGGGAGGAGGCGATTGCAACGATTGCCAACCGCTGGAAAGCGATTATCGCTGAGTATGGCGCAGCGGCGATTTTGCCCTACTCGTACAGCGGCACACTGGGATTGTTGCAAACCGCGATCGTTGATGCCCGGCTGTGGAACCGGATGGGAGCCAGCGGCCTTGACCGCGCGATCTGC
>JAUQOZ010000040.1 GCA_030550625.1 Chloroflexota bacterium | reverse complement strand
GTTTGCGCACAATCGCAACATAGTTTTTGGGGTAGCCGCATGCCGTGAATTTGATCCGTGTTTCCAGTAAGTGAAACATAATTGATAATGTGGCAAATAAGATCTTTAAAAGAAACAAGATAGGGGCTAGAACATAGCCAGCTATTCCAGCATTGATCGCACGAGGGTGGTATGGCAAATAGCGAGCCATACCGTTTAATTGATAACCCACAGTGCCAAAATATCCTTCTAGCCAGTCTATTCGCTCAATAACAAAGCCGGTGGTATTGAACAAGTATCGCAAGGCGAACTGCGTATACCGATAAAAATCGTACGGTTGTTCGTGTTCCTCATAGAATAGCGGCCCAGTATAGATCATCTTACCGCCCGGTTTAAGCACGCGGTACAATTCGTTCAAGACTAGTGCAGGCTCTGGCAAGTGCTCCATCACTTGATTAAAGACGATAAAATCGAACCGGTTATCCTCAACTGGGATGTTTTTTAGGTCACAAACGTAAGTGGACGGTGCATACGGCTTGTTCACCTTATGGAAATCGGCCGATTCGTAGCGGGTATGCTTGAAGAGACTACGGTATGGCGCTTCGCCAGCGCCAGCATCTAAGACGAGTGCATCTTGGGGAATGGTCGCGGCAAATGTGGCATTTTCTTGCCATAACCGGTACCGCGAGGAATTGAAGTTAAGCAATCGTTTGATCATAGTTTTATAGTCTCACTTTAGAGATCTTAGAGTGCGTGGGTGTAAAATAATGTTCACTCCACCCCCAACAAATACGCCACCAGCGCCTCGATCTGGGCCGGGCGGAAGTCGCTGCCGTAGGTGCGTGGCATTAACCCGGCTGGGTAGCCGGGGGTGAGCGCGGCGTCGGGATCGACGATCTCGCGGCGCAGCCATTCGGCGGCGCTGAGGCCTTCGCTGTTGTTCGCTGCGCGGGTGCCGATGCCGGCCAGCGGCGGGCCGAGCGCGGTTGGCCCCGCTGGGTCGAGGCTGTGGCAGCCGAGGCAGTAGATGGTGTAGAGCCGTTGTCCTTCGGCGACCGGGTCGGGCGGGTCGGGCCGGTTGCAGCCGCCGAAGAGCGTGATTGCGATGAGGCAGGCGGCATACACGCACAGGCGTAGTATCCTGCTATCACGGCCTTGCCGGCCTGCACCTCTACGGCTGGTGTCTGGCGGTGTTGCACTCATCCCACATCCACTTCCGCAATCAGGCGATCTATCTCGGCCAGCCAGACGGCAGCGCTGGCGTCGCTCGGTGCGCGCCAGTCTCCCCGCGGCGAGAGGGCGCCGCCTGAGCCGACTTTGGGGCCGTTGGGCATGGCCGAGCGTTTGAATTGGCTGATTTGGAAGAAGCGGTAAAGGAAGACCCGCAGCCAGCGCAGGATGGTGGGTAGGTCGTAGGCCCGCCGGTCGGCGGCGGGCAGGCCTTCTGGCCATGCGCCGGCGTTGGCGTCACCCCATGCGTGCATGGCTAAGAATGCCACTTTGCTGGGCCGGAATCCGTAGCGGGTGATGTAGTAGAGGTTGAAGTCTTGCAAGGCGTATGGCCCGATGATCTCCTCGGTGCGCTGGGCCGGTTTGTCGTCGCTGTTGGCCGTCGCCGGCACCAGTTCGGGCGAGATTTCGGTGGCGAGAATATCAGCTAGCACGCGGTTCGCTTCCTCACCTAATTCGCCGCTGCGAATGACATAACGAATCAGGTGCTGGATCAGGGTTTTCGGTACCGAGGCGTTGACGTTGTAGTGCGCCATTTGGTCGCCAACACCGTAGGTACACCATCCCAATGCTAGTTCGCTGAGGTCGCCGGTGCCAACAACGATTGCGTTGTGGTAGTTGGCTAGCCGGAAGAGGTGCGAGGTGCGTTCGCCGGCTTGCACATTCTCGAAGGTGACGTCGTAGACGGGTGCGCCTTCGCCGGCGGGGTGGCCGAGGTCGCGCAGCATTTGCAAGGCCGAGGGCCGGATGTCGATTTCGTGGGAGCTGACGCCAAGCGCGGCCATGAGGGCGTGGGCATTCGCGCGGGTTTGGCTGCTGGTGGCGAAGCCGGGCATGGTGTAGGCCAAGACGTTCTGGCGCGGCAGGCCGAGCCGATCCATCGCCCGCGCGGCTACGATCAGGGCTTGGGTGCTGTCGAGACCGCCTGATACGCCGATCACCACCTTTTCCACTCTGGCGCTGCGCATGCGCTGGATGAGGCCATGCACCTGAATGTTGTACGCTTCGTAGCAACGCTCGTCGCGGGTGGCCGGGTCGTTGGGCACGTAGGGAAAACGCGCCACGTCACGGCGCAGATCGGTGACAATCGGCGCTGTGAGCGGTAGCACGATCTTGCGCATTGCCCGCAGCCGCTCGCGGTAGTCGCCGATGCTGTCGCTGAAGCTGGTTTGGCGCATGCGATCTTGCTGCAACCGTTCTAGATCGACATCGGCAACAATGATCTGCTCTTCGTCGCAGAAGCGTTGCGATTCGGCGAGCAGCTCGCCGTTTTCGCAGATCAGGGCATGGCCATCCCACGCCAAATCGGTCGTGCTTTCACCCAACCCCGCCGCCGAATAGAGATACGCGGCAACGGCGCGGGCCGATTGACCCATACACAAGGCTCGCCGGTAGTCGGCTTTGCCGATGGTGATGTTGGAAGCCGACAAGTTGCAGAGCACGGTCGCGCCGGCCAGCGCGGCGAAGGTGCTCGGCGGCAGCGGTGTCCACAAGTCTTCGCAGATTTCGACATGCACGGCCAAGCCGGGGATGGCCGGCGCTTCGTAGATCAGATCGGCGCCGAACGGCACGGTCTGGCCGGCGACGCGAATCGTGTCGCTGATCGCGTCGCGGGCGGCGGCGAAGTGGCGTTTTTCGTAAAATTCACGATAGTTAGGTAAATAACTCTTTGGGGTTACTCCTACGATTTGCCCGTTGCACAGCGCAATTGCGCAGTTGAACAAGCGGCCTTCGTGGCGGAGCGGAGCGCCGGCGAGCAGCAGTGCGTTGAGATCGCGGGAAGCGGCGGCAATCTCGGCCACCGCCTGCTCAACGGCGTCGAGCAGGGCGGTTTGTTGGAAGAGGTCGTCGTTGCTGTAGGCCGAGATCCCCAGTTCGGGGAAGAGGACGAGCACTGCGCCGGCAGCGGCGGCGCGGCGAGCGAGGGCGATGGTGCGTTCAGCGTTAAACGCCGGCTCGGCGATACGCACCGCCGGGATGGCGACGGCGAGGCGGGCGAAGCCGTGGCGGTAGATCGATTGGAAGGGATGGGTGTGGTTCATAGGCGGATCATGAGGCGCATGCCCGATGGCAATCTGCGCTAGTCTAAGGATAGCTGAGCGTATGATACCGCAATTCGCGGGGGAATTGGCGCTAGAGGGAGGCGCAAAGGGAGCAAAGGCGCAGAGGATTCAAACGCAAAGACGCGAAGGGCGCAGAGAACGCAAAGGGTTTTTGGGGAAATAGCCACAAAGAGACACAAAATATGAACCCAATGTTGTGGTGCCTTTTGGGTGTTTTCGTGGCTCTTGGTTGCCCCCACCCCAGCCCTCCCCCGCTGGGGGAGGGAGACGGTCGTGTCCCCGCTCCTCGCGGGAGAGGGACGCTGCTGGTTCTCGCTCTCGGAGGTTGCTACCATAGAACGAGGATCATTCCATTTCCGCCCCTTTGCGTCCTCGGCGTTCTTGGCGCCTTTGCGTTTTCATCCTCTGCGTCTTTACTCACTTTGCGCCTTAGTATGACAACCCTTCGCGTCCTCTGCGGGAAACACACTCGAAACCGCCCAAAATGCAACGAGGGCGGCTGCAATGCAACCGCCCTCAACCGAACGCTGCTTGATTTACCGCATGCTGCGGCGCACCACCATCCCACCCAGCGCAGTCAGGGCCAGCGCGATCAGGGCCAGCGCCGCCAGCGGCAGTGTCTCGCCGCTCGTGGTGGGCAGCGCCGCTGGCGCCGCCGTGGTCACCGGCGCAGTCACTGCGAGCTGCGGAGTGATGTTAGCAACGAAGTCGGTAGCAAAGACACTGTAGATCTGGCCTGCATCGACGGTCGTACCTGCCAGATTGATCACCACTGCATCACCGCCAGCCGGAGTTACCTGCAAATCGTAGGTGCCTGCCGGAACTTCGAGATAGTTGCTGGCATCGGGGAAAGCCAAGTTGCTGATCAGGGTTGTACCATTGGCCAGCTTGACATCCACCGCCGGGGCGTCAGGCGAGAAGTGGTACACCCGCACCTTGGCTTGACCAGCCGCCGGCGCGCGCAAATCATCAACGATCACCTGCGGCTTGATGCTGGCCACTGGCCCCACGGCAGCAATCGTATAAGCCTTGCCCGCCTCGATCGTCACATTGGCATCGATCACCGCCGAACCGGCGCCGGCGCCCGTCGGCGCTACCTGCACGCGGTAAGTGCCCGCCGGCAGATCAAGGTAAGGGCTCGCAGCAAAGAAGCCAACGTTGGTCAATACCGCATTCCCGTTGACGAACACATCAACTGCCGGCGCGTCGGGCGAGGCATGGATCACGCGCACCTTCGCCGAGCCACTCTGGGCAAAGGCAGCCGGCACAACCAACAGAGCGAACAGCAGGGCAGTGGTCAGGGCAATCGACAGCTTACGAAACACGGATGTCTCCTCCCTACAATACAACGGTTCCTCGTGTACCGGAAATTGGCAATCTTTTGCAAATCACTTGCACAATTTCCGGCTTCACTTCTCTTTACGCAGGGGAGGAGCAAGTGGATGTATGGGATGGCGGGAAGTTCAAATATTTAGGAACGAAGCAACAGCAGCGCGGGGGTAGGGCAGGGGCGACGCATGGGTCGTCCCTACCCGTGCGCCCCCCAAAACATAGCATCCTGCTCGGCCCGCAACTGATCGCTCAACCGGCCCTCCGGCAGACGCACATCATCGTAGGTAATGATCCCGTCTTTGGGAATGTCGCGCAGCAGGGTACACCCTTCAGCCAACCCAATCGGTAACAGCCGTTCAGCCTGCACTACCTCAGCATTTTCAGCCAACCCGTAGGTCATATAGCCACCCAAGCCGTCAATCGTCTGCCCAGCCTGCAAGTCAGTCTTGGCGGCAGTAATCACCTCGACCGAAGGCCGGCCAGCGGCGGCCAACACGGTATCGCCAAACAAAGCGGCCCGCGCCACCGAATTGGGCACTTCAAAGTGGCAGAGGTGGTAGGGGGTGTAGAAGAGGTAAAGCGGCCCTTTGCCCAGCTTGTACAGATGGAGATAATGCTGCATACGCGGATGGTCGTGGGTGCCGAGCACAAATACCCCCGGTCCCGGCGTTGCGCCGACGACGTAATCGACGATCCCCGGCCCTGAGAGCAAGACATCGAGCGGATAGAGATCGTGAACGACATCGGCCAATGGCGTACCAGAAGGCACGGTGGGGCCAAACATACCGCGTCGCCCGACCCGCATGCCAGTTGCATTCGCCACTACCGCCTGCTCAAACGAGATCTTGGTGCCATCGGCAAAACTCGTCACCATATACGGATTTTGCCCCCACTGGCGGGCAAAGTTGGCCTGTGTAGTCGGATTGCGGTAAGGATCGTGCAACCCCTTGATATTGCCGCACAACACCGGCTTGACTCCCAACCCGCGCACAAACCGGTAGAGGTTCATTGTCACGCCGGGTTGATCGCCATCTGACAAGGTAAAGATAACACCGTGGCGACGGGCGTACACTTGCAGGATCGCGCCGAGCGTGCCATCCAGTTCGGCATTCATCGTTACCACATGTTTGCCGTGACGCATCGCTGTCAAGGCCACCTGCGCGCCAAACTCCACTGCGCCGGTGACTTCAAGGATGACGTCGATACCATCAGCCGCACAGAGCAACAAGGCATCATCGGTCACTGCCGGCGCGCCGGCTGCCAACGCCGCCGCTAACGCGGTGGGAGTATCAACGTGCCGGATCGCTTCCGCCGGTACATCAGCCTCGGTGTAAGCCTGCATCGCTCGCTCGATCGTGCGGTTGGCGATCGCCACTAGTCGCATCCCGCGGGTGTAGCGAATGATCTGAAGCGCGATCCCACGCGCCATAAAACCGGCGCCAACCATGCCCACCCGAATCGGGCGGCCTTCGGTTTCAGCTCGTTCGAGCGCAGTGTCGATGAGAATCATGGCGGAGTCCTTGCCTACAGATGTCCATCTCGGTTCGCTGAGAGGCTAGAGTCGATTGGCGAATGAGGCGCAAGCGCGTGTGCGGCAGTCTCACGGGCACGCGGCAGGGCAGGTGGCACTGCCCTGCCTTGCGGGAATGAGGCGCAAGCGCGTGTGTGCGGCAGTCTCACTGCTGCACTTCATAACTACACCTGCCAGCGCATTAACCCTGAAACAACGGCCAGCGCTTATCTTTCTCGCTCATCTCGGTGACCGGCAATGGCCACTCAATGCCGAACGCCGGATCATCATAGCGCACGCCACCTTCGGCGCTCGGCGTATAGTACTGCGAGACCTGATAGAAGACTTCGGTATCATCTTCCAGCGTTTGGAAGCCGTGGGCAAACCCTTCCGGCACATAGAGCGCCAACCGGTTGGCGGCAGTCAGCTTGACGCCGATCCAGCGTTTGTAGGTCGGCGAATCGGGGCGCAAGTCGATAATCACATCGTAGATCGCGCCGCGAATGCACCGCACCAGCTTGGTTTCCGCGTAAGGGGCGTGCTGAAAGTGCATGCCACGCAGGGTACCGGCAACCCGGTTGTACGAGAGATTCATCTGCACAACCCGATCAACCAATCCATGCTGGGCGAATTCGTCTTTGGCCCACACCCGTGCGAAAAAGCCGCGATTGTCTTCCCGCGGTTCCAGCTCGATAATATGAGCATCTTTCAGCTCGGTCGGAATAAAACGCATACTTAACTCCTCCAGAACAATTCGGCGTCAAGCTGATGAGTTGCGATCAGGTGGCGCAACATCTTGAGGCGCGTATACGGCGGCGCTTCAAAGATTTCGCGCGTCATGCCAATCCGCTCAAACACCGCGCGCAATTGCTGAGCGCCAGCCTTGGCATCGTAACGGCAGGCGAAACCGGGCAGGCGCGTCGCAATCTTGTTAAAATCAACCCGATAACTCCGATTATCACCGTCGTTGCGGCCAAATGTCAACTCACATCCGGGAAACACCTCGGCCACAATCTCGGCAATTTCGCGCACACGATAATTATGCCGGCTATCGCCAACATTGAAAATCTGGTTATGGATCGCTTCGCGCGGCGCTTCCAGCGCGCAGGCCACTGCGTGGGCAATATCAAGAATATGCACCAGCGGTCGCCACGGCGTACCATCGCTAATCATCGCAATCTTGCCGGTTGTCCACGCTAAGCCGGCCAGATTATTGAGCACGACATCGAACCGTTGGCGCGGCGATGGCCCAAAGGCGGTAGCATTGCGCAGAAAGACCGGCGAAAAGTCGTCATCCGCCATCTGGGCCAGATCGCGCTCAACCAGCACTTTGCACTCTGCATACGCCGTCTGCGGATTAACCGCCGACTCTTCGGTTTTGATCTCGCCCTCCTCGCCAATCCCATACACCGAACACGACGACATGTACACAAAGCGGGTGACGCCGGCGGCTTTCGCGGCTTGGGCCAGCGTAACGCTGCCCTGATGGTTGATCTGGAAGGTTAATTCGCGATTGAGCTGGCCGAGCGGATCGTTCGAGAGTTCAGCCATGTGAACAACCGCATCAAAACCGGCGAGATCTTCCGCCGTCAGCCGGCGAATATCTTGCACAATCAACTGCGGTTGGCGCTGGCCGCTGTGGTACAGCCAGCCGCTCTCGTAGTAGCCAGTATCAACTCCGACAACTTCGTGACCGCGTTCCATTAAATACGGCGCGGTCACGATACCAATATAGCCGCCGCTGCCGGTGAGGAGCACTTTCATGTTGGTCTCCTTTGTCTGAGTGCGTTACCCGTATGCGATTTCAACATACGAGAGGGAAGATGACTGGTCATACCATTTCGTGGGTTACACGCCGACTGACGTTGCTAGGATCACTCGCACCGGCGCTGGCTAGATGTTCACCAAATCTTCCACGGCGCGCGGCCACTTTGCCACAAGCCTTCAAGATAATTCTTGTCACGCAGGGTATCCATCGGGTGCCAGAAGCCATGGTGGCGGTAGGCGGCTAATTGGCCGCTTTGGGCCAACTGCTCTAGCGGCTCGCGTTCCCAAACCGTATCGTCGCCAGCGATCAGATCAAACGCTGCCGGCTCAACGACGAAGAAGCCGCCGTTGATATACGCGCCATCGCCACTCGGCTTCTCTTTAAAGCTCTCGATCAGGGCTTGGTTTTCCCCCAAGGTAAAGGCGCCGAAACGGCCCGGCGGCTGTACCGCAGTGAGCGTAGCGGTCACGCCCTGCTCACGATGGTAGGCGATCAATGCCCGAATATCGACATCGCTCACGCCATCGCCATACGTAAGGCAGAAGGTTTCGTTGCCGACATACGGCTGAATGCGCTTGATCCGCCCGCCGGTCATCGTATTCTCGCCGGTATCGACCAGCGTCACCTGCCACGGCTCGATCTGCGTCTGATGGACGGTCATCCGATTTTCGCGCATGTCAAAGGTCACATCGGCGTGATGCAGGTAGTAATTGGCAAAATACTCCTTGATCATGTGCCCTTTGTAGCCGCAACAGATGATGAACTCGTTAATGCCGTGGGCCGAATAGATCTTCATGATATGCCAGAGTATAGGCCTGCCGCCGATCTCGACCATTGGCTTGGGGCGGATGGCGCTCTCTTCGCTAATGCGCGTACCGTAGCCACCGGCTAGAATGACCGCCTTCATACCCTGATCATGCCTCCTACGTCGTTATAATTCGCCGCGGCGCTGCAACTCTTGGCGGAACCACGGGATCGTCTGTTCAAGACCTTCGCGCAGCGTTACCTTGGGTTCCCAATTGAGAATTCGGCGCGCCTTGCTAATGTCGGGCTGGCGCACCTGCGGATCGTCTTTGGTGCGCAGATCGCGGTAGATCACACCAGCCTTATTGCCGGTAATCTCGTTCACGATCTGCGCAAATTCGGCGATAGTGAATTCGCCGGGATTCCCGATGTTGACCGGTTCGACCTCATCGCTAAACAATAACCGGTAGACCCCCTCGACGAGATCAGAGACGTACTGGAACGAGCGGGTTTGGCTGCCGTCGCCATAAATCGTCAGCGGCTCGCCGCGCAGGGCCTGCGAGATAAAGTTCGGCACCACCCGCCCATCGCGCAACCGCATGCGCGGGCCGTAAGTATTGAAAATCCGCACAATCCGCGTCTCGACGCCGTGATAGGTATGGTAAGCCATCGTCATCGCTTCGGCGAAACGCTTGGCTTCATCGTAGACGCCGCGCGGCCCCACCGGATTGACGTGGCCGTAGTAGCTTTCGGGTTGCGGATGGACTTGCGGGTCGCCATAGACCTCTGAAGTCGAGGCGAGCAAAAAGCGCGCGCCCTTGGCTCGCGCTAAGCCCAACGCTTTGTGCGTGCCCAGAGCGCCTACCTTAAGCGTCTGGATCGGCAATTCGAGATAGTCAATCGGCGATGCCGGCGAGGCAAAGTGGAGGACAGCATCAATAGGGCCTTCGATGTAAATATAGTTGGTGACGTCGTGATGAATGAAGAGGAAACGGGGATGGCCAGCCAAATGAGCAATATTGTCGGTGCTGCCGGTGATCAGATTATCCATTGCGATCACCGTATGCCCTTCGGCCAAAAACCGATCGCAGAGATGCGAACCGAGAAAACCTGCCCCACCGGTAATTAACACACGCATAGATGACGTACTCCTCTGTTGTTGTCGGCTTGCATTGTAGTAGTTGATCGTGAAGGTTTGATGAACATCCGGCTGTTATTTATTAACTTCTCTCAGAGGATGACTCCCAATAGTGTTGGCGATGCTCGCGATAGAAGGCAATGGTGCGCGCCAACCCAGTGCGGAGATCAATGCGCGGCTGCCAGCCTAGCATGCTCCGAATGCGGCGATCATCGGCGTAGTAGTCGCCAATATCAATTGGCTTGCGATCAGGTGGATAGGGAATGATCTCGAAGCTACCGCCGCCCGCCACCTCAACGGTTAGCGCCGCTAGATCACGCAGATTGATCACCTCAAGGCCGCCCAGATTAAAGATTTGTCCGGTAGCAGCCGGGTGAACAGCGGCTAACAACATCGCCTCGACGCAATCATCAATATATGTAAAATCGCGCAATTGCAGGCCGTCGCCCCACACCTGTATCGGTTTGCCTTCGATGACATTCTTGATCCAAATGCCAAGGAAGGTTTGGCGCGCATCTTTCACCCGCATACGCGGGCCGTAGGTGTTGGTCAAGCGCAAAGCGCAAGCGCGAATGCCATAGACATTGTTATAGAGGATGTGGTACCACTCGCCAGCCATCTTGTTAATGCCGTTGACATCCACCGGGTGCAACAGATGGCGTTCATCGACCGGCAGATAGTCGGGTTTGCCGTAGATCTGGCGGGTGGAAGCGTACACGATCGTAATGCGGGGATTGTTCTTACGGCAAGCTTCGAGAATCGAAAGTTGCGCCCGGCAATTGATATCAAGATCGACATACGGATTGCGCATTGAGTCGAGATGGCTGGTCTGGCCGGCCAGATTAAAGAGAAAATCGTGCCCTTGCACCAGATAATCCATCGAGTATTCATCGCGCACATCGGCAATATTTACCCGCACCCGATCCTCGATCCCGGCGATATTGTAGAGATTACCACCGTATTCCGGGATCAGTGAGTCGACTAACGTCACTTTAGCGCCCAAATCAACCAAGCGATGAGCTAAATTTGACCCAATAAACCCCAACCCACCGGTAATTAACACCCGCGCGCCGGCAAATGTCGTGTGATCAATCATACGAACCCCACGCGTATCGTTTCGGCGACTGTCATCACGTCATCATAGCTCAATTCCGGGTACATCGGCAGCGACAGAATCCGCCCGGCCAAATCCTCAGTGACCGGCAAACTACCCGGATGATAGCCAAGATCGGCATAGGCCGGTTGCAGATGGGTTGGCGCCGGATAATGAACATCACATCCGATACCATGTGCTAGCAGGTGTGTGCGCAAGCGATCGCGGGTCGCCCGGTCAGCCAGCGTGATCACGTAGAGATGATAGACATGGCCCGGCTCGTCAACTGGCAAGCCAACCGGCAGATCAGCCAGCGCGGCGGCATACCAACTCGCCCGTTCGCGTCGCGCCGCATTGGCGGCGGCGAGATGCGGCAGCTTCACCCGCAGCAACGCCGCCTGCAATTCATCAAGCCGCGAGTTGCGCCCGCCGGCTTCTGTCGTGTAATACTTACGTTCCCAGCCGTACATGCGCAGGCGGCGCAGCCGTTCGGCCAATTCAGGATTATTGGTCACAACTGCGCCGCCATCGCCGAGCGCGCCCAGATTTTTACTGGGGTAGAAGCTAAAGGCGGCTAGATGGCCCCATTGCCCAGCCATCCGTCGCGCGCCATCGGCGTCTTCCCGCCATGCGCCGTGTGCCTGCGCCGCGTCTTCAATCACCGTCAGCCCATGCTGTTTGGCCACTGCCATAATCGCCGGCATATCGGCCAGCCGCCCAAACAAATGCACTGGGATGACTGCCTTGGTACGCGGAGTGATCGCCGCCGCCAATGCCGCCGGATCCATGGTTTGCGTCACCGGATCAACATCCACCAACACTGGTCGCGCGCCGGCTTGGAGGATCGCCGCGACATCGTACATACAAGCATTCGCCACCGTGATAACCTCATCACCCGGCCCGACCCCAGCCGCGGCTAACGCTAAATAGAGCGCTTCGGCGCCGCTGGCGACACCCACACAGTGTTCAACACCGCACAACGTGGCAAATTCGCGCTCGAAACCGGCCACTTCGGCGCCCAAAATATACCAACCGCTCGCGATCACCCGCTCGGCAGCGGCAAGCAACTCGGCTTGCAAGGCTTGATGGCTGCGCTGCAAATCGCCAAACGGCACCCGCCATGGGATAGTCATTCCGTTACTCCTGCACTATCGTTACGTGCTGCAATCGGCCATGTGAGGTTCGGTACCACGGCGTAATAGTACCTGATCCTTGTTGCATGACGCAATTATTCACGGTACAGTAGATCCATACAATCCAAACAGAAAGGAGGTGAAGGCTTATGTTCTTGAATCAATGGCAGAAAGCGATCAGCACTGCGCAATTGTACCGTGAGCGCGGGCAAGGGTTAGCCGAATACGGGTTGATTATTACCTTAATTGCACTAGTTTGTGTGTTAGCAATTAGCGCTATCGGCGGATCCTTGTCTGACATGATCAACACGGTGGCGGCCATTTTCCAATAAGTATTAGTGTGGCATTCATTGGAATGAGGTCTCAAGGCGCGAAGATGCCAATTTTGATCATCTTCGCGCCTTGAGATTACTCTTCCGCCACCTTAGCCAATCGCGCCCGATCGAGCACAATCACCCGCCCCCGCTCCAGCTTTACCAATCGCTCTTCAGCCATCTGTCGCAACGCTCGCCCGGCAATCTCGCGCACGGTACCGGTGCGCTCGGCTAACTCTTGATGGGTCATTTCGGCAGCCCCGCCTGCGGCCTCAGCCAACAACAGCCGTGCCAAGCGCGCCCGCACCGAACGAAAGGCGAGGTCTTCAACCAGCGTTACTAATTCGCGCAATTGGCCGGCCAAGTCCGAGAGTGCAGCTAGCGCCAGATCAGGATGTTTGCGGATCAGCGCTAGCAGATCGTCGCGGGCCAATAACAAACAGGTCACATGGCTCATGGCTCGCGCCGTCGCCGGGCTCAGGCCGCCATCAAAGATCGGCACCGCATTGAAATATTCCCCCGGCCCGGCCATCGCCAAGACTTGCTCGCGCCCATCAGGGGCCGTGCGTGAGAGACGCACCCGCCCGCGCACTACAAAAAAGATGGCATGCGCCGGCTGATCTTCGTGTATGATATGTTGGCCGGGCCGGTAATGGCAGATATGGACGCGCCGCGCCGTGTCGGCCAGCGTCGTTTCATCAAGGCTGGCAAACAACGGAATGGCGCGCAGGTCTTCAATTGTCATTGCGCCGCTCTCAATCTTCGATCGTCTTGGATCCGGCATTGTTTCTCATCACCATTATAGAGACTTTTATGCTGCACAATGTTACGCTCCATGATGGCGCTCGTTTGGCGTATCACGATCTCGGCAGCGGCCCGCCGTTATTGCTCATCCACGGCTTCACCGGCACGGCTCGCGCGCACATGGGATTGCTGATCGACGACCTGAGCCGCGATCATCGCGTGATTGCGCCCGATTTGCGCGGCTATGGCGCCAGCCGCCCGCCCAATCGCACCTTCCCGCCCGATTTTTATCAGCGCGATGCCGCTGACATGGCCGAACTGCTCGATATCATCAAGCCGGGGCCGGTGGTGGTGCTGGGGTTTAGCGACGGCGCCGAAAGTGCGCTGGTGCTGGCGGCGCGCCGGCCTGATCTGGTGCGAGGCGTGGTGGCATGGGGAGTATCCGGAGTCATAAGCCAAGCTATGGTTGATGCCGTGCAAGATTGGTTGCCGGTGTCAGCATGGGATGAACGGCGCGCCGCATGGCGGCAAGAGATTATCGAGCTGCACGGGCGCGAGCAGCTCGAACCGATGATCGAAGGCTGGGTGCGAGCGGCAGAGGCGATTGCCGCTGCTGGCGGCGATATTTGCTTGCGCGAAGCGCCGCAGATCCGTTGCCCCGCGTTGTTGATCAACGGCGATGGCGAGCGGAATAATCTACCAGACGATGTGCGCCGGCTGGCCGCCGCTATTCCCAATTGCCGTCTTGAGTTTGTCGCCAATAGCGGCCATAGCATTCAAGATGACCAACCAGCGGTGTTGATCCAGTTAATCCGGCAGTTTTTGACTGGCTAACCGGTAGACGCCACCCGCCCGATCCAGTAGATAAATCT
>JAUQOZ010000152.1 GCA_030550625.1 Chloroflexota bacterium | reverse complement strand
CAATGACAAAGCGTGCTTGATGTCATTGCGAGGTTGAATCGCCACGAAAACACACAAACGACACGAAAACGAATAGATTTTTTGCGTTGTTTGTGTGGCTATTCAGTGCGGTGCTCACCCCCCGGCCCTCTCTCCCACCTAACGGCGAGAGCGGGAGAGGCGCTGGGTGGGGGAATGGCTACGAACAGCCACAAAAGACCCGAAAACGATCAGGTTTTTGTGTCGTTTGTGTCTTTTTGCGGCTATTCTTCCTAGCGCCTCCCGCCGTAGCTCGCAATGACACAATAATTATGGTGTACTATACCTCTAGCAGAGTCATTGCGACAGCTTTACATGACACCTATGCGCACATTGACCGTCCACCATCTAGGTTTCATGGATTACACCGCCGCGTGGGAAGTGCAGCGCCAGTTAGCCCGCCAACGTTCGAGCGGCCAGATCGGCGACACCTTGCTCTTGGTCGAGCACCCGCCGGTGATTACACTCGGCAACAAGGCCCGTCCTGACCACATTCGCGCTACGCCAGAGGTGTTGGCGGCGCGCGGGGTGGCCGTCGTGCAGAGCGATCGCGGCGGTGAAGTGACCTATCACGCGCCGGGGCAATTGGTCGCCTACCCGATTTTCAAGCTCTCGCAGCACGGCAGTGATGTCGGACGCTATGTGCGCGGCTTGGAAGAGAGCGTGATCCGCGTGTTGGCCAGCTACGGCATCACCGGCGAGCGGGTCGCCGGCTTGACCGGCGTATGGGTGCGCGGCGGCGCGGCCAAAATCTGCGCGATTGGCGTCAAACTCAGCGCGAGCGGGGTGACGACGCACGGGTTGGCGCTGAATGTCGATCCCGATCTGAGCGGGTTTGATTTGATCGTGCCCTGTGGCATCACCGACCGCGGCGTTACCTCGTTGGCCGCCGAGCTTGGCGTGGCACCGCCGCTGGCCGAGGTGGCTGAGCGGTTGATTGGGCAGATCAGTGAAGTGTTTGATTTGCGACCTTTGATGAGTGAATTGCATTAGCGCTCTCAAGTAGAGGATTCACGCAGCGCTTAGCCTTTACGCCGGTTTAAGAGATTTGACTGTGGTTTTTGTGGCTCTCTTTTCTAGTCCCGCTCCTGATTACAAGGGAGCGGGACATTGTTTTGTGGCGCTGATGAGATAGGCTCGCGTGTTATGTAGGTAGATGGCAGGATTTGTTCAATGCACTATTGACACATTGTATCAATTATGGTATTCTGTCATTTGTCCACTACCAAGCAAACCAAATAGGAGGCTCTCTTATGATTCGTCGTATTCAACCGAAGAGCTGGTCGAAAGCGCTTGCACCTAATGCCAATCACCATTCGCATACGGTTGGCGCCGGTTCTGCACAGTTGATCCGGTGGAAGTTCTAGTCAGGTGGCATAAGAGGGGTTGAGACCAAATGAATGCGGTCTCAACCTTACCTTTGTATGGAGCAGAGACAATTAGGTTCTTGGGGATATGGCAGGACTGTCACTTAAATCACGTCCGCAGCGCGCATTCATTGATGTACGTTCGCTTGACGAACATGCTTCGTTGATCATTGCGCCTAACGGGGCACTCTTTCAGGTTGATTTGGATGCTGCCAGTTGTGCCGCATTGTTTGCTCTGTGTGATGGTCAGCATTCCGTAGCTGATATTCTTGGCAACTACGCCGCTCCTGACGCGATCAGCGAGATTCTGGCTACGCTTACTGAGGCCGGCTGTTTAACGATTGATGAACCAGTACATCATTCTAAGACTATTTATGTCATTGGTGATCATGAATTGTTCGATATTTGTCGTGATTATTCCCTATTTCCAAGTGGATCTGAACAGAAATTCTTCTCTGATAACTTAGAGATTGTAGAGCATGATAGCCATTCAGTCGATTTAGTTATTGTAATGAATAGTTATTTTGATTGGTTTCTTTTGACAAACGTAGATAAATGTTGTGAACATCACTCTATTCCATGGACGCCATTATATTTCGATCAAGGTCGCGCGTTTATTGGGCCACTCATAGTACCCGGACGAACTGCTCATTATCGCGATCTTCTGATTCGTCGCCGTTGTGCAAGCGATGACGAAAAGATTTTTCAAGCATTGATTTCACAACCGGCGCTTAAGCCGTCGTTGCCTTCGGATCGGGCAATCCTATGGGTATTGAGCCGGTTTTGGTCAGAGGTTGAACACTGGCTTCGTACCGAGCATTGCCAGTTACTTAGCGTTGAATGGGAGCTTGATCCGTATCAATTCGCATCCAAAGCTCATCCTGTGTTACCGCTGCCTGATCACCAGCTCACTGGTGCGTTTTTGTGCAGCCTGCCGGTTACACCTCGCCTGCTTGTTGATGAACGGCTTGGCATCATTCTGCGCTATCGCGAAGTAGAGCATCACCCTAGCGTACCGAAACGCTTAAAGACGGTACAAACGCATTGCGCCAATATGGCGCGAGCATTTGAATGGGCTAATGATGTGATTTGCGGCGGAAGCGCGTTTGATGATAGCGAGGCGGCTCTCTTAGCGGCAGTTGGTGAAGCGGTAGAGCGATATTGCGGCAATTACATAGGTCAGCTTGAACTAACCCATTCGTCTTACAACGATTTGATCGATCGAGGCGAATATGCGGTAGATCCAGAGCGTTTGGTCCTCTATTCACCCAAGATGTACCAGACTCCCGGTTGTCCATTCGTACCTTTCACCCGGGATTTGTCTGTACGTTGGGTTAGAGGCTTCTCTTTAACGAAGAATTGTCCGGCTTGGTTGCCGTTGAGTCTCGTTTGTGTCAATTATCTTTCGGGTGAATTTAAAAATGATCCGGTCACAAACTATTTACAATTTTCTGGCATCGCTGCTGGGGCCACTATCGAAGCGGCGCTCGTTTCAGCCATCGAGGAGCTGATTGAACGTGATGCTACGACTGTTTGGTGGATGAATCGCCATCCTTTGCCGTCGCTCAAATTGCCGGCTTTCCTCGAAGCCCTTTGGGAAGGCGCGCCACGTCAGGCGGGGCAACGGGCTTGGTTGATATACATTGAAAACGAGTTTGACATTCCGGTTATTGCCGGTGTGCTTGAAAACACGAACGAACACTACCTCAATATCGGATTTGCCGCTCGCCCCGATCCGGTGAGCGCCGGTCTAAAGGCGTGGACAGAAGCACTGACCTTGCAAGAGGGCAGTCGTGATCTAGCATTGGCGGATAGTTTGATCCGGCAAGCAATGGAGTGGGGCTTGACAGCCTATGTTGATCTCAAGCCTTGGCGCGCCGATCGGCGCTATCTAGATGATTACCGCGCCGATTTTCGTGATGTTTCTGATTTGATGTGTCAGCAGCAGATCTTTCTCGATCCACGAGCGATTGAAGCTGTGCGACCGTGGGTTGATACTCCAGCGACGCGACCAATGGAGTCTGTGCCCTGTTTGTCCGATCGGACACTCGCTACGTATCAGGGCCGGATTGAAAGCCGTGGTTTTGAGATATTCTTTGTTGAGTTAACCACTCCTGATGTTGCTCTAACCGGTTTACGGGTTGTAAGAGTGCTTATTCCCGGTTTAGCGCCGAATTTTCCAGCCGCTTTTCCAACAGTCGGCGGCGGTCGTATCCAACAAACTGCCGTGCGGCTAGGTTGGCGAACAACACCGTTGGCGGAAGATGAACTCAACTATTGGCCAATTCCCCATGCGTGAGTGACAGCAATGATGATCCACTCTCGGCTGGCTGGTCTAGCGAAAGACGTATGGCCGTGGTTAGCGCTCTTGGTCGGCATTGGTGTCGCGATAAGCGCCGCTGCGGTCGGGCAGGGTTGGCTAATTGCTTATACGATTGCAACACTGTGGGGTGAATCGCCTACGGTTCATTGGCTGGTGCTGTTGGGCGGCATTGCGGCGTTGATCGGCATTCGCGCAGGCTTGCTTTGGTTGCGTGAAGTGGTGGCAGCGCAGACAACGATGGCCGTAAAACGCTCGCTTCGGCAACGGTTGTTTGCGCGATTGCTCGATCTAGGGCCGGGATGGATGGCAACGCGCCGCACCGGTGAGGTGCAATCAACCATCATCGATGGGGTCGAGGCCCTTGAGGGTTATCTTAGCTATTATCTGCCCCAAGCCATTGTCGCAGTAATTGTGCCGCTGGCATTGCTGATCTATCTAGCCACCATTGACCCGCTGATTGCTGGCGTCCTCCTTGGTTGCGCATTGATTGTCCCGTTCATTCCGCGATGGTGGGATCGCGTGCTCGGCGAATATGGTCAGCGTCACTGGATGGCGTACAGCCAATTGGCTGCCCAGTTTCTAGACGCCATGCAAGGAATAGTGACGCTCAAAGTGCTCAATGCGAGCCGGCGGCACGGCGAGCGTCTCAAGCAAGATGCTGAGGATTTGTATCGCGCAACGATGATGCAGATGGCGATCTCGTTGCTAACCACGGGTTTTGTGCAATTAGCAATGAGCGCTGGGGTGGCCAGTGCAGTAATTCTTGGCGTTTGGCGGCTGAGCGTTGGGGTGATAACACCGGCAGAGTTGCTCATCATTCTTTTCCTAGCGGCTGAATGTTTTCGCCCATTTATTGACCTAGATAAATATTGGCACCAAGGATATATGGGAATTACGGCGGCTCCCGGCATCTTTGCCCTGCTTGATGCTAAGCCGCTGTTCACTCAAAGTTCGCTGGCGCGATTGCCCATCCCTACTCCACCCGATGTTACCTTTGCCAACGTCTCATTTACTTATCCCGGCGCCGATCGTCTGGCGTTACGCCAGTTTTCATTGCGCATCGCACCCGGCGAAACCGTGGCTCTTGCGGGGCCGTCAGGGGCGGGGAAGTCAACCGTCATCGCGCTACTGCTCCGATTTTTTGATCCTGATGAAGGCTGCATCCTCAGTGGCGGTCACGACATCCGTATCTACGATCGTGAGCAGTGGTGGCGGCAGATTGCCGTTGTCTCGCAAGAAACATTTCTCTTCAGCGGCACAATTGCCGACAACATTCGCCTCGCTCGTCCAGATGCCTCGGACGCTGAAGTCGAAGCGGCGGCGCGCGCCGCCGGCATCCACGACGTGATTGCCGCTTTGCCCGATGGATACCACACGTTACTGGGCGAGCGCGGGTTCAATCTCTCTGGCGGTCAGCGCCAGCGGATTGCGATTGCACGCGCACTTCTAAAAGATGCGCCGTTGCTCATTTTTGATGAGGCGACGGCAAACGTTGATAGCGTTACCGAAACGGCGATCCAAGCGGCTATCAATCAGTTGCGCCGGCAGCGGACTCTGCTCATTGTGGCTCATCGCTTGTCAACGGTCAAAGATGCTGATCGGATTGTCGTGCTGGAAGATGGGCGTTTACGCGAAGCGGGCAAACATAGTGAGTTAGTGCAACAGCCATCGTTGTACGCCCGTTTGGCGGCGATGCAAGAGGGAGGCGAGGTATGAGCAACGCATTGCAAGCCCCGGCATCGGTTATGCGTCGCCCTTCCGCGTTGGCTGTGATCTGGCGGCTCATCGGCGCGGCTCGGACACACCGGCATAGCCTGCTGCTGACAGTTGCAATTGGGTTGTTGCACCATCTGAGCAGTATCGCGTTGGCAGTTGGCGGGGCGGGAGTGATCAGTTTGGCTCTCAATGGCGCGTCGTGGTCTGCCTTACAACCGTGGCTATGGGGTTTGGCCGGTTTAGTCATAGTGCGTTCGGCGCTTGCATGGCTAGATATGTGGATGATCCACGATATTGCGTATCGCGTGTTAGCAGAATTACGCAGCCAGTTGTATTGGGCTATTGAAGCGATTGCTCCCGGCGGTTTATCTCATCATCGATCGGGCGATCTGATCGCTACCGCAATGAATGATGTCAATACCCTCGAATTGTTTTACGCTCATATTTTAACAGCGATAGTCATTGCGCTGCTGACACCGTTGCTCGCGTTAGGCTGGCTGTGGTCGTTCCATCCACTGTTAGCGTTGGCGCTAGCGCCAGTGTTGCTTGCTGCTTTTTTTACACCGATCTGGTTGTATCGGCGCGCGGCGCATCAAGGAGAAGCAGTGCGTAATTTGCTGGGCAAGGTAAACGCTGATGTGATTGAGAGTGTGCAAGGCTTACGTGAGTTATTGTTGGCTGGGGCTGGACGCCGGCAACTGCAACGGATTGGGCAGGTTAATGAGCACTTGCTGGCTGCTCAGCGCCGGTATGGCATCCGCTTAGGCGCTGAGCAAGCGGTTACTGCATCGGTTGCCTCGACGAGCGCATTTGCTATGCTCGCCACTGCAACTATGCTAACGCAGCAGCAAGCGCTTGAACCGCTGATGGCGCCGATTGTCACTGTGCTTGGCAGCGCTGTGGTTGTGCCGGTCGTCGCTACTGCCCAATCCTTAAGCAATCTGGGCATGGTGTTGGCGGCGGCCAAGCGGGTGTTTGCGATTATCGATACACCGTCACCAGTGCGCGATCGTGGGTGTAGTACGCCGGTTGGGCCAATCACACCCCGCGTCGTGTTTGATCGAGTCACCTTCTCGTATGATCGCCGGCGTGGTTCTGCAATCCAGTCAGTTTCCTTCATCATCGAGCCGGGTGAAACGGTGGCCTTAGTTGGGCATTCTGGCGCCGGCAAGAGTACCTGTGGCCATTTATTGTTGCGGTTGTGGGATGTGGACAGCGGTGTGATCTCGATTGGCGGCTACGATATTCGCGATCTGCCGCTTGCTACGTTACGCCAGTTGGTCACGCTTGTACCGCAAGACTGCTATTTGTTTCACATGTCTGTGCGCGATAATCTGCGGCTCGGTCGTCCTACTGCAACTGATCACGAGATCGAACAGGCTGCGCGCGCGGCATTAGCGCACGATTTCATCGTTGCCTTGCCCGATGGGTATGATACCGTGCTCGGTGAACGCGGTTTAACCCTTTCAGGCGGGCAACGTCAGCGTCTGGCCATTGCGCGCGCCTTGCTCTGTGATACGCCGATTCTGGTGCTTGATGAAGCGGTGTCACAGCTTGATGTTGAGAATGAGATGCTGATTCAACAAGCGATGGCCCAGTTACGCGCCGGACGAACTACGCTGGTTATTGCGCATCGTCTGTCAACCATTCGGAGCGCGGATCGGATTGTTGTGCTTGAACAAGGACGGGTGGCGGAAATTGGCACGCATGATGAGTTGATGGCGCGAAATGGAGTGTATGCTCGTCTGATTGTTGCCCAGCAAGGTGGTGTCATCGATCCTGAGCAGTAAGGGAGGAATGCATGCGTTATGGACTGGTCTTTGTCTTCATGCTAAGCTTGATTGCTTGCAGCGCGTCGGCGCCAGTGCAACCGACGGCAGCGCCAACGCCAGCGAGTGAAACGATTACGATCACTGATGATACCGGCGCAACGCTTACGTTTGCCAGCCAGCCGCAACGGATTGCCTGTTTCATTGACCTGTGCGTTGATATAGTGGCCGAGCTAGGTATGGAACCAGTAGCGTTTATTGACGAGCTGGCCTTGCAACCGCAGTTTTTTGGCGAACGGGCTAATACGTTTATCCGCATTGGCGGCTCGTACTTTGAGCCAAGTTTAGAAGATGTTGCACGAGCTAAGCCTGATCTGGTAATCGGCTATCCGACCCATGCGCCGTTGCGTGATGGGTTGCGCCCGATCGCTCCGCTCTTTGTGATGCAGCCAACCGATGGCTATCGCGATGTACTGCGCTATGTGCGTCAGATCGGTGCATTGGTCGGGCGCACGAGTGAAGCGGAAGCCGCCATCCAACGATTTAATGCTCGTTTGAACGCTTATAAAGAGCGCTCTCCGCGCGATGTAACCGTTTTATTCATGACCGGCACCGATTTTGACGCTAGCTTTGGCATTGATACGAAACGTTCGATTGTTGGTTCATTGCTGGCCGAAGTGACCAATTATCCGTGGGACGATCCCAATGCAACTCCAACCGGCTTGGTTGAGTCGTTTTCACTTGAACAAGTGCTGACAACCAATCCGGATGCATTATTTATCGGGACGTTTCTATTTGGCGGCGGGCAAGGGCTGCTTTCCGAACAGCTAGCGAACAACCCGCTGTGGGGCCAGCTTAAGGCGGTGCAAGATGGGCGCGTATACGAAGTAAGTGTGCCGATTTGGGTCACGGGTCAAGGCACGCGCTCGTTGCAATTGGTACTCGATGAAGCGATGACGAAGCTCTATCCCGATCGTTTTCCGCAACCGTTACCGTAAACCAATGCGCTCCGCTCGTTTGTTAACCCGACAATGGTGGATACTGTTGGCCGGTTGCGGCGGGATATGGGGGGGTATTGCGCTGGCATCCCTCAGTACAGGGACGCCAGCGCTTAGTTTGCCGCAGCTTTATAACGCATTGTCAGTTCCTGTTCGCGCAGAGGTTGCGCATGTCATTGTTTGGGATCTACGGCTGCCGCGATTGCTGCTAGCAACAATGGCTGGTGCAATGTTGGCTGTAGCGGGCCTCCTTTTGCAGGAGACGCTGCACAACCCATTAGCTGGGCCTGAATTGTTAGGCGTTTCAGCAGGCGCAGCCCTCGTAGTAGTGGCAATTGTTATCTTGAAACTGCCGGCGCCATTTGGGATGCTGCCATGGCTCGCGTTATGGGGCGGTTTGATAGGAGGCGCTCTCACCCTCTTAGTCACCCGCATAGCGCAAGACTCGTTGCGGGTTATCTTGGCTGGCGCAGCAGTCACAGCGTTCCTTAACGCTCTCGTCGTGACATTGATCAGCTTAGGCACACAGAGCGAAGTTGGGGCGCTCTTCCAATATCTGTTAGGGAGCTTAGCCAACCGCAGTTGGCCAGCAGTGCAATTGCTCTGGCCATGGGCATTAGGAGGATTGGCGCTTGCCCTCACTTTAGGACGAACACTCGATGTCTTGCAGCTTGGCGATGAGCTAGCGGCTGGATTGGGCGTATCGGTTTCGCTGATACGGATGGTTCTGCTCATAACCAGCGCTGGATTAGTAGCGGCTGTGGTCGCGGTAGGCGGGCAGATCGGCTGGGTTGCTTTGCTCGCACCGCATATTGCGCGCCGGTTGGTTGGCTATTGCCCGGCGTGGCAGCGACTTGTACTCACGGCCTGTGCCGGTGCATTACTGTTAAGCCTTGCTGATCTGGCGGCTCGCTTGGCGCTTGCTCCGGTTGAAACTCCGGTTGGTATTTGGACAACCCTCGTTGGCGGGCCAGTGTTGCTTGGCCTTGTCTTGGGGAGGCGACAGTGAGACGGTGCGCAGTTGTGCTCGGTGTTGCTGGCTGGGTGGGATTAGGCGGGTTGCTCGTGCTTAACATTGCTACCGGAATGGTTTCGCTGTCATTAAGCGAAGTGGCAACTGCCTTGATTGATCCCGCTGCCGATCCTGTTCACCGCCAAATAGTCTGGGAATTGCGGCTGCCGCGTGGATTAGTTGCCGCAGTTGCCGGCGCTCTCTTGGGACTATCCGGTGCATTCTCGCAAATCGCGCTCCGCAATCCGCTTGCTGAGCCGAGCCTTACCGGCGTCGTAGCCGGCGGCGCTTTTGCGACCGCGTTGTGGATTGGCGGCGGAGGACGCATTGCCGAGCCATCGTTGGTATTGCCAGCCGTTGCCTGCGCTGGTGGGTTGATGGGGGGCGCTCTGGTCTATGGGATGGCAATGATCGGCGGGCGCGGCGCTGAGCCGGTGCGGCTCATACTTATTGGTGTCGTTGTGAGCGCAATGTTTCAGACCCTCACCTCGCTGATCATGATCCGCGGCAATGCAGCCTTGGGCAGTCTGCTGACGTGGCTGATAGGCTCGCTCAATGGGCGAGTTTGGGTTCATTGGAACGTCCTGTGGCCGTGGGCCGGCGTGGTGATCCCGTGTTCTCTAGCGCTTGTCAAGACAGCTAATACCTTGCTATTGAGCGATGATGTAGTGCGTGAGTTAGGCGTCAATGTGTCTTGGGCGCGTCTGCTTTGTCTTGGAGCGGCAGCCATGACTGCCGCCGGCGCAGTGGCCATTGTGGGTGCGGTCGGCTTCGTTGGCTTAATGAGTCCCCATTTTGCCCGGCGGGTGATAGGAAGTGATGCGCGCTTGTTATTGCCTTTCAGTCTGCTGATTGGCGCGATAGTGTTGCTCGGCGCGGATACGTTGGCGCAAGCGGTAACGATCAATCCGCCCTTCACTGCGACGAGCTATCGCGCCGGCTTGCCGGTCGGCGCAGTAACTGCTTTGCTTGGAGCGCCATGGTTGCTCTATCTGATCCGAAAAACGATATGAAATCACCGTTGCAAGCGCAAGCATTATCGGCTGGCTATGCTGGCCGCGCCATTCTGCCGCACATCGATGTGGCAATTGAACGTGGCCAGATAACGGTATTGGTTGGTCCTAATGGTTCGGGCAAGTCGACCTTGCTTCGTGTCTTGGCCCGCTTGTTGTCGCCTACAGCGGGGGTGGTATTGCTCGATGGCAAGCCAATCGCCCATCTGCCAACGCGTGAAGTTGCGCGCCAGTTAGCAATACTGCCCCAATTACCGCAAGCCGCTGAAGGAATTACCGTGGCAACGTTAATCGAACAGGGGCGTTTTCCGCACGTGGGGCCGCTCGGTTTGCTGCGTCCGGTCGATCGCGCTGCGGTTGCGGAAGCAATGGCACTCACCGATACCGCCCAATTCGCTGTGCGCCCGGTTGATACCCTTTCCGGTGGCGAGCGACAGCGTGTTTGGATTGCATTGGCGTTAGCGCAAGCAACTCCTCTTTTACTGTTAGATGAGCCGACGACATTTCTCGATATTGGTCATCAACTAGAGATTCTTGAACTGATTACGCGCCTCAATCGTGAGCGTAACCTGACTGTGGTTATGGTTTTGCATGACATCAATCAGGCCGCGCGTTATGCTCATCGCTTGATTGTGTTGCATCATGGTCGCATCGTTGCTGATGGCGAACCGCGCGCCATTATTACTCCTGAGTTACTGGCCCGCGTGTTCGGCGTGCGCGTGCATATTATTGCCGATCCCCATACTGGTGCGCCAGTCTGTATTCCCTATGCGTCGCTTGCAACCAGCCAAGTTGCGGTACAATACAACAGCAATATCGAATCATAGCTGATCGCCCGCTGATGGCGATCACTGGAAGGCGAGAGCGCCTATGGCAGAATTGATTCCGCTGAGCGAGGTGGGGGTGGCGAACACCGCACCTGCCGTTACCAACCGGCCCCGCCGGCCCGAATGGCTCAAGGCCCGCGCCCCCGGCGGCGCTAATTATCACGATGTGCTGCGCCTCATGCGCGAGAAAGGTCTCAATACCGTCTGCGAAGAGGCGCGTTGTCCGAATATCGGCGAGTGCTGGAGCCATCGCACGGCGACGTTCTTGCTGCTCGGCGATACCTGCACCCGCGGTTGCCGGTATTGCGCGATCGGCAAGGGCAAACCCAAGCCAATTGACGAGAATGAGCCAGAGCGGGTGGCCGAGTCGGTGGCTCATCTGAAGCTGAAGTTTGCCGTGCTGACTTCGGTCAACCGCGACGATGTGCCCGATGGCGGTGCGCATATCTTTGCCCGCACGATTGAGCTGATCCGGCAGAAGGTGCCCGATTGCAAGGTGGAAGTGCTGATTCCCGATTTCGACGGCAATTGGGACGCGCTAGCGATGGTGTTGGACGCCGAGCCGGATGTGCTCAACCACAATATTGAGACAGTGCCGCGGCTGTTTCGCCGTTTCCGCCCGCGCGCTAAGTTTGAGCAGAGTATCGAACTCTTGGCGCGGGCCCGTGCCGCTCGTCCGCATTTGGTGACGAAGAGCGGGATGATGGTCGGCGCTGGCGAGACGAATGAAGAGGTGTACGAGGTAATTGACCGGCTGCGCGAGGCTGATGTCAATGTGTTGACCATCGGCCAATACCTTGCCCCCGACGCCAGCTACTGGCCAGTGCATCGCTACGTCACCCCTGCCGAGTTCGCCGAGTTCCGGGCCTACGCACTGGCCCGAGGCTTCCGCCACGTCGAGAGCGGCCCGCTCGTGCGCTCCAGCTACAATGCCCATCTGCACGTCGGCGCGGCCCAGCATTAAGGCGGGAGTGGGGAGTAGTCGGTATGTGTTGTGTGGCTATTCCCCACACCCGTTGCGCTTAAGCGCCACTGCGTTTATCATTTTGCCTATCATTGCAATGTGGTGATTTCGGCGGCGCGGGCCGGGTTTGCGCCGCCGCTGCCAGAAACGAAAGGACTGTTCCGTGAGCGAGCAAGTATACGATCTGGTCGTGCTGGGATCAGGGCCGGGCGGCTATGTCGCTGCCATCCGCGCCGCCCAACTCGGTATGAAGACGGCGATTGTCGAGGTCAATGCGCTCGGCGGCGTGTGTCTGAATATCGGTTGTATCCCAACCAAAGCGTTGCTCCACAGCGCCGATCTGCTCGAAGAGGTGAAAGAAGCCAAGCGGTTTGGCGTCATGGTCGAGAACATTGGCTTCGAGTTGGCCGGTGCGATGAAGCACAAAGATACGGTGGTCAAGCAGAGCACCGATGGCGTTGCCTTCTTGATGAAGAAGAACAAGATTGAAGTGGTGGCGGGCCGGGGCCGGCTGATCGGGCGCGGCCAAGTGCATGTGCAGTTGAACGAAGGCGGCGAGCGGGTGCTGGCGGGCAAGCAGATCATCGTCGCCACCGGCGGTCGTCCGCGGCCCTTCCCCGGCGTGCCGTTCGACGGCGAGCGCGTGCTCTCTTCGACCGATATGCTCAACCTCAAGGCGACGCCGCGTAGCTTGTTGGCGATTGGCGCCGGCGCGATCGGGGTTGAGTTCGCCTCGATGTTCCGCTCATTCGGCAGCGAAGTGACGGTGGTCGAGGCGCTGCCGCGGATTGTGCCCAATGAAGACGAAGAGGTCAGCGCCGAGTTGACCAAGGCCTTCCAGCGCCGCGGGATCAAGACACTGGCCGGCGCCAAGGTCGAGAGCATTGATGTCGGCGGCGAGCAGGTGGTTGTGACAGTTGTCGATAGCTCCGGCAAACCGCAGCAGATCGCGGTCGAGAAGCTGCTGGTCTCGATCGGCATTGCTCCCAACACCGAGAACATCGGCCTCGAAGAGGTGGGGGTCAAGGTCAACAGCCGCGGCTTCATCGAGACCGACGGCTTCCTGCGCACCAGCGCCGAGGGCGTCTACGCGATCGGCGACTGCACCGCCAACACGCCATGGCTGGCTCACAAGGCCAGCGCCGAAGGCATTCTGGCCGTTGAGCACATGGCTGGCCATCACGTCACCCCCATCGACTACGGCAAGATCGCGGCCTGCACCTACTGCAATCCCGAAATCGCCAGCGTCGGCCTGACCGAAGCCAAAGCCCGCGAACGCGGCTATCAGGTCAAAGTCGGTAAGTTCCCCTTCTCGGCTAACGGCAAGGCCCGCGTGCTTGGTCAAACCCGCTTCGGCTTCATCAAGCTGGTCGCCGAAGCCCAGTACGGTGAAATCTTGGGTGTTCACATGATCGGCCCGCGCGTCACCGAAATGATCGCCGAAGGCGGCATCGCCCTCAGCCACGAAGCCACCGGCGAGAGCATGATGCAGACCATCCATGCCCACCCGACGCTCTACGAAGCGATTGGCGAAGCGGCCCATGCCTTGGTGCATGGCGCACCGATCCATTTGTAGCGTGTCGTTGACCACAGCGAGCGCCGAGGACGCAGTTTCGCGCTGTGTCCTCGGCGTTTGTTTGCGTTTGTGAAGAGGGTTGCCAGCAGGGAACCCGGCCCTGAAGGGCCGGGCTAGGGGTACGAAGCCCGCTGGGCGGGCTGCTGGCCCTCACCCCCCAACCCCCTCTCCCACCTGACGGCGGGAGAGGGGGAGCTGCTTGGTGGGCAACAACGACAGTGCTCGCGTGGCACGCAGCGGCGCCCCGCTCCCGCGCCAGTGGGAGCAGGGCCGCGGGTGAGGGTGCGTTCCCCTCCCCCAGCGGGGGAGGGGCAAGGGGGGGGGGCACAATTCCGCGG
>JAUQOZ010000053.1 GCA_030550625.1 Chloroflexota bacterium | reverse complement strand
GGGAGAGGGGTAGGGGGTGAGGGCGAAACAGCGCATCGCAACACCAGCAACGCCATCTGCACTCGTGCGTGCTGTCCACCCGTGAACCCGCTGGGGAGGGAGGTGCTCGTTCACAGGGCGGGCATGCTCGGTGCCCCCACCCCCGGCCCTTCCCCCGCTGGGGGAGGGGTGGTCACACACAGACGCAAAGCGAGCAAAGACGCGAAGATCGCGGAGAACGCAAAGGGTTTGATCTGATCCCAGCGATTCTGTTCGAGCCTATCATGATGTATGTACCGGCTAAAGTAAAGCGCTAACGTTTATCCCCACCCCCCACCTCCCTACTCCCTATCTCCCGGATTTTTTGCTCTTGACCAAGCGTTGGGCTGGTTGTATAGTGGCAGTACACCGAGTTGATAATTCTTAACTAAACTGCGTTGCCACAACGCAAGCATAGCGAACCGGCGTGGATTGGACACGCCGCGTTACCGATTCAGCGGGCGAGCGTTACGGTCTGCGTAGCTAAGAAACTTGACTTTTTCGCTCGAAAAGTATAGATTTGACGTAGGGGTCAACGATGGGCAACGGTTTGCCCACTCGCCACGATACGGGGTCTGATCCAACGAAGGAGGTGTCACCGTGGCTATCTGGCGTCCTGATCCGACGTTTTACCCCTCGCCGCGTATGGCGACCAAAGCGCCGCCAGAGGCGCTCGCGTATGTGGTACGGCTCAACCCGCATGGCAATGGCCAGCCTGATGCGATGTGCGTGGTCGATGTCGATCCTAAATCGTCCACCTTTGGCAAGGTGGTTGGCGCTACCGAGATGCCGTACACCGGCGGCGAGTTGCACCATTTCGGCTGGAATGCATGCAGTTCGATGCTCTGCCCCAACGCGCCACACCCGCACGTCGAACGGCGCTATCTGGTGGTGCCGGATATTCGCAGCTCGCATATCACCATTCTCGATATCAAAGAACAGCCAACCAAACCGCAAGTTGTGAAGGTGATCGAACCGGGTGAATTGTTCGAGCGCACCGGCTATGCTCGTCCGCATACAGTGCATTGCGGGCCGGATGGCATCTACATCTCGGCGCTAGGCAATCCCGCAGGCGAGGGGCCGGGTGGCATCTTCATTCTCGATCACGACACCTTCGAGGTGTTGGGCCGGTGGGAGATTGATCGGGCTGACCAGTACCTCCACTACGATTTTTGGTGGCATCTCGGCTACGATACGCTCATCACCAGCGAGTGGGGCACGCCGCGGATGGTTGAGCATGGCGTGCTCGGTGAAGAGCTGCTGGCCGGCAAATACGGCCATCGTATTCACATCTGGGATCTCCACCGGCGGCGCCATCTGCAGACGCTCGACCTTGGCGCCGAGCACCAGATGGCGCTTGAGCTGCGCCCGGCGCATGATCCGACCAAAGCCTACGGTTTCCTCAACAGCGTGGTCAGCCTCAAAGATCTCTCGGCCTCGATTTGGCTGTGGCATCGGCACAATGGTTCGTGGCAGGTGCGCAAGGTGATCGAGATTCCTGCCGAACCGGCGAGCGAAGAGCAGCTTCCCGATATTCTCAAGCCGTTCAAAGCGGTGCCGCCGCTGGTGACCGATATTAACCTGACGGTTGATGATCGCTTCTTGTACGTTTCGTGCTGGGGCACCGGCGAACTGCGCCAATACGACGTCTCCGATCCGTTCAATCCGAAACTGACCGGCACCCTCCAGATCGGTGGAATTGTGCGGCGGGCCGGGCATCCGGCGGCAGCCGGGCCGCTCAACGGCGGGCCGCAGATGGTTGAGGTGAGCCGCGATGGCCGGCGGGTCTACTTCACTAATTCGCTCTATCTGCCGTGGGACGAGCAGTTCTACCCGGATGGCATCCGCGGCTGGATGGTGAAAGTAGACGCCGATCCGCAGGGTGGGATGCAGTTCGATCCGAACTTCTTCGTCGATTTTGGCGACCAGCGCGTTCACCAGATCCGGTTGCAAGGCGGCGATGCGTCGAGCGATTCGTACTGCTTCCCGTGATACGCTCTCGCCCCCACCCCCGGCCCTTCCCTCCAGCGGGGGAGGGGTGGCCCTCACCCCCCGGCCCCCTCTCCCACCTGACGGCGGGAGAGGGGGAGCCGCGTGGTTGGCGGGAACGGCATCGTGGAGCGCGCAACAGCAGCGCCCCTCTCCCGCGCTAGTGGGAGAGGGGTAGGGGGTGAGGGTACACCGGCGCATCGCAACACCAGCAACGCCATCTGCACTCGTGCGTGCTGTCCACCCGTGAACCCGCTGGGGAGGTAGGTGCTCGTTCACGGGGCGGGCATTCTCGGTGCCCCCACCCCCGGCCTCCTTCCCCGCTGGGGGAGGGGTGCTGGACACCGACGCTAAGTGCGCAAAGGCGCAGTGGGGGTAAACGCAGAGACACGAAGATCGCGGAGAACGCAAAGGGTTTGATGATGATCCCAGCGATCAACCGTTTGCCCTCACCCCCCGCCCCCCTCTCCCACCTGACGGCGGGCGAGGGGGAGCCGCGTGGTTGGCGGGAACGGCATCGTGGAGCGCGCAACAGCAGCGCCCCTCTCCCGCGCTAGTGGGAGAGGGGTAGGGGGTGAGGGTTGTATCTCTTTAGGAGCGAGACGAGTGCTTACCTCCTGTCATCTCAAGTGGCAACGATGCCTAAAGGGGCGTTATCCGCTATCGGGGGAGATTGCTTCGCCTCGCTGCGCTCGGCTCGCAATGACAACCGGGGATGCAATGGCGATGAGGGAAGCGAGCGAATGAGCCAACGCACAAGCCATTGGCTTGCATAGACACTTTGGAGGTAGGAAGTGGATCAGACAGCATGGCTCTGGGGGTCGTTGTTTGGCCTCGGTTTGTTCCACGGCCTCAACCCAGCGATGGGGTGGTTGTTCGCCACCGGCTTAGGCTTGCAGGAAGGGCGGGCGCAGGCAGTGATTTACGCGCTGTGGCCGATTGCGATCGGCCATGCCGCCGCGATTGCGCTGGCCGCTTTTGTGACGGCGCTGATCGGCTATGCCTTGCCAACTAATCTCTTGCTCGTGCTGACCGGTGTGGTTTTAGTAGGGTTTAGCGGCTGGCGGCTGCTGGCCCGTTTCCGCCATCCCACCACCCGCTTCCGGGCCAGCGCGGGTGAACTGGCGTGGTGGTCGTTCTTGATGGCGAGCGCGCATGGCGCTGGGTTGATGGTCGCGCCGCTGTTGGCGGCGATGGGGCCGGCGGCGCAGCACGCGCACCACGGCCACATGCATCATACGCCTACGATAGCCGATTCAATGTTCGGCGCGACGCTGGCAGTGGTGGTGCATACCGCCGGTATGTTCGCGGCGATGGCCGCGATTGCGCTGATCGTCTATTACGTGGTGGGCCTTGAAATCTTGCGCCGGGCATGGATCAATACCGATCTGGTTTGGGTGGCAGTGCTGGCCATCACCGGTGTGATTGCGATTGGGTTGGGGGTGTGGGGGATGGGATGAGTGAGAAATACTAACTTGTGCTATTATGGATTGCGGCAGTACACTGCCGCATACCCCGTTGGATGAGCCGCGCGTTTTCATCTGTACTTACCGCATTGCAAAGCATCTTTGTAACCCCCTTGCAGCAAGGAGGTTTCTCATGTCTACCAACCCCCACAACGAGTTTGAAATAGCACCCGGTGTGAAGAATACCGACTGGCAGGCACTAAAGCTGTCGCCGCAAAGCGATGTTGGTGCTTGGCAGGAAGCGACCACAATGTTTCGGAAACGGATGGAGCGGTTTACCAAACCTGCGCGAGCATTGATGAAACATCATGATTAAAGAAATACGCCTATATTCAGGTTTTGCGATCATTGCTTTGGATTGCCTCCTTATCGAAACGTTGCAATCATTTCGCGAGGGGCGCCCCAATCCTGAAAAGATGGAGAGAAATTCTAAAAAGAAAAAGCAAACAAGCACAGTTGATATGTTTATCAACTTTCTTAAACGTCCACGATTTCAAGAGTATTTCGACGACGAAAAAACTAAAATATTCTATAATCATTTTCGTAATGGCCTCCTGCATCAAGGTGAAGTCAAGAGCAGTGGAAGGATAAAGAAGGGGTCAAAATCTCTCCCAATGATTGAGATCTCGCAAGATAAAAAGAGCCTAATTGTATATAGAGACATCTTTCATGAGGCATTGGAAGCGGAAATAGAAGACTATATTCAGGAATTGATTGAGGGTAAAGATGCTCAACTTCGCGAGAATTTTATTAAAAAGATGAACGAAATATGCCGAGTGCCGGAAAATTAAGTAGCTCAGTTGCGTTAATGCGGTGCTACCCTAGCAACTGGAGCGGTGCAACAATCATTAGCGAGAGAACCATTAGCTACTCCAGTGTATAGTGTTTATTATGAACACAATTTGCAAGCGTAGAGTTTCTGGGTGACTGAGCGAATGTTCTAGGCGGAGATTGTTCCTGAGAAGGAGGGAATTGTTTGTTCTTAATGGGCTTGAAGTGCGGCAGTCACACTGCCGCACTCCGAAGGGGTAGGGAAAGATATCGGGCGATGGACGCGGCAGTTACACTGCCACACTCCATAGATGAGGAGGTGATATGAGTGAGAATAGCTTGTCAGAAAGTAAATGGCCACATAGTCCGCTCCACTTATTTGTGCCAAATGCTACTTATATTGTCACGGCCTCAACGTTCCGCAAACAGCATGTTTTCGATACCGCCGCCAAACTTACAACGCTTCAGACCATCTTGTTTGATGTTATATCAGCTTATCAGTGGAAACTCCAAGCTTGGGCGCTATTTGCTAATCACTATCACTTTATTGCTCATGCTCGAGCGAATGGCCAGTCGCTGAGCCGGTTGATTCAACGGCTACACAATCAGTCGGCGATGTTGGTAAATAAAATTGACCGAACGTCGGGAAGAAAAGTTTGGTTTCAATATTGGGATACGTGCCTTACATACGAAAGAAGCTATTATGCGCGCCTAAACTACGTGCATCATAATCCTGTCAAACATGGTCTTGTTTCTGTAGCTGAGGAATACCCTTTCTGCTCAGCAGCTTGGTTTAGGCAGCATACGAGTGATGAATTTCGCCGAAAAGTCGAGAAGACGCCTTTTGATCGAGTGAATGTGCCTGAAGTAGATGGTTGATATTGAATTGTTTATCTGCGCACAGATGATGGATTAACGAGTACGAGGTAATGGAACGTGCGGCAGTTGCACTGCCGCAATCCATAATATGGTTCCCCCTCACCTCCGCCACTTCCACCACAGGCTCGCCACCAGCAACGCCAGTTCGCGCCAGCGTTGCCAGCGCCGCTGTGCATTACGCCACGGCGGGGCGATGCGCCGTTCGAGCTGGTCGAGGTGCAGGGCGAGCAGTGTGCGCAGTAGGCGATGGCCGGCGCGGGCCGGCGGCGGGACGTGGCGGACGGCCCAGTTGAGCAGATCGGCGTAGGCGGCGCGGGCAGCGGCGAGCGCTTGGCGTTGGCGGGCCGGCGGCGCGCGGCGTGCTTGCACCACCGCTGCTTCTTGGCGGGCGGCGAAGAAGCGGAGCAGCAGCGCGCTCGCTGACCATTCGGCGGCGTCAGCGGCGAGCGCAGCTTGCTCAGCGACGGCAGTGTGTTGCGCAGCGGCCAGCGCCGCTTCCCCGGCGGGCAGCGCATCCAGCGCCTCGTGCAGCGCTGCCAGTCGCTGCTCGCAGTGAGGCGGCGGCGCATCATAGCCATCGAGGATGTCGTGCGGCGGGTGCGTGACCGGGTCGCGCCGGTGGCCGTCGTGTTGCCGGCGCAGGTCGGCGGGCGTGATGGCAAGGGCATGCCGCCATGCCGTCTCGAGCGCGGCGTAGGCCGTGTCGAGCAATGCCGCTGTAGCGGGGGCGCGGGTGGCAGCGTATGCGCCACGCAGCGCCGCTGGGTCGCGTTGCGGTTGCCATGCCAGCGCCGCAAAGCTGTGCGGATTGGGGCCAACCGCTAGCCATGGCCGGTCGCCAGTTAGCAAAACGTGAACGCCGTCAAGCCTCCACTCGTAGTAGGCGCGCAGGTCGGCGGCGATGGTTGGGCCGAGCGGCGGCAAGGCCGATTTGAACAAAATCCCGTCAAGATAGTACTCAAACACGTTCGCGCCAGCGGGGAAAGCCGCGCGCAGGGCGGCAATCTGCTCGGCCAGCGGCCCGTTGATCGGGTTGGTTGCGTCGCCGATTCCGGTGGCATACGAGCGTTGGCGCGGCGCGATCACCACTTCGACATTGGCTGCCGGCGCGATCTGTTGCGGCGGGGCGAAGGTGTCGTGGTAGGCGAGATAGGCAATGCGGGCAGCAGGGTTGTGTTCGGCCAAGGCTGCCGCCATTGCATTGGCAAGGATCAAGGACTGGTCAGACGGCGATAATAAACGGCATTGCGGGCACAAGCACCACCCGCCACCGAGCCGGTCTTCCGGCCAGAGGTGGTACACGCTGGCGTTGGGTTCGGCGGCGAACAACCTGCGCGCCCAATCGCGCACCAAGGCTTGCGTGGCCGGGTTGGTCGGGCAAGGATTGCCATCGGCCACCCGCCGGCGACCGTCGTGGCGAAACAGATCGGGTTGCTGGCGAAAGAGCTGGCGCGGGATAGCGTCGCGCAGATGGTGGCCGCCGATTTCGAGCCGCAAGCCGCGTTCGGCGATCAGCGGCCACAGCCGGGGGCGGCGTTGCTGCCAGTAGCGCCAGCGGCAAGCGCCGAGCGGCATCCCGCTGGCGCCAATGGTATGGATGAAGATGGTGTTGAGCCGCGTCCGCGCCGCCCATGCGATCCACGCTTCGGCCTGCGCCAGAAAGAGGTCGTGCCCGATCACCAACCCGCGGCGCGTGAATGCCGGTTGCTCGGCAACCGTTGCGGCAGGCAAGTGAATTTGGGTACAGCGCGGCACATACTCATCGGCAGGGCCGGGGCCGGTCCAACGCCATCCCAACGCTTCCAGCAAGCTATAGACCGCGTAGAGCAGGCCGCGCGGCCCTTCACCGATCAGCGCCAAACCGCGATCATCGGCCATGCGCACAAAGCCATCGCCGTCGGGGCCGTGGTGCAAGGCGATGCGCGGGCCGGCGGCAGCAGCGGTGATTGGCAGCACCGGCCCTCCCATCCGTTGGAGGGCGCGGCGCAATTCGTGAGCGGCAAACTGGGCCGTAGGATGATCGCTCGCCAACTCGATTGCCCAGTGGCTGGTGAGCAGATGGTTCATGCCATGTGTTGAGCCGGTGCAATGCGCTTGGTGTGTACCGCGGCTATTATAGCAGTAAGCGGAGTGCATGAGACACGGATCGGGCCGGGCCAGCGAGAAAATTAGTTGCATAGTGGACAAATTCGCCTTCAGCGGCTACAATGCAGACAAGCCGCCGTTTTTCTACGCTCGAATCCACATGCGATCATGAGTGGCGGTTACAAGCAAGATCCTGTTATCATGCCGGTATCGCCGGCGGTTAGCATCAGATGATGATGTGAGGAAACCATGCTACGGTTTGAACACGAGATCCTGTTCACGCCCTGTCCGGAACGGATTGCTCGGCTCCGTGAGCTTGCCTACAATCTCTGGTGGACGTGGCACCCCGAAGCGCAAGACCTGTATCGCTCGATCGACCCGGAATTATGGGAGCTGGTGTACCACAATCCCGTCGAATTTTTGCGTGACGTGCGCCAGCGCAAGCTTGAGGCGGCGGCGAACGATCCGGCCTATTTGAAGCGGTACGACGCGGTGCTCAAGAGTTTTGACAGCTACATGAGCGCCAAGAAGACGTGGTTTAGCAAGCATTACCCTGAATCGAAAGACACGCTGATCGCGTACTTTAGCGCCGAGTTTGGTTTGCACGAGAGTCTGCCGATCTATTCGGGTGGTTTGGGCATCTTGTCGGGCGATCACATCAAAGAGGCCAGTGACATGGGCATCCCGCTGGTCGGCGTTGGCTTCATCTACCCGCAGGGCTACTTCCGGCAGCGGATTGATCAGAGCGGCTGGCAACATGCCGAGTACAACAAGCTCAACTTTGCCGACGTGCCGGCGTTGCCCGCGCTCGATCCCGAAGGTCGCGAGGTGGTGGTGGAGGTCGAGCTGCCCGGTCGCACGATTTACGCTAAGGTCTACAAGTTTCAGGTGGGGCGCAACGAGCTGCTCTTGATGGATACCGACATTCATCCGAACAGCCCGCAAGATCGCGAGCTGTCAGCGCGATTGTACGGCGGCGACCAAGAGATGCGCATCTCGCAAGAGCTGGTATTGGGGATCGGTGGCGTGCGCGCCTTGCGCCGGCTCGGCTACAAGCCGACCGTCTGGCATATGAACGAAGGCCACTCGGCCTTCCTCGTGCTTGAGCTGTGCCGTGAGCTGGTGGCGCAAGGCTACAGCTTTGAAGAGGCGATGGAGCAGGTGAAAGCGCACTGCGTCTTCACTACCCACACACCGGTGCCGGCGGGCAATGACGCCTTCCCGCTGCCGATGATCGAGAAGTTCTTCTGGAGCTTCTGGCCGCAGCTTAACCTTACCCGCGATGAGTTTATGAATCTGGCCCTGCAAGAGCAGCACTGGGGGCCGACCTTCGCGATGACGGCGCTGGCGCTGCGCTTCTCGGCCTACCACAATGGGGTGAGCAAGTTGCACGGCCACGTGGCGCGCGGGATGTGGCAGTGGCTCTACCCCGGCCGCACCCAAGACGAAGTGCCGATCACGTCAATTACCAACGGCGTGCATACCGCAACGTGGCTAGCGCCGGAGATGCGCACGCTCTACAATTCGTACCTCGGCAAGAATTGGGAAGACAACCTCGACGATCCGCAACTCTGGCGGAAGGTGTACCAGATTCCTGACGAAACCTTCTGGCGCACCCGCCAAAAGCTCAAGAGCGATCTGATCGCGTTCAGCCGCCAGCGCCTACAACAGCACTACATGCGGCTCGGCATTCCGGCGCCGGTCTGGCCGGTGCTCGAAGAGAACATTCTCACCATCGGCTTTGCTCGCCGGTTTGCGACCTACAAGCGGGCCACGCTGCTCTTCAAAGATATTGAGCGGCTGAAGGCCATTCTCAACCGTCCGGGCAAACCAGTGCAGATTATCTTCTCTGGTAAAGCCCATCCCCGTGACGATCCCGGCAAGCAGTTCATCCAAGATGTCTACCGGCTGGCGATGCAACCGGGATTGGCTGGCCGGATCGTCTTCCTCGAGGAGTACGATATGGCGGTTGGGCGGGCGTTGGTGCAGGGGGTCGATGTTTGGCTCAACAATCCGCGCCGGCCGTATGAAGCCAGCGGCACCAGCGGGATGAAGGCGAGCTTGAACGGCGCGCCGAATTGTTCGATCCTTGATGGTTGGTGGCCGGAAGCGTACAATGGGCGCAATGGTTGGGCGATTGGCGATGAGCGTGAGTACGCCAATCAGGAAGAGCAGGATTGGAACGATGCCCAGTCGCTCTACCACTTGCTGGAGCACGAGATTGTGCCGCGTTATTACGACAACCGTGACGCGAACGGCATTCCGGTGGAGTGGGTGCAGATTTGCAAAGAGGCTGTCGCAACGGTAGCGCCAATCTTTAGCACGCGCCGGATGTTGGCCGATTACCTGCGCGATATGTATATGCCAGTAGCGGTCCAAGGCGCGATGCCGGCGGTGTAAGCGTGTGCAACGCAAAGGCGCGCAGAGAACCCGAAGTCCATGGCTCTCTGCGCGCCTTTATGTTTGGCAATGATAATGCAGCGGATCATTGATATCTACCACCGGCTAGTGACTCATTTCGGCCCGCTGTATGGGCCGGAGGCCGCTAATCCATGGTGGCCGATCATTAGTGATCATCCACAGCTTGAGATAGTGATCGGCGCAGTGCTGGTGCAGCAGACGCGCTGGGAGACGGTAGAAGCGGCGGTGGTGCGCATGCACGCCGCCGGTTTGCTTGATCTGGCGGCACTGGCGGATGTTGAGGCCGAGCAGTTGGCGGCGTTGATCTATCCGTGCGCGTTTTACCGGCAAAAGGCGAGCGGTTTGATCGCGCTGGCCCGCGCTATTCAGGAACGGTATGGCGATCTGGCGACCATGCTGAGCCGCCCGACGGCGACGCTGCGGGCCGAGTTGTTGCAGTTGCCGCGGATCGGGCCAGAGACGGCGGATGTGATTTTGCTCTACGCCGGGCAACATCCGCTGTTTGTGGTTGATGCCTATACCCGCCGGATCTTTGCCCGCGTTGTGCCAGAGCGGTTGGCGTGGGAGCGGGCAAGCTATGCGCAAGTGCAACAGGCGATTGCCGGCGAACTGCCGGCTGATCCGGTGTTGCTGGCCGATTTCCATGCCCAATTGAATGAATTAGCCGTGCGTTATTGTTTGGTGCGGCCTCGCTGTGATGGCCCGCCGGCGCGACGGGTCTATTCGCGCCAGCCGGGACGCAATAGTTTTCTCGATCGCAATGACGGTTGCCCGTTGCGAGCGGTGTGTGTGTGGTATCGAGACCGGGTCGTGGCATAGCGTGCTATGTCTAGCGAGGGCACAGCACGCTGTGCCCGTACGGGATGGGATATGGTAGCGCCGCTGACGGTATTGCTCGTGTTTCTGCGGTTGGGATTGACTTCGTTCGGCGGGCCGGTGGCGCATTTAGGTTATTTTCGCGCCGAGTTTGTCGAGCGGCGGCGGTGGCTTGATGAAGCGGCTTACGCCGATCTGATCGCGCTCTGCCAGTTTTTGCCCGGCCCGGCCAGCAGCCAAGTGGGGATTGCGATTGGGACGATCCGGGCCGGTTTTCTTGGCGGGTTGGCGGCGTGGCTCGGCTTTACGCTGCCGTCAGCGTTAATGATGATTGGCGTGGCGTATGGTGTGACGGTATTGGGTGATCCGGCCAGCGGTTGGTTGCGTGGTCTCAAGGTGGTGGTCGTGGCAGTGGTCGCGCAGGCGGTTTGGCAGATGGCCCAGCGGCTCTGCTCGGATCGGTTGCGTGCCAGCTTTGCGATTGCGGCGGCGATTATCTTGCTGCTCTGGCCGGATGCATTGGTGCAATTGCTGGTGATCGGGCTTGGCGGGCTAGCCGGGTGGCGGCTGCTGAAGGTTGCCAGCACGAACGGGGCGATCCTCACCTCACCGATCACGCCGCGCGCTGGCATTGGCTTCGCTGCTCTCTTTGCTGTGCTGCTCGGCGGATCGCTGCTGGCAACGCTGAGCGATGATGCAACGCTGGCGTTGCTGGCCGGCATGGTGCGCAGCGGGTCGCTGGTGTTCGGCGGCGGGCACGTCGTGTTGCCCTTGCTCGAGACGGTGACGGTCGGCGCGGACTTGATGAACGCCGATACTTTTATTGCCGGCTATGGCGCGGCGCAAGCGGTGCCGGGGCCGTTGTTCACCTTCAGCGCCTACCTTGGCGCCGTCGCGGCAGCGCCTCCCGGCGGGTGGCTCGGCGGCACGCTGGCGCTCATTGCAATCTTTGTGCCATCGTTTTTGTTGGTGTGGGCAGCCTTGCCGTTCTGGGCCGCGTTGCGCGCGCAACCGGCAGCGCAAGCGGCGCTGGCGGGGATCAATGCGGCGGTGGTGGGAGTCTTGCTGGCGGCGTTGTACCAGCCGGTCATCACCAGCGCCATTCGCGGGCCGGTGGATGTAGCATTGGCGTTGAGCGCATTTGCAGCGCTGCACGTATGGCGAGCGCCGCCGTGGGCAGTGGTGGTGGGGTGGGCCGTGATTGGCGGGTTGGCGGGGTGATGGAGAGCCGCACGGCCGTGCAGTTGCACAAGGGTGGTGTTATCTAAGTTGGCTAGGTGATTATGTTGTGCTATGATAGTTCTTAGCCTACCTACCCAGTTTATCATTCACTCTAGCTTATGGATAAAGCAGACTCATTGGATCAGCTCTTATTTGAGGTTCTCACTCCACTAGGCTTTCGAGTGCGAGTTACCCGTAATTATTGGTATCGCATCGTTACAGAGAAACATCCAGTGATGGCGGGGCGTGAGGAAGATGTGAAAGCGGCATTGCGGGATCCATCCGAAGTTCGCCAGAGTAAGAACGATCCAAACGTGTATTTGTTTTACAAACCCGAACGTCTTGGGCGTTGGGTTTGTGCAGTGACAAAACGTTTGAACGGGGATGGGTTTTTAATAACTACATATCCTACTGACGCAATCAAAGAAGGTAAACGCATATGGCCCACGTGAAGGTTTTCTATGATCAGGTCGGTAATACCCTGACCGTCTGGTTTGGCGAGCCGCAAGATGAATATATTTGCGAAGAGACCGGTGATGAAGTGATCCTGATGAAGGATCGCAATGGGCGCGTGATCGGGTTTGAGAAGCTGAATGTGCTAGCGCAGCCGTCTAGCCGGTTGCAGGTGGCGTTTGAAACCGTCATTGCGGGATAGTAAGAATCATTCCGCAGAGCATCATTATGGAGCCGCACGGCTGTGCGGCTCCCCATCAGATGTGTTGAGCGACGTCGCACCGCGTGCCGTTCGGTCTATCATTCACAGCCGTGCGGCTGTATACGCGGGATCAATCCGACCACCGCATCACCTCCGCTACCTCGGCCTGCCCGACCGGCTGCTGAGCGCGTTCGATCGCGGCGCGCAGGCGTTCGAGCCGGTCAGCGGCAGGGACGGCGGTTTGGCGCGTGAGCCAGAGGTTGATCGCTTCGACGTACAGCGCAGTGAGATCGGTGGGCGCGGCTGCCAGCGGGATGAGTTCGGCCAACGTCGTTTGGATGCGGCCACGCGCTGCCGGCCAGTCGATCACGTCGGGCATGGCCTGTATCGCGTCGAGCAGGCGAGTGGCGCGGGCACAGATCGCTTGCCGTTCAGCAGGCGGTTCCTCTGGGGCAGGCGGCGCTGGCGAAGGCGCTGCTGCCGGTTGCGGTGCCGCCGGTGCAGTTTCGCCACCGAGCAGAGCGACAATGCGGGCAAACCCCTCGCGCAGCAACTGTTCCATTTCGCGGCTATAGTGCAGCCATGCGCCGACCTGCATCCCGGCGGGATCGGGAATATCCCGCGCCCGTCCAGCCAATTCGCCGAGCGAAGCAATTGTCGCTTGCGGATAGCGACTGCGCAGCACGCGAGCAATGCCGCTATCGACGGCAATCAGCACGTTGGCTGTCGCCGCCAGCTCATCGGTCAGCGAGCGGGCGATGTGGTCATCGGCGGCGAGGCCGAGCACGGCCAACGCATCGCGCGCCGCCGGTTGCAGCGGATCGTCATCGTGACCAACAACGCCAGCCGAGGCAATGTGCCACGAGTAGCCACGTTCCTGAGCCATGCGGCGCAGCAAAGCAACGGCAATCGGCGCTCGCCCGGTATCGGCAGCGCCGACGATGAGGATGGATTGGGTGGTGTGCGACATAGGTGCGTTATGCGCGTTTTGCTGGTCGCGATCTTGCCCGCATTGTACCATGGCTAGGGCGGTTGGTTTGAATCATTGCCCGCCGCTGCTTTCCGCTGTCATTGCGCGCCGCCGGAGGCGGCGAAGCCATCCCCCACGAGAGCGGGTTCTCTCCGCTGACGGGGGAGATTGCTTCGGTCGGGCGTCGCCCGGCTGCGCCGGGTACCGCCGCTCCTTCGCAATGACAGCAGGGTGCGTCCTGCGCCGCTTTCCTGTGGTCAGGGCGCGCCGCTTTCCGCTGTCATGGCGCGCCGAGCGGAGCGCAGGCGAAGCCATCCCCCACGAGAGCGGGTTCTCTCCGCTGACGGGGGAGATTGCTTCGGTCGGGCGTCGCCCGGCTGCGCCGGGTACCGCCGCTCCTTCGCAATGACAAGCAGGGTGCGTCCCATCGCAATGGCCAAAACTTGCTTATCGCACGCTTTTTGTGCATTTTTGTGGCAATTCTTCACTCCATTTGACCATATCGCCGACTCGTGGTATCTTGCCGCCGTGCCATATCGAAGATGATACTGGCAATATTTGTCATATACCTTGCTGTATATGACACAGCGCTCCGCGACAGGACCACGTTCGTCCTGTTCCATCGTCGCACTGCGGTGCGACGACGTGATTCCG
>JAUQOZ010000092.1 GCA_030550625.1 Chloroflexota bacterium | reverse complement strand
TGAGGGTTGAAGGGCGGAGCGACTATACGGTCGAGGACAACCATTGATCGCTATGCAATGCCTCAACGCCCGGTTCTCCACTCCCCTCTCCCACCGTGAGGTGGGAGAGGGGCTGGGGGTGAGGGCCGCAACCCACTCCTGCGGGTGAGGGTTGAAGGGCGGACAGAACGTTTGAACGATCACAACTGCTGATCGCCACAAACGTTCGTCGCAATCCCCCTTTTGTCATTTGACAGCATCCCCGCCTCATTCCATAATCCTTATGCAGCAACCGCAACGTGCCGTTGCGTTGAATGGCAGCGCTGTCCTTCCGAGCGACTCACAGCCTCACCGAAATGCTAGGACTACCACTATGAAAAAAATCGGCGTGATCGATCTTGGTTCCAATACCACACGCCTGATAGTGATGGCATACGAGCCGGGCTACAGCTTCCGGCTCACTGATGAGGTGAGCGAAACCGTGCGCCTCGCCGAGGGGATCGGCCCATCGCGCATGCTTCAGCCGGCGCCAATCCGGCGGGCGGTCGAAGCGCTGCGGATGTTCCATTCCCTTTGTATGTCTACCGGTGTTGATCAGGTGATCGCGGTCGGTACCAGCGCCATCCGCGAAGCGGCCAACCAAGCCGAGTTTTGGGCCGCCCTGCGCGCAGCCACGCCGCTCGATCTGCGGATTATTTCGGCAGAGGAGGAAGCCTACTTTGGCTATCTGGGCGCGATCAACGCCTTGCCGCTGCACACTGGCGCTCTCTTCGATACTGGCGGCGGTTCGACGCAGGTCATGGCGGTACACGATCGTTCGCTTACCCGCAGCTTTTCGGTGCAAGCCGGCGTTGTCCGCTTCACCGAACAATTTGTGCAGAGCGATCCCATTAGCCGCGCCGACCTGCGCCGGTTGCGTGAAGCCGCCCGCGCGGCCTTCGCCCCGCTCGATTGGTTGCCCGACCTGCGCCACGGCAAGTTGGGCGGGATGGGTGGCACGGTGCGCCAACTGGCCCGGATTGACCAAAAGCAGCGTAACTACCCGCTTGAACGGGTGCATGGCTATGTGCTAACCCGTGAAGCACTTGAGCGGATGATCGAAGAACTGGCCCGCCGCCCGCGCCGTGAACGGCTCCAGATTCCGGGCATGAAAGAGGAGCGGGTGGATGTGACGCTAGCCGGCGCGGTGATCATCGCTACCTTGATGGATCGTGGCGGTTTTTCCAGCTTGCTGGTCAGCGGCCAAGGCGTGCGCGAAGGCATTTTCTACCAGCACTTTCTTGCTGACCAGCCGCAACCGTTACTGGCCGATCCACGCCGGTTTAGCGTGCTCAATCTGGCCCGGCTCACGCACTACGAACCTGAACACTGCGCCCGCGTCGCTCACCTCAGCCAGTCGCTCTTCGATCAACTGGCCCCCTTGCACGGCTACGGCGCATGGGAACGGGAATTGCTTGGGTATGCCGCCATCTTGCACGATGTAGGCGTGAGTGTCGGTTACTACGACCACCACAAGCACGGCGAGTATCTGATTCACAACGCTGCGCTGCTTGGTTTCAGCCACCGCGAAATTGTGATTATCGCCGGTCTAGTGCGCAACCACCGCAAAGGCTGGAGCGGCCCGGCTCCCTATGCGGCGATTGTTACCCCGGATGATGAAACGCGCATCGCCCGTCTCAGCGCAATGCTGCGGTTGGCCGAGTATCTCGAACGCAGCAAGAGCCAAATAGTGCGCGATGTGCGGGTACAAATCGGTGAAGCGATTACGATTGATATCGTGGCCGATGGCGATGCCCACGTCGAAATTTGGGAAGCATCGCGCCGCAGCGGCCTCCTCCGGCGCAGCTTTGGGCGCGATGTGCAGATCAGGCCGGCATGAGCGTGTGCTATAATGCGTGTTAACGATACTTGAAGGAGTAGACATCGTTCATGCGGTGCCCATTCTGCCACTTTCCAGAGACCGATGTGATCGATACGCGCAAACTCTACGAGGGCGAGGTGATCCGGCGCCGGCGCAAGTGCCGCGCTTGTAGCCGTCGCTTCACCACCTACGAGCGGATCGAATCGGTGAGTCTGATGGTGGTGAAAAAGGATGGCACCCGTGAACCATACGACCGGGAAAAGCTTGCGCGCGGCGTGCGCACGGCCTGCTATCGCCGACCCGTCTCGGCTGACGCGATCGAACAATTGGTGAACGATGTCGAAGCAATGGTCATGGCAACCGACGAACAAGAGATTAGCTCGCAAGTGATCGGTGATGCGGTCATGCGCCGGTTGCGCGATCTTGATGAAGTGGCCTACATCCGGTTTGCTTCGGTCTACCGCGCGTTTACCGACATCGGCAAATTGCGCGAAGCGGTTGATGAATTGCTGGAACGCGAAGGCGACCGCAATGGCCGCCCATAACTGACAAGGTAGAGGATTTTATGAGCGTCGAGACGACACCGCAGCCGGTGTCAGAACCAACAGCGAAGCCGTCATTCCTCCAGCGCCTTGCCCATTCAGTTCGCTCGATTGAATGGGTGCAAGTGCTGCTGGTTGGTCTTCTTACTGCGATTGCGTGGTGTTCGCTCTTTTTGGCCAACAACATTTTACAGATTCTCGCTGGGGTGGTGCCGGTGCTGGCCGGCATCTATTTGGGCCGCAAGGTGCGCGGCGAGTATCTGGCCAATGGCCTTGCCCTCGGCGTGGTAACGTTTCTCTTTGGGCTGGCAATTATGGCCGGGTACGGGCTAGTTGGTCAAGCCGGCATTGCACCGATGCCGGTGATCCAGCTCGATCCCGATCAACCAGCAGCGCCGGCCACCTTGATGGATCTGATCACGATCTACTTTATTTTCTCGGCGTTTGCGTTGATTCCCTTCCCCGCGTTCGGCACCGTGATGTCGGGCCGGGCCGAAGAGCGCAACCGCCAGTTGCAGAAGGAGATCGCCGAGCGTGGTGGTCGCCTCGAACGTCCCAACGTAGTGCGCACGCTCGAAGACTTGCAAGGGTTGTCGCTGCCCCAGTTTGGCTCGTATGTCCTTAATCTTTTCCGCAAGAAGGGGTTTGAGTTCAAGGATTATCGCTTTATCGACAAGGATAAGCACCTTGATCTCGAACTGACCTACGAAGGCGTCACGTACCTGCTCCGGCTGTCGGTTGCCGACAAGGTGCGGCCCGGTACGCTCGAAAGCCTGTTGCAGGATATGAAGCGGAAGGGTATTCCAAAAGGGTTAGTCATTACGTCAACTGAATTCACGCCCGATACCGTCAAGGCGGCCAGCGGGCGACGCAATGTACTCATTATTGATGGGGCGACGTTGTTTGCGATGGCAGAGGGGTAGAAGAGCATGCTGCTTGATCTGAGCGGGCGGGTTGCGATTGTCACCGGCGGCAGCCGCGGGATTGGCCGCGCTACCGCCGAACGGTTGGCAGCCAGCGGGGCGACGGTTGTGGTCAATTACCGGGGCAATGCCGCGGCGGCTGAGGCAACCGTGGCGGCTATCACTGCTGCCGGCGGTAAAGCGATAGCCGTGCAGGGTGATGTGAGCCAACCGGCTGATGTTGAGCATTTGGTGAAAACAACATTGGAACAGTTTGGCCGGATCGATATTCTGGTCAATAATGCTGGCATCACCCGCGACAATCTGCTCTTGCGGATGAAGGAGAGCGATTTCGATGAGGTGATCGCAACCAATCTGCGCGGCGTCTTTCTCTGTACCCGCGCGGTGCTGCGCCCGATGACCAAGCAGCGTTTTGGCCGGATTATCAATATCACCTCGGTGATCGGGTTGATCGGCAATGCCGGCCAAGCGAACTACGCCGCGGCCAAGGCTGGCATTATCGGCTTTACCAAATCGACGGCGCGCGAGATGGCTAGCCGCGGGATTACCGTCAATGCAATCGCTCCCGGCTTTATCGAGACCGAGATGACCGATGCTCTCAACGAAGAGACGCGCAAAGCCATTCTGGCGACAATCCCCCTTGGCCGGTTCGGCCAGCCGGCTGAAGTGGCGGGACTAATCTGTTTTCTGGCCTCTGATGCCGGCGCGTATATCAGCGGGCAAACGCTGACGATCGACGGCGGGATGGTGATGTCCTGATGATTCGCAAAGTGTTAGTGGCTAACCGCGGCGAAATTGCCGTGCGTATCATTCGGGCCTGCCAAGAGTTGGGTATTCGTACCGTTGCGGCGTATAGCACCGCCGATCGCGATTCGCTGGCGGTGCGGCTGGCCGATGAGGCGGTCTGTATCGGGCCGCCGCCGCCGGCGAAGTCGTACCTCAATGCGCCGGCGTTGATCAGTGCGGCGCTCATCTCAGGCTGTGATGCGGTGCATCCCGGCTACGGCTTTCTCTCGGAAAATCCGTATTTCGCCGAGATGTGCGCTGATTGCAAACTGATCTTCATCGGGCCGCCGCCTGAGCCGATCCGCTTGATGGGTGACAAAGCGATTGGCCGGGAGACGATGCGCAAAGCGGGCGTGCCAACGGTACCCGGTTCTGATGGCGAGATTCGTTCACTCGAAGAGGCGATCGATATTGCCCGCCAGATTGGCTATCCAGTGTTGCTCAAGCCGTCAGGCGGCGGTGGTGGCCGCGGTATGCGGGTGGCGTATGATGAAGCCGATTTGCAACGCGCCTATCCCACCGCGCGCGCTGAAGCCGAGGCTGCCTTCGGCAACGGCGCGCTGCTGCTGGAAAAGTACCTCACCCGCGTGCGCCACGTCGAGATTCAGGTGCTGGCTGACCAGTACGGCCACGCCATCCACCTCGGCGAACGCGACTGTTCGGCCCAACGCCGCCACCAAAAGATCGTTGAGGAAGCGCCATCACCGGTCGTCACGCCAGAATTGCGCGCCCGCATGGGCGCCGATGCAGTGCGCGGCATCCAGTCGATTGGCTATGTCAATGCCGGCACGCTCGAATTTTTGCTCGATGAGCAGGGGAATTACTATTTCATCGAGATGAATACCCGCATCCAAGTCGAGCACCCCGTGACCGAACAGGTGACCGGCGTCGATTTGGTGCGCTGGCAATTGCTGATCGCCGGCGGCGAACGCTTGACGCTGCGGCAGGAAGACATTACAATAGCGCGGCACGCGATTGAGTGCCGGATTAACGCCGAAGATCCGGAGCGTGACTTCTTGCCGGCCAGCGGCGAAGTGGAATTTTATCTGCCACCCGGCGGCCCCGGAGTGCGGGTTGACTCGCACCTTTACTCAGGGTATGCGCCTCCCGGCAACTATGACTCGTTGCTGGCGAAAATTATTACGTTCGGCGATACTCGTGATGAAGCGCTGAACCGGATGCGGCGAGCGCTTAATGAGTGTGTGATTACTGGGATCAAAACAACCATCCCGTTCCAATTGGCCTTGATCGATGATCCGGATTTCCGGGCTGGACGGATCCACACTGGGTATGTGGCTGAGTTGCTGCGCCAGTGGAAGGAGTCACTCAATCCGGCGTAGGCCGGTGGCGGGATGCGTATGGGGAGGGCGAGATTGGCCAGTCAGCGGCATCGAGTGCGGATCGCAGCTTTGCAGATCCTGTTTGAAGTTGATGAAACCGATCACGCAATTGATCAGGTGCTCGAACGCCGGCTCGCCGATGAACCAATGCCGCCTGAGAGCGCCGAGTTTTTGCGCCGCCTCGTCTTTGGTGCATGGGAGCACCGTTCGTATCTCGACCGGATTATCGAAGAGGCGGCGCCGAACTGGCCGGTCGCTCAGATGCCCGGCGTTGATAAGGCGGTGCTGCGGATTGCGCTGTTTGAGCTGCTCATTGATGATATTGAGCGGACGCCGATGAAGGCGGTGATTAATGAGGCGGTCGAACTGGCCAAACAGTTCGGCAGCGATAATTCCAGCCGGTTTGTAAACGGCGTGCTTGGCACGGTGGTTATTCGCTACCTTGCCGAGCGCGACGATGAGGAATAGCCGTCTTTGAAAGGAAGGAACACAACCAGTATGGCTTCGCCTGAGATGGAGGAGCGCCTGCGCAAGATTATCGTCGATCAGCTCGGCGTTGATGAGGCGCAAGTAGTGCCGAGCGCGTCTTTTACGAAGGACCTGAATGCAGACTCGCTCGATTTAGTTGAGCTGATTATGTCAATTGAGGAAGAATTCGGCGTCGAGATCCCCGACGAAGAGGCGGAGAAGATCCAGACGGTCGCCGATGCGCTGAAGTACCTCGAAACCCATCAGAGCAACGAATAGCGGTAAGTTGATCGGATTGCAAGGCAAAGACACGCGGCGGGTAAAATAACCCGCCGTTGTTTGTTTGCGGGTCATTGCACCTGATGAGCAGCGCCGGCGCTTGCACACTCCGCGCAAACCGCTCGCTGTGGTAAGATAATAGTAGTAGCATCGTATCACCGGCAAACTGCGGAGTTGTATGGAGATCTTCAACGTTCATCTGCCTGAACTGATCCTCATCGCCGGTCTCGCGCTCGTGCTCTTTGGCCCGGAACGGTTGCCGGAGTTGGGGCGCTTCGCCGGCAAGCAGGTGGCGAAATTTCTCGCGTGGCAGCAACAGTCGCCTGAGCTGCAAATGATTAACGAGATGCGCAACGAGTTTGAGCGCGAGATCGCCCAATTGCGCGATGAATTGGTGCGGACGCGCAACCAGCTCGATGTGCGCAACGATGTCCAAGCGATGGTCGATGAGGTAAAAGCCGTTGGCGAGCAAGTGCAAACCACGCTGAACGAGGCCTTGCCAACTGCGCAGCCATCCCCGCCTCTGCCTGACGCAGCGCCGTCGCCGGCGAAGCCAACGATCCGTCCGCCGGCCCAAGCGCCAGTACCGGCAGCAATGCCCGTCGATCCGGTCATCAACAACACTGGGGTTGCCCAACCCATTACTGAAGAAGATCGGATGCTCTTCGCTGATGTGGCGGCTCCGGCAATGACCGAACCTGCCCAGAGCGCCGCAGAACCGGTCACGCCTGCCGAGCTCAGTGAAATACTGGCCCGGCTCAATGGGTTGGCGGCTGAACTCCAGTCGATTGTCTTTCAGTTGCAGGCGCGCGGCCTGTTAGATCAACACTGGCAACCGACCGTCGCGCCGGCACCCGTGTCTGAGGAGACTGTCGCGCCATGACTACCAAACCGGCCCCAGCAGGCCAAGCCGATGAGACGTCGATGACGCTGGTCGAGCATTTGATCGAGCTCCGCAGCCGGATCGTCAAAGCCGGCATCGGCGTGCTGATTGGCATGGTATTTGGCTTTATCGCCGTGTGGCCGCAAGGCCCGATTAAACTGATTGATATCCTGATCTTGACCTTTGCCCCGATCAACGACCGCTTCGCTCCAATCCAGTCCGTTGGCACCACCGAGCAGTTCACCAGCTACATGAAGGTAGCATTGTTGGTTGGCGTGATTCTGGCTATGCCGGTGATCGTGTACCAACTGTTAGCCTTTATTGTACCGGGCCTGACCGAGAGCGAAAAGCGGCTGATCTTCCGCGCCTTACCTTTTGTGACCTTTTTCTTCCTTGCCGGAATTGCCTTTGGCTGGTTTGTCACTACACCTGTCGCCATTCAGTTTCTGATCGGCTTTTCCGACTCGCCGCTCATCCAAACTCAACCGACGTTGTCTGATTTCCTCGAGACGGTGTCAATGTTATTGTTGATTAACGGCGTGGTGTTTGAATTGCCGATCATTATCTATGTGCTCGCGTATCTGAATGTCACTACCGCCAAGCAATTGGCAAGCTACCGGCGCTATGCGCTGGTGGTGGTGGTGATTATCGCCGCGTTTATTACCCCGACCGGCGATCCGGTGAATCTCATGTTGCTGGCGTTGCCGATGTATCTACTCTACGAAGTCGGCATTATTTTGGCGCGGTTTGTGCCGGCGGCCCAAGCGCCGCGCAAAGCCAAACGCAACGTCGAGACGTAGGCGTAGGGGCACAGCGTGCTGTGCCGTCGTCATTGGGCACAGCACGCTGTGCCCGTACAGGGAGCGAATTGCTATAATAGAAGGCAGCAGCATCAATGGTTGGAGGTGAGCGTTATGGTGGAACGGATTTGTCCGGCCTGTCGCCATGGCAACCCGCTCGAGAACCGGTATTGCGGCGCGTGCGGCGCAGCGCTCACCGGCAATGATGCGTTGGCTCCACGCGAACCGAGTGCCTTGGCTCCTCGCACCTTGTCACTCTCGCCGGCGCAGATGCGCCAGATCGGCGCTGCACTGGCGCTCGGCGCAGCTACGCTGGCGGTCGAAGTTGGCAAGGCATGGCTGCGCCGCCGGATGGGTACGCCGGCGCCGGTTGCGCCGATTACCGCCGTTACCCAGAACTCGATCACGCCTGTTGCTGAACCGATCAGTGTGACGACAACCATTATCAGCCAGCGCGTGGTTGAGATTTGGGAGCGTGGTGAATTGGTGCGGCAAGTGGTTGAGCGGCATGTCTGGCGCAAAGAGTAGCTGCAAACCGGCGCAGTGAATCCGATAACGAGCGGCGCAGGTCTAGCTTTTCCCGTCCAAGCCAAGTGGCACATCATGCTGCTGCCAGTGGGGTAATGCCCTATCAGCAGTGATGCCCCATCAGCGGCGCCCGACGATGTGCGTTTTGGTGTGACTCTTCCCCGGAACCGGCGCGGGTTTGGCAGCGTCATCCATAGTGTGGTACGATACTCTTACCGCCGACACAGGAAGGATTGGCGATGACGCAGGCGATAAACCCTTCAACGTATCAGATATTGCGCCGGCAGTTGCGCCCGTTGAGCATCAAACTGCGCCTAAGCGATGGCATTGTACTGGCAAGCCGCACCCTATGGATGGCGCTAACCGGTAGCGCGGTGGTAGCTGCCATCGGCTGGATAACGCCGGTGCCGCATTTGCTGTGGTGGGTGTTAGTGCCGATCGCGCTCTGGTTCGTAGCCATCGCCGGCGTCAGCGCATTCCGGCCACTGTCGCCGCGCCGGGCTGCGCAGCGGGTTGACCGCATCCTCAACCTGCGCGAACGGCTCTCGACGGCGATTGAATTGTATGAAACCGGCGCCGATACGCCGCTCGCTCCGTACCAACAGGCTGACGCGAGCGCGCTGGCGTTGCAGCTCCATCCACGCCAGATCCCGATCGTGGTGCCGCGCCAGCCATTGCTACTGGCGCTGCTGCCGGCGCTGGTGACGGTTGCGTTACTGACGCTGCCCAACCCGATGAACCAGATCTTGGCCGAGCGCGCCGCTGTCGCCGAGATGATCGAACAGGTCAATCAGCAATTGGCGGAATTAGAGCAAGAGTTGGCTGCGCGCGATGATCTCACGCCCGAACAACGGGCGGAGTTAGAGGCGATCCTGCGCCAGTTGCAAGCTGAATTGGCCCGCAACCCCGGTGATCGCCAAGAGGCGCTGGCCGATCTCGCGCAGGCCGAAATGCGCCTGCGCCAACAGCTTAATCCGCAAACAGACGTGCGCCAAGCGGCGCTGGAACAGTTGGCGCGCCGGTTGGAACAGCTCTCGAATAACCCGACGTCGCCCCGCCCAACGCTTGACCAGTTGCGCCAACAGCTTGAGAACTTGGCAGCCAGCCTCGATCAGATGAGCGCAGCGGAACGCGAAGCGTTAGCCCAAGAGTTAGCCCAACAGGCTGCGCAACTCGCGTCGGCGGATCGCGCCACCGCGCAGGCGTTGCAAGATGCGGCGCAGGCGCTCGAACGCGGCGACACCCAAGCCGCCGCTGAGGCGTTGCAGCAGGCCGGCCAACAGGTGCAAAATGCCCAAGCGGCGGCAGCTAACCAGCGCGCAGTGCAGCAGGCGCTTAACAATACCCAAGCGGCCCGCCAACAAATTGCGCAGGCTGGCCAACCCGGCCAAGGCCAGCAGGCCCAGCAGGGGCAAGGACAGGCTCAGCAAGGACAGGGCCAAGCCCAACAAGGCCAAGGGCAAGGCCAGCAAGGCCAACAAGGCCAACAAGGCCAACAAGGCCAACAAGGCCAACCCGGTCAAGGCCAGCAAGGCCAACCCGGTCAAGGCGGCGGCTCGACTGCTGACAATCTCGGCCAACAACAGAGTAATGCGCCGGGCAATGTTGATCCGAACCGGCCCAGTTCGCAACAGGGGCAAGGGCGCAACGATGGACTGGTGTACCAACCCTTCCGGCCCTCCGGCCAAACCGGTGATCCTGATTTTATCGCCGGCCAGCAGGGCAGCGGCGGCAGCAGCGAGGTGCGTCCGGGTCAAGGTCAGCAGGGTGGCTTGAATAACCCTTCAGTTGTGCCCTACGAGCAGATCTTCCCTGAATATCAGCGCACGGCGACGGAAGCGATCGAACGCGGCAGCGTGCCGATTTATTTACAAGATCTCGTTCGCGAATACTTCTCGCGGCTAGAACCGTAGCAAGCTAGGCGCTCGCCGCCGGTGTCGGCTTGCCTACAATGTTTGACGCTACCTTGCATCCATACGAGGAGGACACCAGCATGACCGCTGCTTCGGAAGCTGCGATCACCCTGACGCCGGAAGAGTTTCGGCAACGCGCGCAACACATCGAAGCCGAAGTCGCGCAAGTGATTGTCGGCCAGCACGAACTGATCCGGCAGGTGATTATTACGCTGCTCGCTGGCGGGAATGCGCTGCTCGAAGGCGTGCCCGGCTTGGCGAAGACCACACTGGTGCGCACCTTGGCCGATGTGATCGACTGCAAATTCTCGCGTATCCAGTTTACGCCAGATTTGATGCCGGCGGATATTGTCGGCACCACGCTGATCAGTGAAGATGCCCATGGCCATAAGTCGTTCCGCTTTGAGCCGGGGCCGATCTTCGCCAACTTAGTGCTGGCCGATGAAATCAACCGCGCCACGCCGAAGACCCAGTCGGCGTTGCTCGAAGCGATGCAAGAGCGTACGGTGACGGTCGCCAAGACGATCCATCAACTGCCCCGTCCCTTCTTCGTCTTGGCAACCCAAAACCCGCTGGAGATGGAGGGGACGTACCCGCTGCCGGAAGCACAGCTCGATCGCTTCTTCTTCAAGATCAACGTCGCCTTCCCGACGGCAGCCGAACTGGTTGAGATTGCCCAACGCACGACTGGCGCGCGCCAGCCAGCAGCTCGTCACGTCGCCGATGGGCCGACTATCATCCAGATGCAAGAGCTGGCGCGCACGGTGCCAATCGCCAGCCATGTGCTGGCCTACGCGGCCCGGCTGATCACGGCCACCCATCCTGAAGGCAAAGACGCGCCGGCGATAACCAAGCAGTATGTGCGTTACGGTGCGTCGCCGCGCGGGATGCAGACCTTGATTCTGGCCGGCAAGATTTTAGCGTTGCTGGATGGGCGCTATAACGTCTCGTTTGGCGATATTCGCTTGGCAGCCTTGCCGGCGCTACGCCACCGGGTTGTGCTCAACTTTGAAGCGCAGGCTGAAGGGATTAGCGCCGATGAGGTGGTCAAAGGCGTACTGGAAGCGGTCAAGGAGGAGTGATGGCTGAGCCGTTGCTCTCCGCCGCCTTCCTGCGCAAGCTCGATCGGCTGGCGTTGCAAACCCGGCGAGCAATGGCCGGAGATCTCCAAGGCGAGCGGCGCAGCCCCAAACGTGGCTCGTCGGTCGAATTTGCCGATTTTCGCCCGTACACTGCCGGCGATGATATTCGCCAGATCGACTGGAATCTCTACGCCCGCGCTGAACGGTTTTACCTGAAGCTATTTGTGGCCGAAGAGGAACTCAACGTTCACCTGCTAGTCGATACCAGTCGTAGCATGGCATGGGGCGAGCCGGAAAAATTGCACTATGCCCGCCAGATTGCGGCGGCATTTGGCTATATCGCGCTTAGCAACCTCGATCGGGTGAACGTGACCGCGTTTGGCGGGCGACCGGCGGCGGTAAGCGGGATTCGCGGCAAACGCGGCGCAGTGGCGCTATTTGAGTTCTTGCAGCGGCTCGAAGCCGGCAGCAGCGCCAACCTAACCCAGTTCTGCCGCAACTACATTCAGACGGCGCGCAGCGCCGGCCCGCTCTTGCTCTGCTCTGATTTGTTCGATCCGGGTTGGCGCGATGCCTTGCGCACGCTGAGTTCGCGTCCATTTGAGATTACGGTGATGCACGTGCTCGCGCCGCAAGAGATTGACCCGCCGATTGAGGGTGATATTCGCCTGATTGATAGCGAGGGGGGGCCGGCGGTAGAGATCAGTGCCGACCTCGATGTGTTACAACGTTACCGCGAGTCATTGCGCGCATGGCAAAGCGAGATCGAGGCATTTTGCAGCGGGCGGGGTATGCGCTATGTGCCGGTGAATACTGCCGAACCGATCGAAGATTTCGTGTTTGGCCAGTTGCGCCGGGCCGGTGTGATCCGATGATTGAAGTGCGTTTGATCAAACCAAGACGTGGCCAGATTATCCGCTATCCGGCAACGGTGCTAGCGCGCGATGGGCAGAGCGTGACGGTGCAGGCTGAGTGGCGGTTAGGGCGGGTCGATCTCGGTCTGTTTAGCATCGAGCCGGGTGATGTGATGATCGAAACGTTCTATGCCAACCGCTGGTATAACATCTTCCGCGCCCAACGGCCCGATGGCGTGACGCGGGGGTGGTATTGCAACCTTGCTCGCCCGGCCCGGATCGATGATGGTGTGATCGAGACGGAAGATTTAGAGATTGATATGATCGTGAGCGCCGACCGCCAGCGCGTCGAGATTACCGATCTCGACGAGTATGAAGCGCGCGGGTTGGCATTGGCTGAACCAGATACCGATGCGGCGTTGCGCGCGGCGATTGCCGAACTGCGTGATTTGATTGCGCGTGGCGAACAACCATTTAACGTCTCTGAGGGATAGAGCAGCGCTCTGTCCCTACGGATGGGTACACGAGTATGTCATTCCTTGCTCCATTAGCGTTGCTTGGCGCAGCAATTGTCGGCCCGCTGATTGTGGCGATGTATTTGCTCAAGTTGCGCCGTGAAGAGCAAGTCGTCTCATCAACCTTTCTCTGGCAGCGCATGGTGCGCGATATCGAAGCGAATGCGCCATGGCAGAAGCTGCGCCGTAATTTGTTGCTGTTATTGCAACTGCTGCTCATGCTGTTGTTGGTGCTGGCCTTGGCCCGGCCTTTCGTGCCCGTTACCGGCATTAGCGGCGCGAACTTGATTATTATTTTCGACCGCTCGACCAGCATGCTTGCTACTGACGAATCGCCGACTCGATTAGAGGCGGCGCGCCGGCAGGCGCTAGCGTTGATTGATCAACTGCCGGATAATGGGCGAGCGACGATCATCACCATTGGCGGCCAGATGGAGGCGCCAATCGCTTCCTCAAGCGACCGGCGCGAGCTGCGGCGCGTGATCGAGCGCATTCAACCGAGCTACAGCGGCCAGTCTGACCTCACCCAAGCGTTGACGCTGGCTTCGGCATTGGCTGCCCGCGAACCCGACAGCGAAGTGGCGATTATTTCCGACGGGAATGTAATCCTGCCCGACGGGTTGCGGGTACCGGCGCGGGTGCGGTACTTCCCGATTGGCCGCTCGTCTGACAATGTGGCGATTAACGCGATTGCGCTCCAACCCGGCCCCTTCGAGCAGAACCTGTTCGTGCAGGCGATCAATTATGGCAGCAGCCCAGTCACGCGCCGGCTCTCACTCTATTACGACGGTGTTCTCTCAAATGCAGTGGATTTGACGATCGATCCGGGTCGTGAACAAAGTTGGATCGAGGCGATTCCGGCAACCGTAGCAGTAGTCGAGGCGCGCCTTGATGAAAATGGCGATGCGTTGCCGGTGGACGATCGAGCCTATGCGGTCAGCCCGCAACGCGAGACGGTGAAGGTGCGGTTAGTAAGCGATGGCAATCGCTTTCTCGAAACTGGTCTTGCATTGTTGCCCGGTCTTGAGGTGACGCGCGTGCCGACGACGACCCTGACCTTTACCGAAAGCGCTGCCGAAGTGCCGCTGACCATCTTTGATGGGGCAGTTCCCACCGAGCTGCCCCCCGGCAATCTGCTCTTCATTGGCCCACTGCGCAGCACCGAACTCTTCTCGATCACGGGTGAATTTGACTTTCCGCTGATCCGCC
>JAUQOZ010000001.1:13035-14009 GCA_030550625.1 Chloroflexota bacterium | reverse complement strand
CCCCGGCCCCGCCCCCGCTGGGGGAGGGGGGTGTTTTTTACCGCAGAGGACGCGGAGGACGCCAAGGATGAACCTAATCCAAAACCCCTCTGCGTCTTTGCGCCTTTGCGTTAGAATCCTGTGCGTTTCTTTGCGGAGCCGGACAGCCGTCCGGCTCTACAGCGCCTTGTCGCTCCGTCATACCTTGAGCGCGATCACGACCACACCGGCGCCGACCATCGCAATCCCGATCCATTCCTGCAACGAAGGGCGTTCGGCGAGGAACAGAAAGGCGAAGAGCGCCACCAACACCACGCTCAGTTTGTCAATTGGCGCGACTTTGGCTGCGTCGCCGAGTTGGAGGGCGCGAAAATAACAGACCCACGACGCGCCAGTGGCAAGCGCCGAGAGCACCAAGAAACCCCACGTTTTCGGACTCAGTGCGAAGGGGTTGCTCCATTTGCCGGTTAACCAGACAAAGACCGCCAAAACCGCCACGATCACCACGGTGCGGATCAGCGTCGCGAGATCGGAGTCAATCCCCTGAATGCCGATTTTAGCAAAAATGGTCGTTAACGCGGCGAAGGCTGCCGAGAGCAGCGCCCACAAGAGCCATGAATTCGCGTTCATTGTCTGGTTCCTTTGTCAACTACCGAGCGATGCCACTGATTGGCTGCGCAGGATGCGCAAAAGAGTTACTCTTTATCGTTTACGCTGGCCAGCGCCTCAACTGCACGGCGGTCAAGGCTGAGCGTCACGGTAAACTCGCTGATGCGAGCGACATGGGCAACCGGGATCGCAATTGTGCGCGCTCCCCACAAATGGCCTTGGCGCAACACAATCTGTTCAATCGTCCAATCTGGCGCCAGCAGCAGCGCGCCGGCGCGGCCAACCGGGCCGTCGGTAGCGATCACTTTCGCATTGTGGCGGAGGATGTGCTCTTCAAACGGCGTGGGTGCTTCATCCGCAAGGCGGTACAATTCAACTGGTTCGCT
>JAUQOZ010000001.1:6549-13025 GCA_030550625.1 Chloroflexota bacterium | reverse complement strand
ACCGGCGCCATCCGTTCAGGCGCGAGCAGGCCGAATTGTTGCACCAGCACATAGGCCACCCTTCGCTCTGGCGGGTCGAGCATCACGCCGCTCACGACACCGCAGACGGTTGTGAGGCACTGAACCGGGGCATGCAACGGTAGCAGCATTATCCCTCCTGTGCAGTTTCAGTCGGGCCGGCATGGTTGCGTAGTTGCGTTGCTTCACTGGCCGCTTCAGCCGGATCGCGGCGCAGTTCTTGTATGACCGCTAATACCACGACGGTCACCGGAATAGCGAAAAAGACGCCGAGGACGCCGCCGGCTTTGGCGCCAACCAGCAAGGCGATCAGCATCAGAGCGGGATGGACGCCAATCACCTTGCCGTACAGCGCCGGCGCAATGACGTGCGATTCGAGTTCAACCACAATCACGTGAAAGATGATTACCCACAACGCCAACCATGGGCTGACCTGTAAGGCGCTCACTACGGCTAAGACGACGGCGAGCGCGCCGCCGAGGTACGGCACGATTTCCAGCAAGCCGCCGACAATCCCGATCGTGATCGCAAAAGGAACGCCGAGCACGCTTAACCCAATGCTGTAGACGACGGCGAAATAGCCTGCAATCAAAACCTGCGCCCAAATCCAACGGGTCAAGCGGCGGCGCAGCCGTTCGAGCACGCTCGCCAAGCGTGACCGGTGGGCCGCCGGCGTCCAGTTGGCCAGCAGGCGCGCAACTAGCGCATGATCGGTGACAAACAGGTAGGTCAACACCGCAACAATGAGCAGATCAAGCAGGATGCCGCCTGTTCCCGATACGATGCGCACGGCTGATTCAGCGATGGCGCCCAGTTGCTGGCCAAGATTAGCCGCGGTATTTTGGTGGATGGAGGCGGTAATGCTGCCCAAACCGGGTAGACCGCTCAACCAATCAGCACCTTGCTGCACGAGTTGCGGCCCGCGTTCACGGAGTAGGCGTATCTCAGTGCGGATGACCGGCGCGAGCAGTTCAGCTAAGCTGAAGAGGAGTGCTCCGCCGATCAGGTAGATCGCTACCACGGTGATCCCGCGCGGGATGCGCCAGTGCGCTAGTCGCTCCGCCAGCGGCGCAATCGCGAGGCTCAGGAGAGTTGCGCCAAACAAAACCCCGGCCACTTCGAGCAGGAGCGTGGCGTAGCTCACGATCAGCCAGAAGGCCAGCGCGACGCCGAGCAGACTGAACCAGAGCGAAAGGCGATTCAACCCTGTTGACACCATCGCTCAATGCTCCCGTTCTGGATCGGCGGCGACCACTTGCACTTCGTAATCGCGTCCTTCCCAGCGTTGTTCATCATGCCAGAACAGCGTCAACACGATCACTGCGCCGGGGGCCAGTGCTGCCGTGGGCAGATCGGCTACAAAGGTGCCCAAGCCGCTCGGTTGGGCTGGCAGGTCAAAGGTGGTGCGCCACCCGTCGCTACTCCAGTGGATCGTCGCCGGCGCAGTGACATCAATGCGGAGGGTTGCTCCTGCCGGTATGGTGCGTCGCTTCTGATTGAGTCGCCAAATCGCCAGCTTGCTGCGCGTGTGTTGGGTGAGGTAGCGCTTGACCGGTTGCGGCGGCAGATCGAAGATCTGGCCGTCGCGCAACGACCGGCACAGTTTGAGATGTTCGGCATGCGCCCATACCAATGGCATCGCCGAGCCTGAGGGCCGCCCGAAGAAGAGTTCATGGTCGGGAAGATCGGGGCTATCCCACACCTGTTCAGGAATCAGACCGCCTTGATTAGCGAATCCTTCCAGCGTTTTTAGCAGGCGCTGCGCTTCGGCGGCGCGACCGGCGGCCAGCTCATAATGGCCGCGTTCGCCAGTCAGCAACGGCCAGCCGCGTCCGATGCCAGAACCGTCGAACGGCGCACCATCGCTCTGTTCGCCGTAGCCGTCGCCGGTATAGCGCCGCCATACTGGGCCAAACGGGGTGTCAACCTTCAAGAGCGCATCGATCACGCGGACGGTGTTAGTGATGCGGGGGTCATTGGGGTCACGCAAGCCAAAGCGGACGAGGGCCAACGCATCAGGGCTGATGATGTGGATGGCTGGCGCGTTGGCTTGGTCGGGAGGCCGGTTTTTGATCGGCACATAGCCGTTGATCGGCGACGCTGCTTCAGCCACATCAGGCGGCGCGATGCGCACGTAATACCCGCTCACCCCAATCTGGCGCGCCAGATCGGTATCGGTGACATAACACCAGCGGTCAATATCGGCGTTCCAGCTATCGGCTGTCTCGCGCAGATAGACGGCGATATCTGGTTCGTGCTGTTGTTCGGCTAGATCGGCGGCAATCAGCAGGGCTGCAATCTCAACCGCTAAGGTAAACGGTGAATAGCCGGCATCTTCTTCCCAGCGATCTTGGGCAGTCACCGGGCCATTCCGCACCAGAAAGCCGGCGGCGCGGCGCACCATCGGCCAGTAGCGTTGGATGGCGGCGCGGTCGAGCGCACCGCTACGGGCCGCCAGATCGACCAACAAGATCGGGAACGCCGTCTCATCCATTTGAATGCCGTTCCAGTAAGGTGTGCCATCGAGCCACATATTCTGCGGCCAGTGCCCATCGGCCTCTTGGGTTGCGGCGAGGTAGTCGAGTACCCGGCGGGCATCGTCGTGCGCGCCGATCGCCAGCAAGCCACCAGCGGTTTCCACCAGATCGCGCGGCCACACCAGATGGTAGCCGCCCAGATCGTCATCACCCTTCGCCATCCCCCATGGGATCGAGAGACTAGCGATCATGCCGCCGGGAAAGTGCTTGGCTTCGTGGGTGCGCAGCACCATCGCGCTGATGCGCTGTTGGGGCGCGTTGGCATCGGGGAGCGCCAAATCGCCCTGCCACGCTTGCCACGCTCGGCAATACGCTGCGCATACTGTCTCGAACGGTTCGGCCAAGCTCGCGCGGGCATGCAAGGCCGCTTCCGCCGGATTTTGGCCAAATCCAATCGCCACGGTAAACCGGCCTTGACAGGCAACCAGATCGACGCCGCCGGTCAACGCCACATTGCCATTCTCGGCGCGCTGGTACGTTTGGGTGAGCCGGTAGTGGCGGGAAAGTTCCTGCCAGCCATCGGAAAACCCAACAAATCCCGCCGAGCAGGCTATCCATGGCGCCGAGCAGGCCACTGCCAGCGCGAAGCCATTGCGTTCGGCAAAGAGCATCGGTACGCCTTTATACTCGCCGATCCAAGCGGTATTGCCGGCGCCGCGATTGCCGAGATGCGGGGCAAGCAAGAGATACAACTGATACTGTTCGAGCGTACCTTGGAGGGCGGTAAACTGAATCTGTTGCAACACCACATCACGCGAGGGGTCGGCAATCACCCATTTTTCGATCCGGTAGCGGCCATCGTGACAGGTATTGGTCAGATAGTAGGCCGGCGCCCCCTCGGCCAGCAATGATACCGTGCTCGTCGTGTGGCGCTTCTCTTCGGAAAAGAACGCCACCCCATCCGTAACGATGCATCCCAGATCACGGATGCATGCGGTATCGATGCGCGGATAATACATCTCATTCAAGATGCCGTGGCTCAAGGTAAACCAAACGCGGCTCGCGCCGCTCAGCGCCGTGCCAACGCCAGTCTTGGCGCTCGATGTCCAGCGGGCGGGAATGCCGGGCCAACCGGGTGCGTAGCTGCTTTCACTCACTGCCGTCATTGCGCATGCTCCCACTCCAACACGACCTTGATTTCGCCGTCATCGTGCTGACCAAGTGCGTCGGAAAAAGCGGTATACGGATACCGATGCGTAATGGGTGCGGGGGGGTGAGCAAACGAGCAAGGAGATCGTGGCCCCAGCGCGCTTGGGCTTGCAAGAGATCGTCAACTGCCATTTGGAAGTGATCGCGCGCTGCGTTGACACTCCCCACCATTGCTTGGTTATTCAGCACCAGCCGCCGCATCAGCTCGGCGCCAGCAATTTGCAGCGGGCGATCGCCGCCGGGAATGCCGGTCAACACATAGACGCCGTTGGGCGCCAGCGCGTCGAGCAAATTGTACTCGATCGCCGGTACGCCGGTCGCTTCAAAGATCAATTCCATTGCGCCAGCGACCGCGGCGATCTGGGCCGGTTCGGTCGCGCGGCCATCGAGATAATGGCCGCCGATCGCTTGCAGCCATTGCGGGCGCACGGTGTTGGCATCGACCACATCTAAGCCATACACATCCGCTCCGCGCAGACGCAAAGCGAGCGCCGCCAGCAACCCGATCGGGCCAAGACCAGCCACCAGACAGCGGCGGCCAAACAACCAATCTGGGGTTGCCGCAGCATCCGGCAGGCGCGCCTGCTGAATCCGCTGCGCCTCATCGATCGCCTTTTCAGCTACCGACAGCGGCTCGGCCAACACCCCGACCGCTTCCAGTTCGGCAGGCACCCGCACGATGTAGGTCTCTTTGTCGAGCACCAACTCGGTCTGATAGCCGTCCAACCCCCAGATCCCCCGTTCGCGGTACGCGCCGGTGCGGCACATATCAGGCCGGTTCATTGCGCAGGGCAGGCATTGGCCGCAACCGCGTCGCACGGTAAAGACGGCAAAATCGCCTGCCTGCACCCGGCGCACATTTGCACCTACTGCCTCGACCCGGCCAAACATCTCGTGACCGATCACCAATTCGGTGGCGCCATCAGGCGCTTTCGCCCGGCCACCGCTGACAATTTCGCGGTCGGTGCCGCAAATGCCCACCCGGATGATCCGTACCAGCACATCGTCAGGCGCGGTGATAACCGGTTCTGGACGCTGCACGATATGCACGGCGGTCGAACCGGGCGGAAGAGCGAGCGCATCCATACTGCCTCCTATGGCTGCTGGGCGGCGATAGCCGCGCGGGGAATGGCAAAGGTGCCGGCCAACCCAAGCGCGACGCCAATGGTTGCGAACAAGATCACTGCTGGATAGCCAAACTGCACCGCAATCCAGCCGCCTATGCCGGCGCCGATGATGTTGGCCAGCGCCGAAGCGGCGTTAAACAGACCAAGACCTTCGCCTTCGCCGGATGGTGCTAATTGTGCGGTGAAAGCGGTGGCACTTACGCTGATGAACGACCATGACAGCACTACAAACGTGAAAAAGACCAGTGCTGTCCAGTGCAATGCTGCAATGTCCCCCACGATCCAGAGCAGCGTAAACGCAGCCGCGCGGGCGGCCAGCGATTGCCGCACCAGCGCCAAGGCTCCTTGGCGATGGGTTTGGTTGCCGGCTGGGGCATACAGCAACAAGCCTAACGCCGCCGCAACTGCAAAACCGCTCGACGAGAGACTGGGCGCAATGCCGAACACATGTTGCATCACCATCGGGTAGAGCGCGAAAACGGCCCCCGCGCCGCTGGCGGCGAACAGCCATGCTCCCATCCAGAGACTGAACGGCGTCGCAAGGATTGCGCGCGCCTTGCGCAGCGTCGTCGGGTTGAGATGGTGAAAGAGCTGCTGCGGCGAGCTAAACATGCCATCGGTATGCTTCACCGGGTGGCGCAACACGACCGCGGCAGGGAGCGACGCTGGCGGCGTTTGGGCAAACTTCGCCGCAATCGCAAGGGCCAGCAAACAACTGAGACTGGCCAAGCCAAAACCGAGCTGCAGATCAGTTTGGCTAACCAACGCCGCCAGTACTAATCCAAGCACCTGCCCGCCGCCGTAAGCGGTTTGCAGCCATCCCAGCCGTTCATCCCATTCGGCGCGCGGGTGCCGTTCGACTACAAACAGATTCGCGATGGTTGCGGCGGCGATCACACCTAGATTGAGCATCAGCGCCAATGCTGCCCACAGCAGCGGGTTGGTAACAAACGCAAACAAGGCGATACCAAGCGTAGCTAACCCCAAGCCGGCGATCAAGATCCAGCGGTGCAGCCGGTAACGGTCGGCCAGCCAGCCCCACAATGGCGCGAGCAAGCCGCTTACGTTCAGCGCGGCCATCACCAACCCGACTTCGGCGGCTGAACCTTGGCGGCTAACCAACAGCGGCATCACGATCGGGAGCAAGCCGGCGCTCACCGTGCCCAACAATGCGTATGAGAGATACCAAGGCTCAATCCATGCGTACCACGGCTGCGCCGGGGCAGGCGGCTGGTTTTGGCGGCGTTTCACCGGTTGCGGTTCCGGCATAATCTCCTCGTCGCAGTTGCGCTGGCAGCGTCGAGAAAAACGGGCATTGCGCTCTGACTGGATACAAGCAGGTGGCTACAAGTTGCCCGCAAAAGAACATCTTAGGGTGATGGCGTGGGTGGCAATGGCGCTCCTGCTAGCTTGGCGGGCAATCTATCGCCTCACCCATTCCATCCGCAGCCATCTCATGCACGGACGGGCGCCATGTTCTCGTCCGTTAACAACGTTAATGAAGACGCTTGCCCCAAGATACGATGGAATGTTCTGCCGGCGTGCCGGCATTATAGCACGAAATACAAATCAAATGGGTGTGAACGGTGCTCAGAGGGTACATTGCGCGATATTCTGTGGCAGCTATGCCTGCCTGCTTGCCAAA
>JAUQOZ010000001.1:0-6539 GCA_030550625.1 Chloroflexota bacterium | reverse complement strand
GAAATGACGCAGGCCGTCCATCCTCACGTTGCTCGCCGTCGTTGTTGGGATTGTCATCGTATGTTCACAGAATTGAAGCGTTTTCTGGTCGGCAAACCGATCGCCACCGAACAGCAGAGCCGGCAACGGCTCAACAAGGTCACGGCCCTCGCGGTGTTTTCGTCCGATGCGCTCTCGTCAGTAGCGTATGCAACCGAAGCGATTTTAGCAGTGTTGTTATTGGCCGGCGCGGCGGCGGTTAATCTGGCGCTGCCGATCGCTGGCGTGATCGTTGGCTTGCTCTTAGTGGTTGGCTTTTCGTACCGCCAAACCATTCACGCCTATCCCAACGGCGGCGGGGCCTACATTGTGGCCCGCGACAATTTGGGTGAATGGCCGAGTCTGGTGGCAGCCGCGGCGTTGTTGATCGATTACGTGCTCACGGTTGCAGTGAGTGTATCAGCCGGTGTGGCGGCGATTGTGTCGCTGGCCGGGGCGTGGGGGTGGCCGGCGTTGAGCGATTACGCGGTGCCGTTGGCGCTGGCGAGCGTGTTGGTGATCGCACTCGCCAATCTGCGCGGCGTGCGTGAGAGCGGGGCGCTGTTTGCAGTGCCGACGTATGTGTTCGTGGGCAGTATCTTGTTGATGATTGCGGTGGGTGTGGGGCAGGCGGCGGTGGGAAATATGCGCGCCGTGACCCATGCCGTGCCGCCGCTTGCTGGCAGCGAGGCGTTGAGCCTCTGGTTGGTGCTGCGCGCTTTTGCCGCTGGTTGCACGGCGCTGACCGGGGTGGAGGCCATCTCAAACGGGGTGCCGGCCTTTAAGCCGCCAGAGTCGCGCAATGCGGCGACAACGTTGCTCTGGATGGTGGCGCTGCTAGCGACCATGTTTCTCGGCATTAGCTGGCTGGCCGACCGGGTGGGTGCGTTGCCCAATGATGCCACCCACGAGACGGTGCTGTCGCAGGTGGCGCGCACCGTGTTTGGCGTGGGGCCGGTGTATACGCTTATTCAGGTTGCGACTGCTTTGATCCTTGTGTTGGCCGCCAATACCGCCTTCGCCGATTTCCCGCGCTTGGCGTCGTTGTTGGGGCGCGATGGCTATCTGCCGCGCCAGTTGACCCATCGCGGCGATCGGTTGGTCTTTTCCAATGGGATTTTGGTCTTGGCCGGTTTTGCGGCCCTGTTGGTCATCCTCTTTCAAGCGAATGAAATTGCCTTGTTGCCACTGTATGCGGTCGGTGTATTTTTATCGTTCACTCTGTCGCAGAGTGGCATGGTGCGCCATCATTTGCGCCTGCGCGAAGCCAATTGGCGGCGCGGCTTGCTGATCAATGGCTTGGGCGCGCTGTTAACCGCAACCGTGTTGCTCGTGCTCTCGATTACCAAATTTATCTACGGCGCATGGGTGGTCTTGGTGTTGCTGCCGGTGCTCGTCTTGATGTTCCGGGCCATTCACCGGCACTATCAGGCGATCGCCACGCAGTTGGCGCTGGGTGATCAGATTGCTGAGCCGCCGGCCCAACCACATACTGCCATTCTGCTGGTCGGCGATCTTCACCAAGGCGTGTTGCCGGCGCTGGCAGTCGCCCGCTCGTTCGCGCCTGATCGGGTGACGGCGGTGACGGTGGCTATCGAGCCAGAGCAGGCAAGGCAATTGCAGCAACGCTGGCGGCAGTTTATTCCTGATGTGCCGTTAGTTGTGCTCGAGTCGCCGTACCGGTCGTTGGTCGGGCCGCTCTTGCGCTATATTGATATGGTTGATGCCCAAACCGACAATGATCTATTGGTGGTTGTCATCCCCGAATTTGTGCCATTGCGCTGGTGGGAGTATTTGTTGCACAACCAGACTGCGTTTTTGCTGCGCGCTGCCTTGCTGTTGCGCAAGCGCAAGATTGTGGTCAGCGTGCCGTATCAATTGCCATCGGAGTAGCGCCCTTGCGGGAGAGGCCCGAAGCGCCCTTGCCTGCACTGGCGCTACTGGAGGGCGGCAGTGAGGCGGGCGATATTTTCGAGCAGGCGTTGGGCGAGCGGGCGTTGCAGCCACGCTGCGAGCTCGACCCGGTTTGATCGGGCGATATAACCGGTGAAGATGCGGTGCAGTTCGGTAACTACCGCCGGATCGTACACCACCAGCGAGATTTCCATATTTAGGGTGAAGGAGCGCAGATCAAGATTGCTCGACCCGATCAGCGCGATCTGGTCATCGACCGCGATTGCTTTGGTGTGGAGTAAGATCGGTTGCCGGTACTGGAGCACTTCCACCCCGGCTCGCAGCAATTGTTCGTAGTACGATCGCTGAGCGTATGCCACCAGCATTTGATCCATTGCCGCTGAATTGATCAGTGTCACCTGCACACCTCGTAGCGCGGCGCTAGTCATCGCCAGCACAAGCGCGTCGTCAGGCACGAAGTAGGGGGTAACGATGACCAACCGTCGTTGGGCGGCGTGGATCAAGGCCGTGAACAGGCGCAGGTTATTTTCATCCTCAAATCCTGAACCGCTCGGTAAGACTTGGCAGAGTGACGAACCGGTCGCCTGCCATCTCTGCTGGTACAGCTCCGGGTGGTGGGCGACATCAAGCCATTCACCGGTTTCGGCGTGCCAATCGGTGGCAAAGACCGCCGCCAACTGTGCGACAACCGGCCCGCTCACCCGCGCGCACAGTTCGTCGTAGCACAGGCCATCCTTGCGGTGGTACGAGCGGTCGATAACGTTGAGCGAACCGGTATAGGCGATGGAGTCGTCTACCACCAACAGCTTGCGATGGTTGCGCAAATCGAAGCGCAGCCATTCGCCGGGTTTACCCACCGGCAGCATGGGGCGCCAGTCAACGCCGATCGCGGTGAGATGGCGCTCCATTGCTTTGCGACCGGGAAACTTCCGCGAGCCGATCTGATCAAACAACAGGCGCACCTTCACCCCGCGCTGGACGGCGCGTTCAAGCGCGGCGAAGAAAGGCGCTGTGGCGCTATCACGGGCAACGATGTAATACTCGACGTGGACGAAGTGGCGTGCTTGGTCAATATCTTGCGCCATCCGTTCGAGAATGGCAGCGTAGTCGTCTATTAACTCAACCCGGTTGCCGGCAAAAGCGGGCATCCCGCCGAGCCGGTGCGCTAAGTCGGCGTGCGGCTGCGCGAATGGCGGTAGCACGGGTTGCAGCAAGCTGAGCGCTGCCGGGTCAGACGCGGTGCGCGCAATCGCTTGCTCGATCAACCGGCCCATCTGGCGCTGGTCGCGCCGGCGGCGCGGCGGGAGTTCCGGGCTGCCGATGAGTAAAAAGATGATGATGCCGATGTACGGCGCAATCGCAATCAGTAACAGCCACGCAGTGGCAGATGACGGTTTCCGGTTAGTGGGAATCACGACGAGCGCGATCATCACGATCAGCGCATGAATGATGAACCCGGTCACTGACCAGAAGGTTGGGTTTAGCACAGCGTTGCTCCTCCGATCATACGCATGCCCCCGTGGGTTTGTTCCCATACTGTAACACGCTTGCGCTTGCCTCTGAAGGGGCGACCTATCCGGCGCAGGTAGTTCAACTGGGCAGCCTCGTTTTTCCCTGCACCCTCTGCGATCCATGCTCGTCTTTCAGCTTCGCTTCACGGCGGCTTCATGTTGGCCCTTTATTGTGTAGTCACATCACTGATGGAGTGATGGACACCAACCAACTAGATAAAGGAGAACAACCATGAAACGCTGGACACGCATCTTTGCTCCGATGGTCGCTTTTGGTCTCGTCATTACCGCCAGTGTCGCCGCGTTAGGCAATGCCGGCGCCAATGCCCAGAGCACCGGTTATGCTCCGGTCGCGGTGGTGGCCCAAGCTCAGCCGCAAGCGCCGTCGCCGACTGCCGAGCCGGATGAAGGGTACGAAACGCCCGATGCGCAGGAAGGTCCCGAGACGCCCGATGCGCAGGAAGCGCCGGAGGGATCTGACGCTGCCGAAGCTGCCGAAGCTGCCGCGTTGGCCAGCAAGGCCGTGATTAGCGAACAGCAGGCAATCGACGTGGCGCTGGCGGCGAATCCCGGCACGACGCTGGTCAAGGCTTCGCTCGATAACGAGAACGGTGTGGTGGTCTACAGCGTCGAGCTGAGCAATGGCGCCGATGTGAAGGTTGATGCGACGACCGGCCAGATCGCCAGCACCGATCAGGCGGGCGAGCAAGACGAGATGAATGAAGTTGACCATCACGACGGCGCGCAAGATGAGGTTAGCGGCGCGCACAGCGAGCAACCCGCTACTCCTGCTCAACCGTAGCCGTAACGGTTAATGCACCTCTCTCCTGCTGCGGCCCTCTCGCCCCACAAGGGATGAGAGGGCCGCAAAGGTTTTTGTGCTCCCCTGCGCCCTCGGCGGTAAGTGCCCATTCCCCCTTTGCCAGCGGGGGAGGGGCTGGGGGTGGGGGCCAACCCAAGGGCGCAGAGGGGGCAAAGGCGCAGAGGATTCAAACGCAAAGCCGCAGAGGGCGCAAAGGTTTTTTGGCTGGCGCTGATCACCTGTGCCTGCTGCGGGACGCGCCCCTCCCCCACTGGGGGAGGGGCAAAGGATGGGGCCAACCTGAAGGTGCCGTAGAGCCGGATGGTTGTCCGGTTCCGCAAAGGGGCGCTAAGGTTTCACACGCAAAGGCGCAGAGAGCGCAAAGCGGCGCAGTGGGATGAGTTACACCTCTGCACCTCTGCGGGAACTCTCACTACACCCCTCCCCCAGCGGGGGAGGGGCAAGGGGTGGGGGCACATCCGCCCAGCGGGGTTGAGGGGCCGGGGGTGGGGGCCAACCTGAAGGCGCCGTAGAGCCGGACGGCTGTCTGGCTCCGCGAGGGCCGCAGTGCAATTAACCGCTCGTCTGAGAAGAGTTGCTCTGTTCAGCAGGGGCGGGTTGCTCAACCGGAATGCCAGCGTGGGCCAGCAACTTGTGGAGGAGCGCATTTTGATACTCAAGATGTTGCAACATCGCATCGATCTCACGCTCGGCGCGCAGATTAATCTCGTAATCGCTTTGCGCTCGTAATTCGGCATGCATCCCCTGCAAATTTTGCCCCACCATTAGCAATGGCATTAAAAGAATCTGGATCATGTTTGAAATAAATAGCCAGAACACAAACGCCATCGGCGGGTCAAACTGGAGTGGCTTCGGGGCGAGAAAATTCCACCCCAACCAGAGCACTGTCCAGATGAAAATAACAAAGAAAAAGCCCATCGTTCCGACTCGTTCGGTAATTGCCAACGCTAACCGGTCGAGCGGTTTCAGGCGTTCAGCGTGTTCATTGTTGACATCACGCACCGGTGACCGTTGCCGGCGCAGTTCGCTGAGCGAGCGGGGCAGGTGAGGGAGTTCGGCAGACATAGTCTCTTCTCCACAACTTACAACGACTCGTGATGGATTGGCGCTTCCTTGAGCGCCAGCCGGTAGGTGGCCGCCGTTACGATGCCGGGCAGCCAGAAGACCAACACGCGGTAGATCAGGGTCGCGCCGAGCGAGACGGCGGCGGGGATACCAAGTTGCGATGCGACTAGCACTAGTGTGGCCTCGAATGAGCCGCCGCCGCCCGGCAAGGGGGCTAGCGCCGCAAAGAAGCTGGCAAGGCTGTAGCTGAGGATGATCACCGAAAGGTGCGGATCGTTGCCGACCGCGCGGAATATACAGTACAGCGTTAACATATCGAGCGCAAGCACGCCAATCTGAATGGCCAGCAAGCGAGCAAACGCAGCGGGACGTTGGGTGACGAGGGCTTTGCCGCGGTAGAGTTCATCCAGAAAGTGCTCGACGCTGGCCGGTTGCCAGCGTTGGCGCAGGTGGCGGGCCAGCCATTGTTGGACGGCGATGGCTTTGCGCTTGAGGTCGGCGCGGTCGCGTTGCAAGCCCCACAAATACATGCCGGCTAGCACGATGGCAAAAGCGATTAATCCCACTTCGGTAATCTGGCCGACACTTAGGCTGCGATGGGTAAAGAGGTAGGCTAACCCAAATCCAACCAACCCGAAAAAGGCGGTTTCATAGGTGAGCGAATCGAGGGCGACGGCGACGGTCGTCACGCCTTCCGGCACGCGCCGGCGACGGAAGACGTGGAGCAGAAACGCGCTCATCGCGACCGGCCCGGCCGGGAAGGCCATGTTAATCACGATCGCCATTTGGGCGATGAGCCAGAGCTTGGTGGCGCGGATGTGATGGCCCAGTAAGCGGAGGACGTTAGCATAGAGCGCGGCAGTGCCGAGCGGGGTCAGTAACTTAAAGACCACCGCGGCAAGCAGCCACCACGGGTTGGCCGTCGTTATCACTTGCCACAATTCTTGGGTGTCGATCGCGCGCAATGCTAACCACAGCACCAGCCCCAAGCCGAGCGCGGCGATCAGATACTGGAGCCAGATCCGGCGGGTGGATTGGCGGGGTTTAGCGATGTTCTCTGCCATGAATACACTCGTGTTATTACTGCGGTGGTGATTTTATCATAGCATACTGTGGATATGCCAAGACACTGTCGAGCCGGACAGCCGTCCGGCTCCGCAAAGGCGCAGAGGATTTCAACGCAAAGGCGCGAAGGACGTGGTAATCAT
>JAUQOZ010000349.1 GCA_030550625.1 Chloroflexota bacterium | reverse complement strand
GAGGGAGTCATTCAAGTGATTAGGGAGGCGATTGCGGGGGAACCCCACCCCTAACCCCTCCCCCGTTAACGGGGGAGGGGCACGCACCCTCGCCGTCTTCAGAGACAAGCATTCCCCCCTCCCCGTCTACGGGGAGGGGGCAAGGGGGTGGGGTCTACCACGCCGACCTCTACGGCCTGCGTAAACAGAAATACGAATGGTTAGAAACGCATACCCTCGATACCACAGATGACCGATGTATTACGCCGCAGGCTCCTTATTATTTCTTTGTCCCGCGCCAAACAGCCAATCTCCAAGCCTATCTTTCGTGGCCACGCATCAATGAGCTATTTCCCGTCAATAGCGTCGGGATTGTCACGGCGCGAGATGCTTTTGCGATTGCCTTCGATGAAACGGAGCTTAAGAATCGGATACTGCAATTCCAAAACATACAGGGATTGCCGGACGATATCTTGGCGCAGGCGTATGGTTTGAAAGACAAGGCTGGATGGTCATTAGCGACGGCGCGCAAGCTTGTGCAAGCTGATCCCCACTAGCCAACCAACATCCATCCCATTCTCTACCGTCCATTTGATGTGCGCTCTATCTTTTACCACGAAGCAGTGATTGAACGCCCCCGCGCTGAAGTGATGCGGCACATGCTGGCAGGGGAGAATGTGGCTTTGATCTTACCGCTTCGAGTTGAGCATACCGGCTCGTGGCAACATGTTTTTCTCGCAAGTGCTCCTATTGAGCATGTTGCAGTCTCGCTCAAGACGATTGACTACTGTTTCCCCCCCAACTTCGGTTAGAATACACGCTACCAACACCTATCAGCGCGACGCATGCGTCGCTTCATACCTTATGCACTCAGACACCCTCACTGCTGACACGATCACCCCGCCGCCTTCCCGCGCTCAGCTTGAAAAGCGCGTGTTGCGACTAGCATGGCCGGTGATCGGCGAAAACTTGCTGCAAACGATGCTCGGTGTGGTTGACACCATCCTCGTTGCGTCGCTCGGCGCGGTGGCGTTGGCCGGCGTCGGCGCTGCCTTACAGGTCATCTTCGTCACCACCGCCGCCCTCAGCGCGTTATCGGTAGGGGTGGCCGTGCTGGTCGCCCAAGCCTACGGCGGCGGGAAGCTCGCCGATGCTAGCGCCGTCGCCCGCCAAGGGTTGCTCTGGAGCATCTTGATCGGGCTGCCGCTTACCGCCATCGGGCTGCCGCTCACCCCAGCGTTGATCGGCCTGTTCGGGCTGGCGCCCGATGTGAGCCAAGTCGGGATTGACTATCTGGCGGTGACGATGAGCACTATCACCACCTTGACCATGATGTATCTGATCGGCGGCGTCTTGCGCGGGGTGGGTGATTCGCGCACGCCGATGTTGGTCACTGCTTTCGCCAACGTGGTCAATGTGATTGCCAGCGCGGCCCTGATCTTCGGCTGGCTCGGTCTGCCGGCGCTCGGCGCGGTGGGCAGTGCGTGGGGTTCGGTGATTGCCCGCTTGATCGGCGCGGCGCTGCTGGTAGGGGTGCTTTGGTATGGGCGCAACGGCGTGCGCGCTGGCGGCGGCGGCATGTGGTGGCCGCGCATCAGCGTCTTGCGCGATGTGCTGCGGATCGGGATGCCGGCGGCGGTCGAAGAGGTGTTGGTGATCGGCGCGATCGCTTCGCTGACGCCGGTGGTGGCGACGCTGGGTACGGTGCCGTTGGCCGCCCACCGGGTCGCGATTAATGTCCTCTCGCTCTCGTTTTTACCCGGTATCGGCTTTGGGCTGGCGGCGACGGCGCTGGTCGGCCAAGCCATCGGCGCGCAGCGCCCGGCTGAAGCCAATGCGGTGGCGATGATCGCCTTGCGCTGGACAATCCTCTGGATGGGCGGCCTCGGTGTGTTGTTCCTCATCTTTGCCGAAGGGCTGGTCAGCATCTTCAACCGCGATCCGCAGTTGGTCGCCGATGGCGCGGCGGCGGTGCGCGTGGTCGCCCTTACCCAACCGGCATGGGCTTTGACCTTCGCCCTCGGCGGCGCGCTGCGCGGGTTGGGCGATACCCTGTCGCCGCTCGCTATTAGCGGCGCCGCGATCTGGATCTGCGTCGCGCTGGCGCTGGTGATTGTGACGTGGTGGGCGCCGGCGTTGTGGGGTGTGTGGCTCGCCTTCCTGATCGTTGGCCCGTTTGAGGCGGCTATGTTCTGGCGGGTGTGGCGCCGGAAGATCACAATGCTCACCCGCTAACGCACCACGCTCCGTCCAACCTTGCGGGGCGGACAGAGTATGTGGTCGCGTACAGCCGTTGATCGCTGTGCAATGCCTCAAAGCGTAGCTCTACACGCCCCTCTCCCGCGCCAGTGGGAGAGAGGCTGGGGGTGAGGGCAAACCAGCGCATCACAAAGCGATAACCTACATCTACAATCACACGTTCTGTCCGCCCTTGAACTGTCCAGCCGCATTGCCGTGCGGCTCCACATTTCGCGGAACCATTTTCCCGGCATCGCCGTCTCTCTACTGAGACGTAAAACAAATGCCTAAGGAGATACTACTATGGAAAACCGTCTTCTCACTACCATTCTCGCCTTTACTGCCATGATCGCTGTGTTGGCCTTGGCCGCCGTCGGTCTGCTCCGCCCGGCCCAAACTGTCACTGCCCAACCCGGCGTGAGCAATATGCCGCAGATTGTGGTCATCGGCACCGGCGAAGTAAAGGTAGAACCGGACATCGCGACCATCACGATTGGCGTTGAAACCAAAGCGCCGACCACCCAAGAGGCGCTAGCCCAAAATAGCGCGCAGGCGCAGGCCATCATCGATCGCATCCGCCAGTTGGGGGTCGAGGCGAAGGACATTCAGACCACTGGCCTTAACATCTATCCGTTCTACGATGAGCAAGGCCAGAACATTATCGGCTACACCGTCAGCAATATGGTCAACGTGACCATCCGCAATATCGCGCAGGCCGGTGATCTGATCGACCAAGTGGTGCAGGTGGGCGCGAACCGGCTGTACGGCGTGAGCTTCGGTGTGAGCGATACGGAAGCGGTGATGGCGCAGGCGCGTGAGGCGGCGGTCGCCAATGCGCGAGCGCGGGCCGAGCAGATGGCGCGCGCGAGCGGCACCTCGCTGGGCCGGGTGCTGTTCATCACCGAGAACTTTGGCGCTAGCCCCATCCCGGTACCGATGATGGCCGACGCCTACGGCGCGCCGGCAGCCCGCTCGGCCCCGCCGGTGCAACCCGGCCAGCAAACCTACAGCGCCACCGTCCAAATTACCTTCGAGTTGCGATAAACGGTCACATGTGGGGGCACAGCGCACTGTGTTCCCGCTCGGTGTTAAGGGAAAGGACAGAACCTGTGATCGAGTGTCATCGTTGATCGAGGTGCAATGCCTCAACGCTCGATACTACACTCCCCTCTCCCGCGCCAGTGGGAGCGGGGCTGGGGGTGAGGGCCAACCAGTGCATCGCAACGCCATCAACTCTATCTCTGCTCATACGTTCTGTCCGCTCCCCTCTCCCGCGCCAGTGGGAGCGGGGCTGGGGGTGAGGGCCAACCAGCGCATCGCAACGCCATCAACTCCATCTATGCTCATACGTTCTGTCCACCCATGAACCATCCGGCGAGGTCACAGCACGCTGTGCCCCTCTCCCGCCGCCATTCTGGTATAATACCTCTAGCCCAACCAGCAGCGCGGCGTTGTTGCCCCTCCCGCCTCGACGCGGACGGCGCAACCCGCGCTGTTGCTATCTCTTCAGTGCCAGAACTCGCGAGCACCGTATGCCGTTCCGGATCGAAGCGCCGTATCAGCCAACCGGCGATCAACCACAAGCCATCGAGAAGTTGGTGGCCGGTTTGCGCGCCGGCTACCGCCATCAGACCTTGCTCGGCGCCACCGGCACCGGCAAGACCTTCGTGATGGCTCACATCTTTGCCCAGACCCAACGCCCCACCCTCGTCCTCGCTCACAACAAGACCCTTGTCTCACAGTTGTGGGCCGAGTTCCGCGAGTTTTTGCCCGACGCGGCGGTCGAGATGTTCATCTCGTATTACGATGAGTATACGCCGGAAGCTTATGTCCCCTCGAAAGACCTCTATATCGAGAAAGAGGCCAGCATCAACGAGGAGATCGACCGGCTGCGCCACGCCGCGACCCAAGCCCTCTTTACCCGCCGCGATGTGCTGATCGTAGCGTCGGTTTCGGCGATTTACGGCCTTGGCTCGCCGCACGATTACGGCCAAGAGAAGATTCTGCTCCGCGTTGGCGAGGTGCGCAATCGCGATAAGCTGCTGCGCCAGTTGATCGACCTCCAGTTCGAGCGCAAGGATATGGATTTCCAACGCGGCACGTTCCGCGTCCGCGGCGATACGCTCGATATTATTCCCGCCAACGCCGAAACCGCCATCCGGGTTGAGTTTTGGGGCGATGAGATTGAGCGGATTGTCGAGCTTGACCCGCTCACCGGCGAGGTGTTGCTCAAGCATACCGCAGTTGAGATTTATCCCGCCAAGCACTTCGTCACCACCAAAGAGAAGTTGCAGCAAGCGATCATCGCGATTCAAGACGAGCTGAATGAGCGGGTGCGCGAATTGGAAGCTGCGGGCAAGCTGCTTGAAGCGCAGCGGCTGAAGCAACGCACGCTCTACGACCTCGAAATGCTGAGCGAGGTTGGCTATTGTAGCGGGATCGAGAACTATTCGCGCCATCTTGACGGGCGCGCCGCCGGCCAGACGCCGTGGACGCTGCTGGACTATTTTCCCGACGATTTGCTGATCTTTATCGATGAGAGCCACATTACCATTCCGCAGTTGCGCGGTATGTACAACGGCGACCGCCAGCGCAAGCAGACGCTGGTGGATTACGGCTTTCGCTTGCCGTCGGCCCTCGACAACCGCCCGCTCAAGTTTGAAGAGTTTGAGCAGCACGTCTATCAAGTGATCTACGTCTCGGCCACCCCCGGCCCTTACGAGCGGGAAAAGAGCGAGCAGATCGTTGAGCAGATTATCCGTCCGACCGGCCTGCTCGATCCCGAAATCGAGGTGCGCCCGACCAGAGGCCAGATCGACGACCTGCTCGGCGAGATCCGGCGCCGGGTCGAGCGCAAGCAGCGTGTGCTGGTCACGACCTTAACCAAGCGCATGGCCGAGGATTTGGCCGACTATCTGAAAGAGATGGGGGTGCGCACGATGTACCTCCACGCCGACATCGACACGATCGAGCGGGTGGAGATTCTGCGCGATCTGCGCCTCGGTGTGTACGATGTGGTGGTGGGGATTAATCTGCTGCGCGAAGGGCTTGACTTGCCTGAAGTCAGTCTGGTCGCGATCCTCGATGCTGACAAAGAGGGCTATCTGCGCTCGGAAACGTCGCTCATCCAGATCATCGGGCGAGCGGCGCGCCACATCGAAGGCAAGGTGATCATGTACGCCGACACCATCACTCGCTCGATGGAGGCTGCCATCCGCGAGACGCAGCGCCGCCGCGACATTCAGATGGCCCACAACTTGCGCCACGGCATCACGCCGCAGGGCATCGCCAAAGGTGTGCGCGACCTCACCGATCGCATCCGCAAGATGGCTGAAGAGCGCGGCGAGTACGTCACTACTCCTACCACAGCAGTGCCGGTTAGCCTGCCGCGTGATGAGGTATTGAAGCTGATCAAAGACCTTGAGAAGCAGATGAAGCAGGCCGCCAAAGAACTAGCCTTTGAGAAAGCGGCGGCGCTGCGCGACCAGATTATCGAACTGCGCCAAACATTGGCGTTAAGCGAGGTTGAGCACACGAGCTGAGGCGAGACGGTTGTTGGCGAAGCAAGCATAATACGCACTCCTCCGCTCCCAAGCGGTTGGAGCGATGATCGCCACGCAACGAGCGAGTAACCCATGGCCGTTCAAGTCTGGATTGGTGAGAAACCAGAACATCCCCAAGAGCGCCGCGCCATTCTGGCGCTGGCCCAAACCCTCGAAAAACTGGAGGGCTTGTTCCTGATTCTCTCCAATTTCAGCGTTGGCGGGCGCAGCATCGATCTGGTCATCATCAAACACGACGCGATTGTCATCATCGAGCTAAAACACTGTGATGGCCGCGTCATCGGCAGCGTCAACGGGCCGTGGATCGTAGAAGGCCGTAACGGCGAACAGAAGCGGCTCAACCCCGGTCGCAAAAACCCCTACAATCAAGTTATTTCCTATTTTCACGCCCTGACCAATTTTCTCAACGAACACCGGCGCGAATTCCTCTCTGAGCAGAAGGCCAACACGATTGACTTTCGTACCTGCAAGCGGCTGATCGTGATCGCGCCGCGCATCGAAGAAGGATCACAGCTCGATTTGGACTGGAAGGTGGAGGTGCGCGGGCTTGACGAGTTGCCGGCGTATATGATCACCGAGCGCTCGTCAGAGATCGAGCTGACCGAAGAAGAGATGCTCGCCATCCCCAAGCTGCTCCACTGCACGCCGTGGACAGAGTTGAACGAAGTGGTGCAAGAGGAGAAGCCCGCCGAAGCTTCCCCACTGCCGGCGCTGCCGTGGCGCGAACAGATCTGGCGCGCCTTGCAGACCACCACTGGCCGGCTGGCAGCGGCTTTCGCTGCGATCGCGTTGGTCTTACTGATCTTCCTCATCTTCCGCCCGCCGGCGCCCATCCCCCGCGCCGATGCACCGCTCGCCGTTCTCTCTGCCGGCACGCCTGCCGACGGCTCAATCATCGGTTTTAACGCAATCATCAGCCAATGCCGGTGGAATGGCTATCAACTCGTCGGCAAACGGTGGGATGCGCGCAACCAAACATGGCAGAACGTGGCCGCCGGCGAGGCCACCACCGGCGCTTCACCCGACATCATCGTGGCGCTCGAGCAGATCGATGCCTGTGGCGACCGGATCGAGCTAACGTGGAGCGTGCAAAACAACACGGCCCGCCCGGTCAGTTTGCCGTTGCGCAACGACAACATCAAGATCAGCGACGGGCTCGGCAACGACTATCCCATCGCCAACGACGACTCACGTCCGGGGACTATCACCGCCCCACCCGGCAGCCGGCAGCGCGGCGTAGCCGTCGTGCGCCGCCAACTCGCCGCCAACGCCAGCACCCTACGCATTACCTTGCTCGAACAGCCATTTGGCGAAGCGAGTTTTATCGTCGCGTTGCAGCCGTAGCACCGCGATGCCGGTATCCAAACCGTTGTCATTGCGAGCCGCGCGCGGGGCAGAGCGCTGCTCTGCCCCGCGCGGCGAAGCAATCTCCCCCGAGCACGGGAGGGAGACCGAGCGGGTTGGTTGCGCTGAAGCGGGAGATTGCTTCGGGCGCTCCGCGCCCTCGCAATGACATACGGCCACGTCCTATCACCCTGACTGAGGAAAAGGACACGTTCACGACTGGCACCGCGTCGGGTTGCGCGCCTGTTCAAACACCCGCTCAAACTCGGCCAGATATTCAGCCGCTAGCTTCGGATCATCGATGATCAGCAGATTCTCATCGTTGGTGCGTTCGGCGCGGGCCGTGAAGTTATACGAACCAGTAATCACGATCCGCTCATCAATAATGATCACCTTGTGGTGCATCGTATAGCAATTGCCATCTTCGAGCACCTCGACCCCGCCATCACGCAACATACCGAAATCTGACCCCACTCCGCCAGCATTGCGCCGCTCAAACACGCCGCGCACCGGCACACCCGCCTGCTGGCGGGCAATCATTGCGCCGGCAATCTCGTCGCTGGTAAAGGAGAAGGCCATAAAATACACCGACCGGCGCGCGCCGTTGATCAATTCGACAATCCGCGCCGCTGGCCGTTCACGCGGGGTAAAGTAGTTCTCGATCGTCCCTTGCGCAGTTGTAATGCGAGAAAATGGCGTCGTAGCCCGCTTGCTGTTGCCAAACCGGCCCGCGGCCATCTCTTCAAACTCAACTCGATAATTCTCGACAATTTCCGGCATGGTGATGCGCAGCAGGTTGTTGTTATTGCGATAGGTGTCGTTGATCGTCGCATTCCACGAACCAGTCCACACAATCTTGTTATCGATGATGATAAATTTGCTGTGAAGAAAAGCAGTGGTATCTTCCCAACTCACCGGAATGCCCGCCTCTTCCACAATCCCGGCAAATTTGGCGTCAACCGGGTCGGCCAGACTCTCGCGGTCAAGCGCCAACCGCACCCTAACCCCCCGCTGATGCGCTGCCACCAATGCCTCCGCCAATGGTTGCAGCGTGTACTCAAAGGTCGCCATATCAATACTTTGGCGGGCTTGGGCAATATCGTTAAGAATATCGCGTAGATAAGGCGGCGTCACCCGGTTGCGCGGAATATCGGGGTAGACTAGCGAGGGTGTGGTGAAATAGACCGTCATACCCCCCATTTGCCCGCTAACGGTAGGGGTTGGCGGCGTTTCGATGCCAAGGAGCGATGGATCAAGCCCAAACCGGCGCAGATCGATAATCCCGGCAGTGATCAGAAAGCCAAGAGCGAGAGTCAAAAAGAGCAAGATAATTTGAGTGCGATTGAGGCGCTGCGGCGAGCGCGATGAAGCGGGTTTTCGCGCCATAGGATCCTCACGATCGTGCAAAGGCTCAAAGAAGGTGAGCAATTATGTTGCATCATGATGTCATTGCGAGGGAGTGATACCACCCAGCCGTGCTGGGTGGTACACGACCCGAAGCAATCTCCCCCTTCAGCGGCACCAACCCCCTCAGCACCCCTCTCGCCCACGCGGGAGATGGTTTCGCTCCGCTGGCGCAGCCCTTCTGTCATGGCGAGGAGCGCAGCCCTTCTGTCATAGCGAGGAACGCAGCCCTTCTGTCATAGCGAGGAGCGCAGCCCTTCTGTCATAGCGAGGAGCGCAGCCCCCGAAGCAATCTCCCGCTTCAGCGAAACCAACCCGTTCAGGCACTCCGCCCGTCCTCGCGGGGGATTGCTTCGCTCCGCTCGCAATGACAGCAGAAAGCGGTGCGCCATCCTATCGCCGGCCAAGGTGCGCCAACAGGCTGAGCGGCAACGATTCCGGCCACCGGTGCAGCAACCGAGGCGGACGGGAGGGGGAAGGCGAAGCTGCGGGTGTGTCGTGCGAGGCGCCTGATGAAGCTTCCGGCGCGCTTTCCGCACCGGTGATGAGCGAGGCCGCTACCGGCTCAGCCCCGCCAAGCGTGAGCGAGGCGGTCAACGAGGGGGCAACCGCTGAGGGCAACGCCTTCGCTAACGCCTGCTCAGCCGTTGCCACCGCGCCATCGGCCCGCGCCGCCGCCCGCACGGCGTTACGGATCGCTTGCGCAACCGCTTCGGCAGCCGTTTCATCAGCCGCATCGCGGGTAAGCTCGGCAGCTCGCGCCGTAGCCCAACGCAACAATACCCCGGCCTGTGCATCATCTAACCCAGCGGTCAGCCGTTCATCCTCTTGGATAGCCTCAACCGCCAACTGTTGCAATGGCGTCAAGTGATGGGTCATAGTCGGGTTCCGGTAACAAATAACGCCTGTGTACCGGCATCATTGTACCTCACAACCGCGACCGCGGATCGAGGGCGTCGCGCAACCCGTCACCGACAAAATTGATGCTCAGCACCGTCAAAAAGATCAAGCCGCCGGGGAACAGCGCCAACCACGGCGCTGCTTGCAGATACTGGCTGCCATCGGTCACCAGCCGGCCCCACGTTGGCGTATCAGGCGGGAAGCCAACACCAAGGAAGGAGAGGGTCGACTCGGTGATAATCGCACTACCGACTTCGAGCGTAGCAGCGACGATGATCGGGCCAATCGCATTCGGCAGAATATGGCGGAACATAATCGCTGGCCGGCTCACACCGAGCGCCGTTGCCGCCTCGACAAACTCCTTCTCTTTCAGCGAGAGGAACGACGCGCGCACAATACGGGCCGTGCTCATCCATGCCAGACAGCCGATCACCGTCACCACAATCGTAAAGATACCGGCTTCAGGCGATCCCATTGCCTTAATCACCGGATCGCGAAACAAATAGACCACCAACAAGGTGAGTGGAATCACCGGTAATGAAAGGAAAAGATCGGTGATGCGCATCAAAATCTGGTCAATAATCCCGCCGAAAAAGCCTGCTGTCGCGCCGATAATCGTGCCCAGCGAAATCGCAATCGCCATCGCCGTCAGGCCAACCATCAACGACACCCTGCCGCCGTACAGCGCGCGGGCCAACAGATCACGACCCAGATCATCGGTGCCAAAAGGATGAATTGCACTTGGCCCTGACAAGATATTGAGAAAATCGAGATGATCAATCGCCGTTTGTAGATCAACCCGATCCTGCAAAAATGGCGACCCAATCTTCTCAAGTTCAGCAGCTAGCCGCGGAATGTAGAAATAGGGGCCAATAAACGACACCAACGCCAGCGTCAGCAACACCAATACCCCCAACATCGCCAGCCGGTGCTTGCGAAACCGCCGCCACGCATCGCTAAGCAACGTGCGCGGCTTGGCCGGCATCCGGCTAGTCATTTGCTGGGCGCGCGCGCTGGGAGAAAGACCAACAGCGCCATTGAGTTCTATTTCAGCCATCGAACGCTCACCCTTTCCGATGATGACCCTACACGATAGCAGTGTTGCGCATTACGAATAACGCACCCGCGGATCGAGCACACCGTAGAGAATATCTGCGATCAGGTTAAACACCACGGTCAGAATGGCAAAAATAAAGGTTAAGGCCATCACCACCGGCGTATCGGAATTATTGATCGAAGTAATCAACAGCGCGCCCAACCCATTTACCCGGAAGAGATTCTCGGTAATAATCGCGCCGGCGAAAATGGTCGGAATACCGAGCGCAATCAGCGTCACCACCGGAATCAGACTATTGACCAGCACATGGCGCAGCACCACCATCCGGTCGCTCAGACCTTTGGCCCGCGCCGTGCGCACATAATCAAGGTTCAGGTTATCGAGCATCGACGAGCGCATAAAGCGGGTCAGCGCCGCCGTCTGCTGCACGACCAGCACCGTCACCGGCAGCGTCATCTGCCGGACTTGCTGGGTGAAGGTGTCCCAGTCAACCACTTGCAAGGTGGTATTGTAGACGATTGGAAACCACTTGAGATTAATCGCAAACACCAGCATCAAGACAAGGCCGGTGAAAAATGAGGGCACCGAAAACCCAACAAACGCGAAAAAGGTGGCTACGTTATCAAAGATAGAATATTGCTTAACGGCAGAGATGATCCCAATCGGGATTGCCAGCAAGACCGCGATCAGATAGGCGGTGCCAACGACCGTCAATGTCTGGGGCAGTCGCTGCCAAATCAGATCAAGCACTGGCCCGCGGGTGCCGAAGGAAAAGCCCCAATCACCGCGCAGCAATGAGGTAAGCCAGCGCACATAGCGCACCGGCCACGGTTGATCAAGCCCAAACTGAATGCGGATCAATTCACGAGTCGACTCAGGAATTGCCGGATTAAGCGCAAACTGCGCTAAAGGATCGCCGGGGGCAAGCGCAAGCACAGCAAAAATCACAAAGCTGATAATCAAAAGAGTGGGAATCGCTATCAGAATGCGCCGAATAATGTATTGCAACATAGTATATCGCCCCCAGATCGCGCACAATACCTACCTAACCACATATCGAACATGGCAGAGACGCACATCAGCGTGCGTCTCTGCCATCTCACCGGCCAACGTCACCGCTTAGGGCACGCGCCGCCACGTCGCGATATTCCAAATGCTGCTGTCGAACGTATTGAAGGTCGGGCCTTCGAGGTTCTTCAGCTTGGCATTGGGCGTGCGGCGATTGATCAGCGGGATCACTGCGCCATCATTGACCAGCAGATCGTTCATCTGAATGGCCAGTTGCGCCCGGCGCTCCAGATTGAGCTCGGTCTTCAACTGCTCGAAGAGGGCGTCGTATTCGGGGTTGCAGTAGCGGCCATCGTTGCTGCCACTCCACTGGTTGGCCGATGACGCAACCTCGGCGCAGATCCAGCCTTGCAGATACTGCTGCGGGTCAGCCGAGTTCGGGCCATTGGTATACATCTGCAGGTCGGCGTAGAACTTGTTCAGCGTGTCAGGATTACCCGGATCACCGCCAAAGAACACCGCCGCGTCGATTGCCTTGACGTTGACCTGAATGCCGATCTCAGCGAGGTTCGATTTGATGATCGCTTGCGTGCTTTGGCGCAGCGTATTGATACTGGTTTGGAAGCTGACGATCAACTTCACGCCATTCTTCTCGCGCACCGGGCCGTTGCGCACCCAGCCGGCCTCGTCAAGAATACGATTGGCTTCGGCCACATCGCGATCACACTTGGTATTGGGTGAATTGACCGCTGCCGGCACCACCAGCACATTGCAAGTCGGCTCGCCGGTCGGGCCGTAGAGCTGCTCGGCGATCGCCTTGCGATCGATCGCCAGCGAGATCGCGCGCCGCACCGCCGGATCGGTCAGGAACGGATGCGGCTGATCCGGCTCGCTGCGCTTGTCGCCCAACGCCGGATCGGGGTTGGCGAAGTTAACCACGATGCGCTCAACACCGAACGAACCACCGGCAATTGCATCACACTTGCCGCTCGCCAAAATCGGCTCCAGCACCGCCTTCGGGATCTGCAAGTTCCACGCGAAGTCGACTTCGCCCGTCTCGCAGACCGCGCGCGCCGCTGAAGTGGCGTCACCGCCGCCCTTGATCTCCACTTCGTCGAAGAAGACCTTATCGGCATCGCGGAAGAAGGGGTTGCGCTCGTAAATCACCGTATCGCCGGGCCGGAACTCGCGCAACTTCCACGCATTGGTGCCGATCGGGGCCAGATTCGCCGCTTGGCATTCAGCGCTGGTGCTGGCCGCCGCGCCAATGCAGTTGCCAAACTGCTTCTGCTGCAAGATCATGCCGAAGGGGCCGACGAAAGCAATGTACGGATCGGCAGTCGGCTCTTTCCACGTAATCTTCAGCGTGGTGTCATCGATCTTCTCAATATTCGCGATCGGATCGAAGGCCGCCTTGGTGGTGCAAGCCGTCGCCGGATCAGCGCAGTACTGCCACGTGAAGATAATATCGTCGATCGTGAAATCAGTGCCATCCGACCATTTAATGCCCGGCTTGATCTTCCACGTTACGCTGGTGCCGTCAGCCGCAACGCCGCCATTCTCAATCGTCGGAATTTCGGCGGCAAGGAAGGGCACCAGCTCATCCTTCTCGTTGTAGCGCGCCAGTGGCTCGAGGATGACGGTTGCGCCGTCGAAGTCCTTGGTGCCAGTGGCCAAGTGCGGGTTGAGCGTCGTTACCGCCTGCCAGTAGAGAATGGTCAATTTGCCGCCCTGTTGTGCAGCCGGCGGTGTGGTTGGGGCCGGCTCAGCCGTCGGTTGCGCAGGCGCATCCGTTGGTTGCGGCGCAGCCGTCGGCGCCGGAGCGGCTGTTGCCGGCTCTGCCGGGGCTGTGGTCGGCTGCGCTTGCTGCTGCTGTCCACATGCCGCCAGAATCATCGCCGCCACTGCCATTAGGGTGATCCATGCCCAGAGACGTTTGTGCGACACAGAAACCTCCTCACTCCTAAAATGAACACCCGGCTATGATGATCAGAGTTGGCAGCAGCTACGATTTGCGCACACCCGATGCAGCGTGAAACAACGCTGCAGAGTATCTGATGGTTCACTCCCGTGCTGCTCCCACCTCGCCATCCGTAATGTAGATCGCGCCAAGATGACGCGCCGAAAAAGGTGCGCCAAATAAGCGGTCGATCAACCGTTGATGTCTCCCGCTCGCGTTGCTCAGCACAACCTTGTGTGGCGCACTTTGTTCACCATGCGCTAATTTGGAGACGTGCAGAATGCCTGAACAGTACCATAGGGCGGGCAAATTGTCAAGAAATTGAGTCATGTTGCGCCGGAATGCGCTATTCTTCACGAAGTCGCCGCGATCTAAGAGCAGATGAGGTGTAAATAGAAACCAGCGTGAGGAGACCGGTTGCCAAGCCGCATGGCTACGCAGCACGATATTGCCGGCCAGCGCCGCACAGCCCCGTTGCCTCGCACGGACTGACAGAGCCGCACGGCTACACAGCGTTACGATGGGATGCCACATGCGCGGGCGATTTCATCGATCAGCCAGCGACTGATCAGGATTTCTT
>JAUQOZ010000395.1 GCA_030550625.1 Chloroflexota bacterium | reverse complement strand
GAGGGGCCTCCCCGCCCCCAGCGGGGGAGGGGTTGGGGGTGGGGGCATTCAAAAATCCTCTGCGCCTTTGCGGTGACGAAGTTGGTTGTTGGGTGAGAATGCGGTACAATGCTGAATACCAATCACCCTTACGAACGGGCGAGGTAGCGCACATTGCGGTTCGCAGGCCAATGACGCCGCAACGCTGCGCAAGCGCCGGAAGACCGTTGCGCTTGCGCGTCGTTGTCTGAAGCACGAGGTGACGGAGATGGACATTCAAGCCTTTTACGCCAGTTTTGATCAGCGCGTGCGCGAGATTGTCGCGTTTGGCTACGAGCATTCGCCAGCGTTTCGCCAACGGATGGAGGCTGCCGGACTGACGCCGGCTGATATTCAGACCACCGCTGATCTGAGCCGGTTGCCGATTTTGCGCAAAGAGCAGTTGGTTGAGCTGCAACGGCAAGGGCCGCAGTTAGGCGGGATGTTGACGGCGCCGCTCTCACGGCTGCGCCGCATCTTCCAATCACCCGGCCCGATCTACGATCCCGAATCCGATGAACCGGATCCTTGGCGGTGGGGGCCAGCCTTCCGCGCCGCTGGCTTTGGCCCTGATGATGTGGTGATCAATTGCTTTGGCTACCACCTGACCCCCGCCGGGGTGATGTTTGAAGAGGGTGCGCGCGCGGTTGGCTGCGCCGTGATTCCGGCTGGGATTGGCAATCAGGCCCAACAGATCGAGGCCATGGCCCATCTCGGCGTCACTGCTTACGCTGGCTTGCCCAGCTATCTCAAGGCGCTGCTCGAAAAGGCAGTGGAATTGGGCCATGACCCGCGCTCGTGGCCGCTCAACAAAGCCTTTGTCGCTGCCGAGCCGCTACCACCCTCGTTGCGCAAACTGTTTGAAGAGCAGTACGGGATTCTGGTCTACGACGGCTATGGCACCGCCGAGACCGGCAACCTCGGGTACAACGGCCCCGAACGGCACGGCTGGCACCTGCCGGAAGATGCGCTGGTGCAGATTTGCGACCTCAACACCGGCGAGCCAGTGCCTCCCGGCCAAACCGGTGAAGTGGTCGTGACTCTCTTCCGCCGTGACTACATTCTCATCCGCTTTGCCGTCGGCGATCTGTCGGCGCTGATGATATCTGATGAACCAACGGTCATTCAGACGCCGCGGCTGGTGGGTTGGCTGGGTCGCAGCGGCGAGAGCGTCAAAGTGCGCGGGTTGTTCGTCCATCCTCGCCATATCGCCGAAGCGATCCGGCGGCTCGAGGGGGTGCAGGCGTATCAAGCGGTGGTGGTGCGCGAAAATCACCGCGACGAGCTGATCTGCCGGCTTGTGCCCGCCAGTGATGCCGATCACGCTCACTTGCGTGACGCCGCGGCGCAGGCCTTGCACGAGGCGATCAAGCTCCATTGCAAAGTCGAAGTGATCGCCGAGTTGCCGCCTGACGCCAAACCGTTCGTTGATCAACGCACGTGGACGTAAGCGCATTGGCTGTCTAGTTCGTTTGTTCTAGCAAACCGTGGTATACTAGAACACAGAATTGGTAGCGTCGCCAACGGGGCGGCGCTTTCTCTTCGTTCGTATCTCAGCGGAGACGGCTGTGGCCAAGACGACCATCGTGATCAAAGGCGCGCGCGAGCATAACCTCAAAGGGATTGATGTCGAGATACCGCGCGACCGGCTGGTCGTGCTGACCGGCGTGAGCGGATCGGGCAAGAGTTCGTTGGCCTTCGACACGCTCTACGCTGAAGGGCAACGGCGCTATGTTGAAAGCCTCTCGGCGTATGCGCGCCAATTCCTCGGCCAGATGGAGAAGCCGCAGGTTGATCTGATTGAAGGATTGTCGCCGGCAATCGCCATCGAACAGAAGAGCGCGAGCAAAAACCCGCGCTCGACCGTCGGCACCGTCACCGAGATTTACGATTATCTGCGCCTGCTGTTTGCCCGCGTCGGCCACCAATACTGCCACCGCTGCGGCCAGCCCGTCGCCGCCCAATCGGCCCAACAGATGGTTGATCGGGTGTTGGCCTTACCGCCGGGTACTCGCTTTATGGTGCTCGCGCCGGTCGTTTCCCAGCGCAAAGGCGAGTACAAAGATATCTTCGCCGAAGCCAAAGCTGAAGGCTTTGCGCGAGTGCGGGTTGATGGCGAGATCCGTTCGCTCGACGAAGAGATTAAGCTCAACAAGAAGGTCAAACACTCGATCGAGGTGGTGATTGACCGGCTGGCGATGCCGCAAGCCGCCGGCAATGGCGACCTCGACAGCTTTACCACCCGCTTGACCGACAGTATCGAGACGGCGTTGCGGGTGGGGGAAGGAAAGGTGATCATTAGTCTCGCCGACGAGCCGGCTGATCCCGCCCAACCCCGCGAGTGGCTGATGAGCGAGAGCAATACCTGCCCGTCGTGCGGCATCTCATTCCCCGAACTCACCCCGCAGATGTTCTCGTTCAACTCGCCGCAAGGCGCCTGCCCGACCTGCACCGGCCTCGGCGCGCGGCTTGAGGTTGACCCGGCGCTGCTGGTGCCCAACGGCGCGCTCTCGATCCACGAGGGGGCAGTGACGTACTGGGGTGAGATGCGCAAGAAGCAGGATACGTGGGCTTACAAGGCGCTACTCGCCATTGCCGCACACTATCAGATTGACCTCGACCAGCCGTGGGATGAACTCACCGAACGCCAGCGCAATGCGATTATCTACGGCAGCGGCAGCGAGCGCATCCGGTTTGCGTGGGAAAACGAGAGCGGCTCACGCGGCGAGTATTACCGCACGTGGGAAGGGTTGGCCAGCGAGATCCGGCGGCGCTATATGCAGAGTGGCTCGGACGCGATGCGCGAGTACTATACCCAGTATATGAGCGAGCAGCCCTGCCCCGATTGCGAGGGGGCGCGCTTGCGGCCCGAAAGCTTGGCGGTGCGGGTGGCTGGACGCTCAATCCGCGATGTCACCCGCATGAATGTAGCGCAGGCGCTCGATTGGGCGCGCGAGCTGCCCAACCATCTCAACGAGACCGAGCAGGCGATTGTGGGTGATGTGCTGAAGGAGATTCGCGAACGGCTCGGTTTCTTGCACAATGTCGGCCTGCACTACCTCACCCTCGATCGCGCTGCGCCGACGCTGTCCGGCGGCGAAGCGCAGCGCATTCGCCTCGCTTCGCAGATCGGGTCGGGATTGGTCGGCGTGATGTACATCCTCGACGAGCCGAGCATTGGCTTGCACCAGCGCGACAACCGCAAACTGCTCGATTCGCTGTTGCGGCTGCGCGATCTCGGCAACACGCTGATCGTCGTCGAGCACGACCTCGAAACGATGCAGGCCGCCGACTGGATCATTGACTTCGGCCCCGGCGCCGGCGTCAAAGGCGGGCAGGTCGTGACCGCCGGCACGCCTGAACAGGTCGCCCAACACCCCACCTCACTCACCGGCCAGTACCTATCGGGACGGCTAACGATCCAAACACCCGCCACGCGCCGCCAACCCAAGCAAGGCTGGCTGACGCTGGAAGGGGCGACGCTCAACAACTTGCGTGATGTCACCGTCAGCTTCCCGCTCGGCTGTTTTATCGCTGTCACCGGTGTGTCTGGGTCAGGCAAATCCTCATTGATCACCGAAACGCTCTACCCAGCGCTGGCCAACCGGCTCAACCGGGCTCAGCTCAAACCCGGCCCCTTTCGTGCCCTGCACGGCCTCGACCAGCTCGATAAGGTGATCAACATCGACCAGCAACCGATCGGGCGCACACCGCGCTCAAATCCGGCCACTTACGTCAAGCTCTTCGATCTGCTGCGCGAGCTGTTCGCCGAAACGCCGGAAGCCAAATTACGCGGCTACGGCCCCGGACGGTTCAGCTTTAACATTCGCGGCGGGCGTTGCGAAGCCTGCGAGGGCAACGGCGAAATCAAGATCGATATGCAATTCCTTGCCGATGTCTGGGTGCGCTGCGCCGAATGCAAGGGCAAACGCTACAACCGCGAGACGTTGCAGGTCAAGTATAAGGGCAAGACGATTGCCGACGTGTTAGAGATGGACGTGCAGACGGCGCTAGAGTTCTTTGCCAACGTGCCACGAGTGCGCCGCATCCTGCAAACCCTGCACGATGTCGGTCTCGATTACATCAAACTGGGCCAACCAGCCACTACCCTCTCTGGCGGCGAGGCGCAGCGGGTAAAACTGGCCAAGGAATTAGCCCGCGTTGCTACCGGACGCACAATCTACATCCTCGATGAACCAACCACCGGCCTGCACTTCGCCGACATTCAGAATCTATTGCGCGTGCTGCACCGGCTGGTTGACGCCGGCAATACGGTGGTGGTGATCGAGCACAACCTCGACGTGATCAAGACGGCTGATTACGTGATCGATATGGGGCCAGAAGGCGGCGATGGCGGCGGCGAGGTGGTGGCGCTGGGGACGCCGGAAGAGGTGGCCCGCCATCCGACATCGCACACCGGCAGGTTTTTGCGCGACATTCTCGAACCGGTGGCGGCAGCCGGCGGGTCGGAAACACGGGTATACGCCGATTAGGCGGTGATGAAGACGGCCCGGTAGGCCGTCTTCACCACGTTTACCTTGCCAACCCCTTCGCGCCGGTCAGATCGCAATCGCTCAAATCAGCATCGGTCAAATCGGCGTCAGTCAGGTCAGCATCAGCTAAACTCGCCTCGCGCAGATTCGCGCCGCACAGATTCGCGCCGCGCAGATTGGCCCCGCTCAGGTTGGCGCGCGACAGGTTAGCGCGGGTCAAGATCGCATTGCGCAAGTTGGCTCCGCTCAGGTAAATCCCGCTAAGGTTAGCCTCGCTAAAATCAGCGTTGCAAAGGCTCGCCTCGCCCAAATTCGCCTCACTGAGATTCGCGCCGATAAAGTTAGCTTCATCGAGCGTCGCCTCGCGCAGGTTGGCGTGCATCACATTCGCGCTCGCCAAATTCGCGCCGTTGAGATTCGCGCCATTGAGGCTCACCCGGATCAAGAACGCTCCGCTCAAATTCGCCCCGCTCAGGTTAACCAATTGCGCTTCGCGGAGCTGCGCTTCGCTGAGGTTGGCGCCGATCATCACCGTATCGCGCAAATCAGCCCCGCTCAGATTACACAAGCTCAGATTCGCGCCATACAGATTCGCGCCGCTGAAGTCGGCGGCGCTGAGGTTAGCGCCACGCAGATTCGCGCCAACCAAGGTGGCGAATTCAAGGTTAGCCCAGCTCAAATCGGCTTTGCGCAGATCGGCATCGCTCAGATCGGCCCGCACCAATTGCGCCCAATTCAGCTTTGCCTCACGCAGATTGGCCCAACTCAGATTCGCACCGCCCAACTCACAAACGCTCAGATCGGCCCGAAACAGATTAGCGTCGGTGAGACGAGCCCGGCTCAGTTGGGCCTCGCTCAAATTGGCATGGCTGAGGTTCGCCGCGCTCAGGTTAGCGCCATTCAGATTCGCGCCGACTAACCAGAGCGGGCCGGGCCGGTTAAGCAAATCGTAGATCTGATCGGGAGTCAGGTCGGCCATACGGCCCTCCTTCATACATCAACTGACAGGGAGTAATGGTGTCTTTGATACGAGCCAAATTGACGCCGGCGCACCCATTGAACGGCAAGCGACTTGCTCGACGGCAAATTCACGGCCAGTCTGCCAATGCAACGCCTCTTGCAGCACGCCACATTGGATATAGCCGATTGGCTCATCAGCCTGCTTACCGGCTGACATCGAACAGGTATAATCAATATACGCCCATGCCTCGCCGCGATCCTCAATCGCCAAGCGACGATCTTGGTTAACCGTTTGGCTGAGCCGGCGCAGACCAGCTTGCATCGCCGATAAGCCTAGCTTCACTTGGGTGGCGAACGGCAACACCTTTGAAGCAATCAAAGCTGCGGTACCGAACAATGCGCTCTGATGCTCAATCGCCAACCGCGCCGTCTGGCGGCCAATCCGCAGCGCCATGCTCCGTGCCGAGCGACCAAAGAAATTAAGCAACCCAGCATTGAGCGAAGCGTAATGGTAGAAGGTCAAACCGCTGGTCGCCTTCAGTTGTTCGGGAGGATAATTCCCGATGAGCTGGCTCAACCCAGCCTGCCGCAGCACAACCGCCAACCCGTTCCGCCCGATGACTTCCTCTGCCGCCAGCAACGCCCACCGCATATACGCATCAACCAACAGCATCTCGGCGACCGGGTCATAGTCGGGACGATCGCGGATCTCCATGCCACCCTCCTCTGCGCATCCATCACCAGCGGATGAGCGTAGGATACCATAATAAACGCAAAACAGACACAAATTGTAAGGGCGAGGCATGCCTCGCCCTCTACATACATCACCCTGACGGGTGGGGTGTAATGTGGGGCGACACATCCGCCGCCCCACCATCCTCTCGCTAGCGGCCCTTAATCTCCGTCCACAGATCATCGAAAGCGGTCGTGCCTTCGTTACGCACTGCCCACTCAAGCCGCTTATACATCTCTTCGTCGGGGGCGAAACCCTGCGCGTACAGCTCGCGAATCTCAGGTGACAGCAGCTCTAAGGCATCTTTATTCGGCGTCAAATAACCGACATATTCGGTAATCTGAGCCGCAATCTCTGGTCGCATGAGGAAGTTCATAAACACGTGCGCAGTGTAGGCATTCGGCGAATCTTTCAGGATCACCATATTATCCATCCAGATCATCCCGCCCTCTTTCGGGATCACGAAGGCGATGTTGGGATTACCGCTAAACTCATCGCCTAAGCCATTGCGAGCCTGCATCGCCGAACCACTCCACGAATGCGCCAGCACATATTCTTCGCTCGCCAGCTTGCGGTTCACATCCGAGCTGTTGTACGCGGCCAGATACGGTTTCTGCGCCAGCAGAATCTCCTTCACCCGCGCCAGCGCCGCCGGATCGGTCGAATTGAGTGACTGGCCAATATAGCGCAGCGCGGCTCCCGGCGTCTCGCGCGCGTCGTCAAGCATGCTAAACTTGCCGGCGAATGGCGCCACTTGGCTCGGTTCGAGTATCGCCGCCCAACTATCGATCCCGTTGGGGAAGAATTTGGTGTTATAGGCGATGCCAGTAATGCCGTACATGTACGGGATCGAGTAGGCATTACCTTTATCGAAATACTGATCGAGCAAGTTAGGATCAAGATGGACAATGTTGGGCAACAACGCCTTATCAATTGGCGCAGCCAACCCTTCGGCAATCATGATCTGCACCGCATAATCAGACGGCACGACAATATCGTAACCCGAATTACCGGCGCGCACCTTAGCCAGCATGTCTTCATTGCTGTCATAGGTATCAACCACCACGCGCACCCCATATTCCGCCTCAAACTGTTCGAGAACGGCTGGGTCAATGTAATCTGACCAGTTGTAGAAGAAGAGCTGGCGCGACAATCGGCTCCGATCCACCCCATCACTTGGCGCAGTTGTGTCACCGCCGCTAGCGCCATACTCATTTCCCGGACTCGCCGCCGGACCGCCGCCACAGGCCGCCAAGACCAGCGCCAGCAGCAGCGCCACCACAAGCACACGAAGCATCTGCATCACAGTTCTCCCTTCCTTGTGTGTTATGCTCTCACCGCCGGCGCTGCAATAATTGTGACAGCGCTACGAGAGCCATCGACAAAAGCAGCATCAGCGTTGAGATCGCGTTAATTTCCGGCGTGATAGCACGCCGCACCCGGTTATAGACCTCCACCGGCAAGAGTGAAGTACCCGGCCCAGAGAGGAACAACGAAATGATGAAATCATCGAGCGAGAGGGTAAAGGCCAGCAGCGCGCCGCCGATAATGCCGGGCAAGATGAGGGGAAAGGTGATACGCCAGAAAATATTCCAGCTATCAGCACCCAAATCAGCAGCAGCTTCTTCAAGCCGGCGGTCGAAATTTTTCAGGCTTGTGCGCACGACCACCACCACAAACGAAATGCTAAAAGCAATATGGCCAATCGTCACCGTTGCCAAATTGCGACGCAAGACTTCGCCAGTTACCATTCTGATCACATCGAAGATGATCGCTGAGAAGGCCAGCAGCGCCACTGCCATTACGATTTCGGGCACCACAATCGGCAAATAGATCAATCCCTCCATTGCATTGCGCCCACGAAAGCGATAGCGTTCCATCGCCATCGCCAGCATGGTGCCGATAATGGTCGAGACGATCGTCGAGACAGTTGCTACCACCAGCGTGTTCCACGCCGCCCCCATCATGCGCGGGTTATTGAACAAGCGGATATACCAATCAAACGTAAAACCAGTCCACCGTACACCGAACTCGTCACGGGTAAACGAAAAGATAACGAGAATAACGATCGGCACATAAAGAAACAGGTAGACCAGAATGGAAAACACCGTGAGCGACAGACCGCTCCACGTCAGCCGGCCCTCGCTAAAAGCGCCGCGGATACGCGCCGATGCAGTGGTAGCAGGCGCCGTCTTGATCATCGCTCTTCCTCCGAAGTGACGCGGAAGTACATCATAATCAGCACGAGCAGCACTAACATCATCAACACCGCCATTGCCGAACCGAGCGGCCAATTGATTGGGTTGGCGCGCAAGAAGAGGCGCTGGATCAAGTTGCCGAGATAGTCAACCTTTGCGCCGCCGAGCAACTCAGACACCACAAATTGGCCGAGGGTGGGAATGAAAACCAACACCGAACCGGCCACAATGCCGGGCATAGTCATCGGCAGCATAATGCGCAGAAAGGCTTGCACCTTATTCGCCCCCAAATCGGCGGCAGCTTCCATGAGCGTGAAATCAAACCGGTCAATGGCGGCGTAGAGCGGCAAGACCATAAACGGCAACTCGCCGTAAATGAGGCCGATCAAGGTTGCGCCTTCGGTGTTGAGCAAGGTCAGCCGGCCCACGCCGATGATCTCAAGGAGGCCGTTAATGATGCCGTTGTTGGCGAGAATAATCTGCCACGCATAAATCCGCACCAAGAAATTGGTCCAAAACGGGATCAGGATCAGCATGAGCAACGGCATCCGCCATTGCTGCGGGCTGCGGGCAATAAAGACCGCCAGTGGATAGCCGATCAGCAGACAGATCACCGTCGTCAACACACTTGCCCAGATTGATCGGAGGTAAGCGTTAACGTACAGGCTCTGAGTAAAGATAGTGATATAGTTATTCAGCGTCGGCTCGTAGACCACCCGGCCCAGCGCGTCGTTGGTCATGAAGCTGTAGACAAAAATGATGACCAGCGGCAGGGCAAAAAAGAGCAGCAGCCAGAGCAGGCCGGGAGTGAGCAACAGCGCCAGCCGGAAGCGGTCGCGGCGCTGTTGCTGTTGCTGGATTGTCGCCATCACCCCTCCTTACTCGCTCAGCACGAGCGCATTGTCGGGCGGGCAGACGATCACCGCCGCTTCACCCGGTTGCCAATATTCGTCACGGTCGAGCGTCGAGCGGGTATTCTGTTCCCAGACATCAATCGTGCGCCGGTCGTTAATCCGCACCGTAATGCGCGTGTCACTCCCGATATAATTCACCGTCATCACGGTACCGGCCAAACCATTCGGCGGTAATTCACCGTTGGGCGCCAGCAGCCGCACCTTTTCCGGGCGGATCGAATACGTCACCTGTGTGCCATCGCTGAGCGGACGCACGGCCAAGCCACGGAAACGCAGTCCTTCCGGCGTTTCCAGCACGGTGTAGTTGCCATCACGCCCGATCACAACGCCGTCGATAAAGTTGGTCTCGCCGATAAAATCGGCCACAAAGCGGCAATTGGGCCGTTCGTAGATCTCAGTGGGCGTGCCGACTTGCAGCAGCTTCCCCTTATTCATGACCGCAATCCGATCAGACATCGTGAGCGCCTCTTCCTGATCGTGGGTCACAAAGACAAAGGTAATGCCGACACGAGCCTGCAAACTCTTCAATTCAAGCTGCATCTCTTTGCGCAGCTTTTGGTCAAGCGCACCGAGCGGCTCGTCTAGCAACAACACTTCGGGATGGTTGACCAGCGCGCGCGCCAGCGCCACCCGCTGCTGCTGCCCGCCGGAGAGCTGGCGCGGACGCCGCTCTTCCAACCCGCTCAAACGCACCAATTCGAGCGCCTCTTTCACCCGGCGCGCAATCTCATCTTTCGGCGTCTTGCGCATCTCAAGGCCGAAGGCAATATTCTGGGCCACCGTCATGTGGGGAAAGAGCGCATACGATTGAAACACGGTATTGACTGGGCGCATATGGGGCGGAGTGATCCCCATCTCACGGCCATGGATGAGAATGCTGCCCGCGGTGGGCAGCTCGAAGCCGGCGATCATGCGCAGGGTTGAGGTCTTGCCGCAACCGCTTGGCCCTAGCATCGAAAAAAACTCGCCGTCACGAATCTGGAGATTAACGTGATCGACCGCAACCACGTCGCCAAATCGCTTGACGACATCGCGGAGTTCAATCGCGATCGAGTCGCTCACCTGAACACTCCTCCCAACTGGTTGGCTCACCAGTGATGAGTAGCAACCGACGAGAGGCTGGTTACGCCAGCCGCCTCGCGGCGCAACGCTTCACCCAAACAAGGTCAAGAGAAGTCATTGGCATCGTGGCCTGCAGACATCGCACTGTGCGTTAGTTTAGCAGTAGTATACCATAATCTATTGGCAGAATCTTGTGGCGCAATGCACAGAAAACCAGCAATGCAACGTCGCGCGGCTCCTCCCACATCCATCACCGCAACCGATAAAGGTTGCGCCACAGCCGCGCGGCTCCATCACCCCTGCCTCAAACCGATTCAAGATACCCAACCCATTGATCAAAATGCGGGCAGCGTTCCCGCATCGTGGCCAAACCAATGGCCTTCGCGATCAGGATGCCATCAATTGGCTTGCTGTAGTCCGGTTTGCTGCGGGTGATGCGGGCAGCCGGATGGGTGTCAGGGCCGTCGTTGATCTCTTCCGGCGTCGCACATTGGGCAAGCGAGCCAAACAAGCGTTGCAGGTCTGCTGGTCGCAGGTATTCCCTCAAGGTGTCGGGTTCCGAAAACAGCAGCGCTTCAAACTCGTGCAACATCAGAAACGGATAAAACCGGACATCGCCGATATCATCGGCCAATGCGCGTTCGAGAAAAGCGACCCGTTCGTACGGCGATTGGCCCTGCACAGCGGCTTTGGCGGGGAAATCAGCCGGTAAACCATAATAGTCAATCATTGTCGTCACACAACGAGCATCGCTGTCGCGCAGCAACTTGTCAATCTCACGGCGGAGTTTGGCATACGACACAATGCCGCCGCGATGCGATCCGGTAGCCGTGCGCTTGGTCGAAGCCAATATTGGCACAGCCCAACGCTGATATGTGACCAAATGCGGATTCAAGATATTATTGACAAACGTCTCTTCCGTTTGACCCTCGCACAGGATCAAGATCCGCTTCATGGCTGTGGCCTGCCTCCCAGCACATTCTTTTCCCACAACTCACCGAGCGCGTAATCGGCCAGCCAATGCTCAAGGGTGGCGCTGTCTAGCCGGCGCACGGTGGAGATGCCTTCCCGCCGGTCAACCACCAGCACTTCTTCCGGCGCGAATTGGTTGACCAGCGCTACCGACTGGGTAGCAAGGATCACTTGCCGTTTGGCGGCCACTTTGCGCACCAGTTCGGCGAGCAAAGTAATGGCATACGGATGCAAGCCCAATTCCGGCTCGTCAATGACAATGGTGGCCGGCAGATACTGTTCGGGTTGCCGGAAGAGCGTCGCCAGACAGATAAACCGCAGCGTGCCATCAGATAGGGCATCAGGGCCAAAAATGAAGTCGGAACCGCGCTCACGCCACTCAAGCGTTATCAGATCGGAATTGCCCGGCTGCGGACTGAGCACGAATTCGCCGAAGAAGGGAGCCGCTAGCCGGATGGTTTCGATAATAGCGCGGTACTCAGAGGGATGATGCTCTGACAACTGGAAGAGAAACGCCGCGAGATTGGCTGCATCGGCGTGTAAAAAGTGCCGGTCGCGCAACGAGCATGGTTGCTTGACCCGCGCCGTGGGGCCGGTATCGTGAAAGTGGTAGCGCCGCCACGAGTTCATATCCCGGTATACAAAGCGATCGACCTTGCCCTTTTTGGCTGCCCATTGTGGCAGGAGCGATTCGCTGCGCAGTTGATTGGATTCGCTGCGTTGGAGCGGTTGAGAGTGCTGGAGGTCATGAAAATAGGTCGACTCGTGCGCCAGCCACAATGCGCCGCGCACCGGCACGAATTCACAACGATAGCCATTAGCAACCGATTGCTGGTCGTCGGTGAACCACAACTCCAACTCCATCCGCTCAGTGGTCTTGCTGCCGTAGTGCAAGATCCGGTCGGCGCCACCGGCCCGCGCGACGTAGAGCTGCAAGGATTCGTTCATCATCTGATTGAGCATCGTAAAGAGCGCAATCAGATTCGATTTGCCAGCGCCATTCGCCCCGATCAACACATTGATCGGCGTTAACTCCAGATCGAGTTCGCGAAAGGTGGTGTACCCTCGCAGCTTGATGTTTGTCAGCATCCGGCCAGCCATAAGCGACCTATTCCCTTGCGCTGAAGTGGCGTAGCGCCATTGTACCACGCCACTTCCACCTATCTCACCGGATCAGCCACAACTCCTCTTGCGGCGGGCCGATCCACTCGCAGCCGTCAGGCGTCACCAGTATCTCTTCTTCAAGCGAAATGTAGCCGTAGCGCGTGCGCACACCGAGTTCGAGGGTCAAGACCATGCCAGCATCGATCGTGCCGTAGGGTTTATCGCCGTAGCGCTCCCAGCGCGGGTAGAACCCCACGCCGCCGTCATGCACCGCTCTCCCTACCTGATGGCCGAGCGCGTGCGGGTATTCTGGGTAGCCGGCAGCAGTGATGGTCTGGCGCGCAATCGCGTCAATCTCCCACCCCACCACGCCGGGCCGGATGGCCGCCGCGGCGGCGCGAATCGCCGCCTTGACCGCGTTAAAGGCGTGCTGCGCTTCCGCCGGCGGTTCGTGCTCGCCGGGCCGCAGGCAATACCAGACCCGCTGGTGATCTGAGCAGTAACCGTCGAGCTGGACGCCAAAATCCATGTGGAAGATTTCGCCGGGCCGCACCACTTCATCCGACGGGCCGGTGTGGCCCCACGGCGAGTTGGGGCCGGCGTTGAGACCGGGGCAATGGGCGGGATCCCACGCTGTGGTGGCGCCAGCCGCGTGAGTTTGGGCATGGACAAAGGCCGCCACTTCGCGCTCGCTGACGCCGGGGCGCAGAAAGTCACCAGTGGCGGTAAAGATGCGCATACTCAGCTCGGCGGCGGCGCGCATGCGCGCCACTTCTTGCGGCGTTTTGCGGCTGCGCAGCGCGGCGACAAAATGCTCCGCCGAGACCAGCCGCTCGCGGTAGGGAGTGCCGGCAAGGTAGTCGCACAAATTCAGATACATCCCATAGGTCAAGCCATCGGCGCTGACGTCGCTCCGGCTGATGTTAATCCCGATCCGCTGCGGATCGTAGCTCTGCAACAGGCTCACCAATTCCGGGCCGATGCTCTGGGTATAGGGGCGCACTTCGTCGAACAGGCCAGTGCGGCGCAGCGCTTCATCATCACCCAACCCAGCCAACGCCACCGCTCGCCCGCTGCGGGTGACAATAATTGCCGTCGTCCACGTCAACGAAAAATGGCCGAGCAGTTTCAAGGCTGGATCGGTGTGTTCCGACGTCTCCCGCACCAATATCAACCAGAGGTCGAGATCGTGCGCATCGAGCAATTCTCCGGCTTGGTGTAATTTTTCGTGGTACAGATCCATCGTGGCGCTCCATCATCAAAATCGGCGAATCGATCATGTAGCAGCAGTGTACCAGTTGCGCAAGTGGATCGGCGGCGAGCCCTTCAATCGTATCGTTAACATAGAGTGCGGCAGTCAAACTGCCGCACTCCATACGCGGCCCTTCTTCAAACGCAAAGACGCGAAGACGGTTAAACGCAAAGGCACAGAGGACGCAGAGAGTTTTGGGGAAGCGCCGCTTCGGTTGTCATTGCGAGCCGCGCTCTGCGCGGCGAAGCAATCTCCCACTTCAGCGGGAGCGATGTACTCAGGCATATCATTCGCTGAAGGAGGGGATTGCTGCGGGCGCTGCGCGCCCTCGCAATGACCTCATTCCTTCCTCTGCGCCCTCGGCGTCCTCGGCGGTAAAAAACCTACCCCCGCTCCAGCCGTC
>JAUQOZ010000328.1:1742-14189 GCA_030550625.1 Chloroflexota bacterium | reverse complement strand
CAGGTGGGAGAAGGGGCGGGGGGATGAGGGCTAACGACAAAGGCGCAAAGCACGCAGAGGGCGCAACGATGTTTTGGGATGGCGATCATCCTCAGCGTCCTCCGCGCCCTCTGCGGTAAAAAACGCACCCCCTCTCCCGCCGTCAGGTGGAGAAGGGGCGGGGGGGATGAGGGTCAAGCACAAGGCGCAAAGTGGGCAAAGGCACAGAGATTCTGAACGCAAAGGAGCGCAAAGAGCGCACAGGGATGTTGGGGGCATAGCCCCTTTGATTGATTACAACGGTTGATCGCTGTTGATCGCTGTGCGATGCCTCAAAGCCCGGTGCTGCACTCCCCATCACCCCTCCCCCAGCGGGGGAGGGGCAAGGGGTGGGGGTATCAACCCGCGCAGCAGGCTGCGCAACCCTCGCCCAGCCCTTCAGGGCCGGGGGCGGCATCAGGTGCCCTGTCCGCCTCCCTCCCCCAGCGGGGGATGGCGGGAGTGGGAGCAACGTGGAGCTTGCTGCGGGCGCTCCGCGCCCGCGCAATGACATAGAACCGCTTACGCCAATTCTACCGGATACCGCTTGCGGAGCCGGTCAAACCGAAACGGAGCAATATCGTACCGCGTTGCATTTTGCAGGGCCAGATCGGCAACGATCTCGCCAATTAACGGGGCGAACTTAAAGCCATGGCCGGCGCAGGGAACAGCAATAATAATTTGGCTATATTCAGGATGACGATCAATGAGGAAGTCGCCATCAGGCGTATGGGTATAGCGACACGTCTCGGCACGCACGAGCCGGGTCGCGAAGCCGGGCAGCGTCTGTTCGAGCCGGCGCGCGATCCGTTCGTTCTCAGCCGGATCGGGGAGTGGCGGCGGTTCGTAGGGGTTATGCACTAGTGGGCCAACACCGTGGCGCCCGGCCTTTACCCCTTCACCGAGATCGGGGAAACAGATGAGCGGTGGTTCAGTGCCATTGTCGTGATCGATCACCACCGGCAGATAGCCTACTTTGCTTAACACCCGATCACGGGGCAGAAAACAGGCGGCTTGCTCGCGGGTGACAAGCAATGGGAATGATACGCCGAGACTACGCAGCAGCACTGGCGTATACGAGCCGGCGGCGATCACAACCCGCTGCGCGCGATAGGTTGCGCCAGCAGCATCAACCCGCACACCAGCCCCATCCGGCACAATCCGATCGACCCGCACCCCCACCGCAATGGCAGCGCCATAACGACGCGCCTGTTCTATAAATGTCGCCACACAGCGCGAAGCCGGCAACACCCCGCCATCCGGTTGGTACAAACCCATCGTCTGCTCAGAGATCGAGAGTTGGGGAAAGCGCGCGCGTAGTTCAGATGCTGATACCTGCTCGAATGTCACTCTGGCAGCGGCGAGATTGGCGGCACAGGCTCGCAGATATGGCAGGTCGGCTAGGCCAAGATCGAGCGCCCCAGTCTTGATGAGCAGGCGTTGGCCAGCATCGGCTTCGAGATCAGACCATGCTTGCCGGGAGGCGATGGCCAGTTGCGTATAGTGCAGTTGGGGATAGGCATAGCTGATCAAACGCGACAACCCGTGCGAACTCCCGCGCGCATGCCCGATGGCAAACTGTTCGAGCAGCAGCACCCGCCGTCCGCGCCGGGCGAGCGCATACGCTGTCGCCGCGCCCATCACCCCGCCGCCTACAATCAACACTTCGAGCATACGCATAACGCGCCTCGCTTCGCGGAGCTGCTAGTTGTCTATTTGAATCATACCACCTTGCGTTACAGGGGGGAAAATAGAAGGAGCGGGCAGGCTCACTCGCGGCGGTCTTCGCGCCAGCGGAAGACAAACTGCTTATCGCCGGGCCGATCACGGCGGAAACGCCAGAGACGGGTCGGGCGACCGCGCCCCTCGCGCATATAGGGTGTCTCTTCGAGGATGCCGGCCTCTTTGATTTTGCGGTAGAAGTTGCCTTTATCGAGCTTCTCACCCAGAATTTGTTCGTAAATATGCTTTAATTCAAGGATCGAGAAGAGTTCGGGCAACAGTTGGAATGCCAGCGTCGTATATTCGAGCTTCGAGCGCAAGCGTGAGAGGGCGTAGGCCAGAATCTGGTCATGATCGAAGGCCAGCGGCGCCGGCACATGATCAACCGGAAACCAGCGCACGTCGCTGTTTTCATCGCTAGCGCGGATCGTCTGGGCATCGGCGCGCACCAGCGCAATGTAGGCCACACTGATCACACGGTGACGCGGATCGCGTTGCACATCGCCGAAGGTGTACAGTTGTTCGAGGTACACATCGCGCACCCCGGTCTCTTCCTCAAGCTCACGCCGCGCCGCCTCTTCCAACGACTCATCGAGCCGGATGAACCCTCCCGGAATCGCCCAGCGCCCCTCGAATGGCCAGCGCTTACGTTGCACCAATAACACATGCAAGGTGCGATTGATCAAGCTGAAGATGACGACATCAACTGTTACCGCCGGTAATTGGTACTTGCTGACATCGTAGAGAGCTGGGCGTTCATCCTGCATGATCGAGCCTCTCCTCCGGTTGCGATTTAGTGTTATTTATACACTAAAATAACCTCCATGTCAAGTCATCGCTGCGGCTGCCGCGCCGAGCAAGCCAGCTTTTGGCTCAAGGATGACATGCACCGGCACGTGGGCCAGCAGGTCGCTAAAGCGACCCTTATCACGGAAGATCTGCAAGAAGCGTTCGCGTTTGATCAACGAGAGCACCCGTGGCGGCAGACCGCCGCCGATGTACACCCCGCCGGTCGCCAACACCTTCAGCGCCAGATTACCGGCTTCGGCGGCCAAGATGTCAACAAATAACTCTAGCGCCGTGCGCGCCACCAGACACATCCCCTCAGTTGCCATCCCCGCCTGCACAATAATCGGCGTCGGATCAGCCGCCGCAGCCAATTGTTCGGCAACCGCCGCCGTCTCGCGCTGGAGCAGCCGGTCACGCACGAAGGCGTACAGGTTTGGGATGCCAATCCCTGAACAGACGCGCTCGTAGCTGACGTGGTTGAAGCGTTGGTGGAGATAATCGAGCAGGTCTTTTTCCACCTGATTGCGAGGCGCGAAGGTTGTATGACCGCCTTCAGAGGGGTGCGGGCGGTAGCGCGTGCCATCCCACGTTAAGAACGCCTCACCCAAGCCGGTGCCCGGCGCGATCACACCGATCGCGCCGCCGGCTACCGGTGCGCCGGGCGTGAGAGTCGCTAGATCGTTGGGCTCAAGGATCGGCACTGCCTGCGCGATCGCCTCAAGGTCGTTGAGCAAGCGCACCGGCGCGCCTCCCAACACACTACTCAACTCAGCGGCATCGATCGTCCACGTGAGATTGGTAATGCTGGCCCGTCCGGCCACCACTGGGCCGGCTACGCCGAAGGCGGCGCCGGCGATCGCCGCCGGATGTTGGGCCAGAAACTCGGCAATGATTGCATGCAGGCTCGGATAGCGAGCGCTGGGAAAAGTTTGCTCGACCAACGGATGATGCGGCCCGGCGGCCTGATCGAACAAGGCAAGAATAGTTTTGGTGCCGCCAATGTCGCCGGCTAGATACATACGTCACCTACGTGTAACAAATCGAGAAGAGCTCAACCATCACTAGGTCTTTAGCGCACCGGCGCTTCGGCCAGCGCAGCGCGCAAGGCGGCAATGGCGTCAGGGATCGGCTGCGGGCCAAACACCGCCGAACCAACCACGGCCACGGTCGCACCCGCGGCGGCGCAGGCAGCGATCGTCGCTGGATGCACCCCGCCGTCAACCATAATCTCGACTGGCCGATCGCCTACCAGTGCAGCTAATCGTTGCACTTTGCCCAACACCGAGGGAATCAGAGTTTGGCCGCCAAAACCGGGATTCACCGTCATGAGCAAGATCAACTCAACCTGATCGATCATCTCTTCGACCATGCTGAGCGGAGTCGCCGGATTAATGGCCACACCCGCCTTCTTGCCCAGATCGTGGATCATCTGTACCGCTCGGTGCAGATGCGGCGTAGCCTCGGCGTGAACGGTGATCAGGTCAGCCCCGGCAGCAGCGAAATCGGCTAGATAACGCTCTGGCTCGACAATCATGAGGTGGGCATCGAGCATCGCCCCGTAGCGATCAGCCAGTGGGCGTAAAGACCTCACCACCAAGGGGCCAAAGCTGATATTCGGCACAAACCGGCCATCCATCACATCGAGGTGGATCCAATCAATGCCTGCGTCGCAGGCAGCCGCAATCTGTTCACCCAAGCGGGCAAAATCAGCCGTGAGAATTGAAGGCGCCAGCCGCATACGATCCATCCAACGTATTCACCAGACCCCAACAGCTTTGTAAGCAGTACGTTACTCTCGATACGCTTCTTCCTAATAGCGCGATCGATCCGCTACCAACGCAGTTCTTGCGCTCTTGACTGACTTATGTCACTGCGAGCCGCCGCAAAGCGGCGCCGCAATCCCCGCTGCGAGCGCGATCACCCTTCGGCAGGGGAACCATCTTCCATCCAGTCAAACACGCGCCGAATTGTATGTCGCCAAACTACCGCGCTATTGTACCGCATCTTAGCGCGTGAGATGGCGCACACCTGAGGCGCCGGCGACAAAGAGATCGGTTGCCAGCCCAACAAACAGACCGTGCTCGACGATGCCGGCCCGCGCTGCCAGCCGCGCCGCCAGCGTCGCCGGGTCGGCAATCGGGCCGCATGCCCAATCGAGGATCAAGTTGCCTTGATCGGTGCGAAAGGGTTGGCCATCGGTGCGCAGCCGGAGGCGCACACTGCCGCCTTGCGCTTCGAGCCAGCGCGCCGTTGCGCGATAACCAAAATCAACTACCTCAATCGGGAGGTAAAAGCGCGTACCTAGTGCCGGTGAGAGTTTGCTTTCATCAACGATAATCGCCACCCGGCGGCTGGCCTGCGCCACCATCTTCTCGCGCAGCAATGCGCCGCCGCCGCCCTTGATCAACGCCATCTGCGGATCGACCTCATCAGCGCCATCAATCGTCAGATCGACTGCATTCACCTCATCGAGCGTGGTGAGCGGGATGCCTATCTCACGAGCCAGCATCGCGGTGCCTTCAGCACACGGCACGCCTACAATATCGCGCAAGACGCCGCTGGCCAATCGCTCGCCGATGAGGCGCGTGGCATAGGCCGCTGTACTGCCGAACCCCAACCCGATCACCATCCCCGGCTGCACGAGCTCGACCGCCGCCGCCGCCGCCATTGCTTTTAGGGTTTCAACGGAAGTCATATGAGCACCTTGCTATCAAACAGTTTTGTTCTATGGCGTACAGTGCGCTGCGCCAGCATCAGGCGCATGCTAAATGCGGCAGTTTCACTGCCGCACTCTATGGCTTTCGCCATCATCTGCTTACACTAACCGACCTAACCATGCGGCCCGCATGCGTATCTGCTCAGCCGTAGGCGCCGCCACCGGCGCCAGCGATAGCATATCATACGGCGCGACGGCCAATGTCACCGGCACCTCAATCAGCGCATCGCCACGGAAGAGGGTCAACCGCACCGTATCGCCGGGGCGCCGTTCCAGCAGACGCTGGTTGAGCCGCTCTTCATTCACCCGCCAACCATCAATCGCGATCAGTTCGTCATCGGCGTACACCCCCGCCTCGTATGCCGGGCCATCGCTCCGCACCGCAGCCACTAGCGTGCGTTCTCCTTGCTTCCGCCAATTGACCCCCAACCACGCCGGCGGTTGCCCGTCTGGCCGCGGACGCCGGTGTTGCCAGCGCGGTTCAAGGCCCACCACGGCCAGCGCCGCAGCATAATCGAGTTCTTCGACCCCAACCACATACCGCTCATACAAATCGCGCAGACCGCCATCAGCGCCGCCGATCGCTTCGATGGCCGCCAATACCGCCCCCTCTTCGGGAATGCCCGGCCCCTCAATCGGGTAGCGCTGATAGAGATAGCGCATCACATCATCGAAGCTCCGCTCGCCATTGGTGCGCGCGCGGATCGCCATATCAAACATCCAGCAGACCAGCGCACCCTTGAGATAGTACGAAATGCTGGTATTGATACTGTTTTCGTCAGGCCGGTAGAACTTGATCCACGCATCAAAACTGCTCTGCTCCAGACTTTGCAGACGGCGACCGGGTTGGCTCTGCAATTGCACAATCTCATCGGCCAGTTTTTGCAGATACCGCTCTTCGCTCATCAAGCCGGCTCGCACCAGCAGCAGATCATCGTAATAGCTCGTCGCTCCTTCCATCAACCAGAGCAAGCGGGTATAGTTTTCGTTCTGGTAATCGAACGGGCCAAGCGCTGCTGGACGCAACCGCTTGACATTCCACGCATGGAACAGCTCGTGCGAGGTCAGACTCAGATAGCGTTCATACTGATCAGCGAACGTCCAGCGATCGACCATGTTGGTCGCGCTGTTGCGATGCTCAAGCCCGCCGCCGCGCCCATCAGTCAGATGGAGAATGAAGGTGTAATCGCGGTACGGCAAACCGCCAAACATCGCGCGCTGCACTTCGACGATGCGCTGCGTATCGGCGAGCAAACGCGCTTCATCTTCGTTCCCGCGCCCCCAGATCGCAATCCGGTGCGGCACGCCATCAACCGTGAAAGACAACAACCGGTGGGTGCCGCACTCAACCGGGCAATCCACCAGCTCATCGTAATCGGCGGCCTGAAACGAAGCGCGGTGCGGGTAAGCGGGATCAGATGGCAGCGGCGCCAAACCGGTCGTCACGCGCCAACCAACCGGCGGATCGACGTGCAACGTCAGCGGTTCACGGGTATGGCCGTGAACGTACATAAAAACGTTCGCGCCGTTGAAATAGCCATGCGTGCCATCAAGATGGCTGGTGCGCACCGTCAGATCGAACGCATACACCTTATACGACACCACCACGCGCGTCGCCGGGCCTGCCGCCACCAACCAACCATCTTTACGAACCTTACGCCACGGCAACGGTTGCCCCTCATCGCCGGCGGCTTGAAATTCTTGCACGTGACGGGCAAACTCGCGGATCATATACGAACCGGGTGTCCACGCCGGCAATGACAACAACACGTCACCAGTTTCATTGCGCGTCATCTCGATCTGCACATGAAACAGGTGCGAATGAGGGGCCGGCATTGAAATAGTGTAGGTAATCATCGTCATTCCTCAACAACAGTGCTATTTCCGCGTCGTTATCGGTAGCGATCGCGTTGCCAACGGCTTGGATTTGCCAGAATGTAATGACGAATGCGGTTGAGCGCCTGTTCCGAGCGGATGATGTGTTCGTAATAATTCCGTTGCCAAACCGTGATGCCGGGGGTGCGATTCAACGCATTGATGTGACGGGTTACGGCAGATTTGAACGAACCAACGATGGCGCCAACGGAATGGGGTTGGGGGCCGCGTGGCAACGGCCGCGGTAGGGGCGACGCATGCGTCGCCCCTACCGCGGCCCCGTTCGTTACCCCGTTCGTTACCCCGTCCGTTACCCCGTTCGTTACCCCGTCCGTTGCCTTGGCATCCGCCGGCTTTGTCACGGATGAATCATTGGTCAAAAAAATAATGCCGTGGATATGATTAGGCATCACCACAAATTCATCTAATACAGCACGGGAGAAATGCTTTGGAATATCCAGCCAACACTGATGAGCGATTGCTCCCATTTCACTTAACTGAACCACGCCATGGACGACTGTTCCAAACAAATGATCGCCACGTTGGGTCATGATCGTTATAAAATACCCACCCTCCTGCGTATAATCAAATCCACGCAAGCGGATGCTCCGGCGATGATGTTGGTGAGGTTGATAGTCATTCATCGATGCACCGTAAAGAAAAAAAGCGCCCTGAGAGGCGCATTTAGCGGCTAGCAACATCATTGGCGCTACGACATGTATGGCTTAAACAGCATTGCGAGCAAATCCGGCTTATCGGGATAATCGCGCTCTATCTTCTGGCACAGCGTCATCAAACGCGCTGCCTGATCGCGCCGTTTCCAGATCGCCTGCGCAAATCGATCGTCTTCGATCACGCCTCGCTCGCGCAAGAAGGCGTAAAACTGCTTGAGCGCACTACACATGTCACGGATATGTCTTTCTGAGACATCGTTGTGATTGGGGTAGTAATAAAACAGAAACTCGTCAAGCGTCGCATAGTCGCCTTCATGCAGCGATCGTTGATAAAACGAAGCCAAAAACTGAGCGTATGGCTTCAAAAGGCGGGTTTGCGCGAGCGCAGTCGAACGTTTCCTCCCCATCTCGGGCAAATAATCACTATACTGATTAATCAGATTGATACTCTGGGCAAATGCAACGGATTCCTCATCATCATCCCAGTCTCCATCACCAAATTCATCATCATCCCAGTCGTCGTCATCGTTCCATGCGCTCGCATCAAGCTCATCAAGCGGCTCAATATCGCTATCAACGCTGCGTTTAATGATCCACGAATCGTTCGACGATGACGTAGGCGGCACATCAATCCGCGGGAACAAATCGGGCGCTTTGACTAACAGATAGTTCAGATAGCTGCTCAGAATAACCTCAGCTTCTTCCGAGGTTGCTTCGGACAATTGCTGCTGAACTTCCGGCGGCAAAACTTCTTGCATTCGCAACACAGCCCGCGTCATTTCATCAGACATATTGATGGCCATACCCATCATTTCATCCATCGTCTCCCAGAAATGATCCTCTTCTTCATCAGCGACTCGCGATTCACGCGACAGATCGCCGTTCCAGAGACCGGCCTGCCGATCTTGGATACGCGAACGTTGAATCTCTTGCTGCAATGCCGTAATCTCATCAATAACCGACTGCTTGACCGGAAGCCGCGCCCCTTGCGCTTGCTCGACCAATGAGGGATGGAACACCACATCATCGCGCGGTGTTCCCTGCAACAACAATCGTTCTACATCGAAATACGGATCAGATGCCTGTAGCAACGAATCTTCAATTAGATGCAAGCGCGGATCACTCAAAACGAGATACTGCCATGGCCGTCCGGGGTATGCCGTCCGCCACGGCGCACTGGCAAAAATCGGCAAGATCACCTCTTCACACGGCTTTGAACCCACATCTACCTGCTTGACAATCGCCTGCAACAGAGCGCGATCCTGTTCATCGACCCGGCTCGCTTGAAATGCGGCTGCCGGCTCATAGGTGAAATACAACTCTGGCCGCGTCCGATAGCGAATTTCGACCAGAATGCTGTCACCAACGGCGAAGTGATGGCGTTGAAACCACTTTCGCATTTCAACCGCAGTATGAGAAGCAAAGCCGGTTACTTGTACCCTCGGTTCTTTCACGGCCAATATCGTGCCCTGTTCGTCATAGATCACTGGCAAGGGCTGCCGGCGCAGGCCAGCAAAGGGGCGCAGATGAGCAATCGGCAACCGGCCCTCGGCAATGTCTTGCGGGCGGGGCCAGCACCGGAATCGCAACCCATCAAGCACTAGCCGCAGAGGGAGATATTGCGAGCGATTAATTTTCACCCAACCGAGCGTGATGCTTTCCCAACGCAGGCTGCTGCGCACTGAAGATGCCGCGTAGTGTACTGACCAGCGCGCCTTCATCAGATCGCAAAGCTGGGCAACGCTCACCGGCTGATCAAGTTCGGCAGCTAGCGCCTGCAATACTTTGGGGATCGTCAGCTCTGGCTTTGACATCTGCACATTCTCCCTCGAATTGGAGCTGAACAACAACAGCGTCCGCGATCAACGCAGCGCAATAGCCGCATGCTGCGGCCCCCATCCGGCAAACAGATCGGGATGGATCAGTTCGGCTAATAACTCTAGGCTATCAACCACGCGCGGGCCGGGACGGCTGAAATAGGCATTGCCATCAACCGCAAAGACATTGCCCGCCCGTACCGCCGGCAAGGCATACCAACCGGCCCGCTGCGGCAAAATAGCTGTTGCTTCAGCCACGGCCCGTTCGAGCGTAAACCCGCAAGGCATCGCGATGATCACCTCTGGCGCACAGGCGATCACATCCGTCCACGATACCCGCTGCGATCGCTCACCGGCCACCCCTAGCACCGGCTGGCCACCGGCAATCGACACGAGTTCCGGCGTCCAGTGGCCCGGCCCAAACACCGGATCGAGCCATTCGAGGCAGGCAACGCGGGGCCGATAGGTCGCTTGCGCAGCCCGCGCGCGCACCCGCTCGACTCGCGCTGCCAACTCGTCAACTAACGCCTCGGCCCGTTCCGGCGCCCCTAGCGCTCGCCCAATCGCCTTGATCGAGCCAAAGATGCCGGCCAAGCTTGTCGGTTCAAACGACAATACCTGCGCCGAGCTACCAGCCACTGCTGCTTCCACCTGCTGTAACGGCACGGCGCACACATCACACAGCGCCTGCGTCAAGATCACATCGGGCTGGAGCGCCTCGATCAATGCCATGTCGAGCTGGTAGATCGAGAGATCGTTGCGCGCGCGCTCGCGAATCGCCGCATCGATCTCAGCCGACGAACTCTCGTCCTGCTCCAGCATACTGCGCGTCACTACCGGCAACCCGCGCACTTCCGGCGGATAGTCGCACTCATGGGTCACGGCAACCAAATGGTCGCCAAGTCCCAGCGCACAGACGATTTCGGTTGTTCCCGGCAGCAGCGAGACAATACGCATGGTCATCCTGCTCTACACGGCCTGCCATTAGCTACAGCGTAGCATCCGATGGGGCTAGTGTCAAGAATCCTATTCGATTGTGATGACTTTCAAAAAGTTCGTCGGCCCATAGCGGTAGACCGGATGGCCGCCGCTTAACACGATCAGATCACCGCGCCGGACATAGCCCATCTCGCGCATCATGCGCACGATCTGATGTTCAAGTTCATCGAGCCGGTCACGGGCTTCGATCACGATCGGCGTTACTCCCCAATACAGGCTAGTGCGACGGGCAGTCTCGTCGCTTGGGCAAAAGGCGAGCACTGGCACCTCAGGCCGGTAATGGGAAACCAGCCGCGCGCTCGAACCGCTTTGGGTCAAGACGGCGATAAAGCGCACCGGCAGGGTATTGGCAATCGTACAAGCCGCTGCCGCAATCGCGCGCGGCGTTGATTGCGCCGGCGAAATCGTCCACCGCGGTGTGGCTGGATGCTGGCTGCTGCTCAACGATGCCTCAACCGCATCGGCAATCAGCGCCATCATTTGCACTGCCTCAATTGGGTAAGCGCCGGCGGCTGTCTCGCCACTGAGCATCACAGCATCGGTGCCGTCAATGATGGCGTTGGCGACATCGCTCGCTTCAGCGCGGGTTGGCCGTGGGTTATGGATCATCGACTCAAGCATCTGCGTGGCTGTAATCACCGGCAACAATGCCTGATTGGCCGCCGCAATAATCTGCTTCTGCACGATCGGCACTCGCTCTGGCGGCATCTCGACCCCTAGATCGCCGCGCGCAACCATGATCCCGTCCGCCTCAGCCAGAATTTCCGGCAAGACATCGAGCGCTTCGGGCCGTTCGATCTTGGCGATCACCGGCGTCTGCTTGCCCGCGCGCCGGATAAACTCCTTCACTTCGCGCACATCGCTCGCCCGGCGTACAAACGAGAGCGCAACGTAATCAACGCCTTGTTCAAGCCCAAAGGCAAGATCAACGAGGTCTTTCTCAGTTGCCGCCGGCGCGCTCACTCGCACTCCCGGCAGGTTGATGCCTTGATGTTCGCGCAAACGACCGCCATGCACGACTTCGGTTTCAACTTCGGTATCAGTATGGCTCGTGACCACCAGCTCGATGAGGCCATCTGACAACAAGATGCGATCGCGTGGCCGCACATCGAGCGGCAAGGCGCGATAGGTTGTGCTCACTCGATTAGCATCACCGATGATTGGCTCGGTGGTGATAATAAACCGCTGCCCCGCCACCAACTCAACCGGCTGGCCGTTGGCCAGCGGCCCGGTACGAATCTTCGGCCCCTGTAAATCTTGCAAGATGGCGACGTGCCGGCCTGCTTCCGCCGCTGCCCGCCGTACCATCGCAATCCGCGCCGCATGATCGGCATGCGTCCCATGCGAGAAGTTGAGCCGGGCTACGTTCATGCCGGCCCGGATCAATCCGGCGATCCGTTCAGGTGTACTTGTCGCCGGCCCAAGGGTTGCCACAATTTTTGTGCGTCGCATAAACTCCACTCTTGTGCTATATCTCGCTCACCTACTGTCATTGCGAGCCCCGCGGATCGGTCTTGCCCCCACCCCAGCCCTCCCCCGCTGGGGGAGGGTGGCGCCGCCACCGCTCACCCGATGTCATTGCGAGCCGCCGCAGGCGGCGAAGCAATCCCCCGCGAGCACGGGAGCAACCCGCTCAGGCATTCTTCGCGCCGCAGCAGGAGATTGCTTCGGGCGCTACGCGCCCTCGCAATGACAATCGAGCACGCCCTTCGCTCCCCGCAGGTGCTGGCGCGCCAAGCAATCGATTGTGCCCCCACCCCAGCCCTCCCCCGCTGGGGGAGGGTGGCGCCGCCACCGCTCACCCGATGTCATTGCGAGCCGCGCGATCGGTCTTGCC
>JAUQOZ010000328.1:0-1732 GCA_030550625.1 Chloroflexota bacterium | reverse complement strand
GCTCACCCGATGTCATTGCGAGCCGCCGCAGGCGGCGAAGCAATCCCCCGCGAGCACGGGAGCAACCCGCTCAGGCATTCTTCGCGCCGCAGCAGGAGATTGCTTCGGGCGCTCGACACCCTCGCCATAGCAGTGGCGCTCACCACCCATCACTGGTGTGCTACCGCGAGTATATGCGAGAGCAACGATTCGTGCAAGGTTGTTGACGCAATTGTTGCTTATGGGCCGACTGTCACCAACGACGCAATCTGGGTAAACAGTTTCTCGCCGATCCCTGTCACTTCACGCAGCTCTTCGACCCTTTGGTACGGCCCCTTTGTTTCCCGCCGTTCAATAATCCGCGCTGCCAGCGTTGCCCCAATCCCCGGCAACTCTTCTAGTTCAGCCGCGCTGGCGCGGTTGAGGTTGATCAACCCGGATTGCTCGCTCGCTGCCGCTGGCGCCACGGCTTCCCCTGCGTATGGTACACGAATGTGCTCGCCATCCCGCACCTGCGCCGCCAGATTGATCCCGCTCACATCAGCCAGTTCGACCAAGCCGCCCGCCGCTTGCAGCGCGTCAACCACCCGCGCCCCCGGCGCTAACCGGTAGACATCCGGCGCTACCACCGCCCCCGATACATACACCACCAACGGCGCGACCGTGGGTGTAGGCATTGCCTCTACCGCAAACGCTTCCGCCGTCGCTGCCTCTTCCGTCCACCACATCGCTCGCGCTTCCGGCCCAAACGCGATCAGCAATCCACCAATCAGCGCACAGATCACCGCCGCTACTCGCTGCGGTCGCCGGTACCACGGCTGTCCTTCCATATCCATCGCTTGCCTCCATGCCGCTGCGCCCCATTTCCGCCTCTATATAAGAAACCGCAGCAACCGGCCAAAAGTAACGCGCAATTTTCCAACGCAACGTTAACACTGCGCTATCGCGTCACAGATACCACTCTGCTAGAGTAAAAGCAGCACAAGATGTAAGGAGGTGGACGTATGTCCTTCAACACCAATCGGTTTACGCAGAAATCATACGAAGCGATCGCGGCGGCGCAGGCAGCAGCCGAACGGCTCGGCAACGCCGAGGTACAGCCTGAGCACCTGCTCTACGCTTTGCTCGACCAGAGCGACGGTGTGGTGCCGCAGGTGCTAGCCAAGCTGAATCTGCCGGTCGGCGCGATTAAGCAACAGATCAATAACGAAATTGCCCGCTTCCCGCGGATGAGCGGCGGCGGCGCGCAGGTGCAGCTTGGTTCGCGCTTGCGCACGGTGCTGGTCAAGGCCCACGATGAATTGGCCCAGTTTGGCGACGAGTACGTCAGCACCGAACACCTGCTGCTGGCAATTCTCGACCATGCCGGCGGCGGGGCCGAGCGCGTGCTCAAGCAAGCTGGCTTGACCCGCGATAAGCTGCTCATGGCGTTGCGCGAAGTGCGCGGCGCGCAGCGGGTGACGAGCCCCAACCCCGAAGGTACCTATGCCGCGCTTGAGCAATATGGCCGCGATTTGACCGAACTGGCCGCGCGCAATAAACTCGACCCGGTGATCGGGCGCGATGAAGAGATCCGGCGCGTGATCCAGATTTTGTCGCGCCGCACCAAGAATAACCCGGTGTTGATCGGTGAGCCGGGTGTCGGCAAGACGGCGATTGTCGAGGGCTTGGCCCAACGCATTGTGCGCGGCGATGTACCCGAAGCGCTGAAGAACAAGCGGGTGATCGCGCTTGACCTTGGCGCGCTGATTGC
>JAUQOZ010000206.1 GCA_030550625.1 Chloroflexota bacterium | reverse complement strand
CTTACAATCAGCGATGAGGCGTTGCGGGCGGCGGTGCAACTGTCGAGCCGCTACATCAACGACCGGTTCTTGCCCGATAAGGCGATTGACCTGATTGACGAAGCTAGTGCCAAGTTGCGGATTGACATCTTCTCGATGCCGCCTGAGCTGAAAGCGAAGGAAGAGGAGCTGAAGCGGCTGCAAGCCGAAGAGGAAGAAGCTGGGGCGCGCCGCGACTACGAGCGAGCGGCGATGCTGCGCGCACGCTATTTGGCGCTGCAAGCGGAATTTGAGGCCGAGCGCAGCGCGTGGCTGGCGCGCAACAATCTCGATGAAGTGGTAGATGATGAAGATGTCGCGCAGATCGTCGCCAGTTGGACTGGGGTGCCGGTCAGCCGCATGCTCGAAACCGAGCGCGAGAAGCTGATCCACATGGAAGAACGGTTGCACGAGCGGGTCATCGGCCAGCACGAGGCGATTGTCGCTTTGAGCGACGCCATTCGCCGCGCCCGTTCCGGCCTGCGCGATCCGCGCCGCCCGATCGGCTCGTTCCTCTTCGTTGGCCCGACTGGCGTTGGCAAAACTGAGCTGGCCCGCGCGCTCGCCGAGTTTATGTTCGACAGCGAAGAGGCAATGACGCGGGTCGATATGAGCGAATATCAAGAGAAGCACACGGTCAGCCGCTTGATCGGTGCGCCGCCCGGCTATGTCGGCTATGACGAAGGCGGCCAGTTGACCGAAAGCATTCGTCGCCGCCCGTATCAGGTGGTGCTCTTCGACGAGATCGAGAAGGCGCATCGTGATGTCTTCAACGCCTTGCTGCAAGTGCTCGACGATGGCCGGCTGACCGATGGCCAAGGCCGCACGGTCGATTTCCGCAATACGATCATTATCATGACGAGCAACGCCGGCACTGAGCATCTGCAAGGCGGCGGGATCGGCTTTAATGTGGGCGGCAAGGCGCAAAAAGCGTTCGATCTGCGCGAGGCGCGCAAGAAGGTTGATGAGGCGCTTAAGCAGACCTTCCGGCCCGAATTCCTCAACCGGATCGACGAGATTATTCTCTTCCATCCGCTCTCGATGGAAGATTTGACCAAGATCGTCGAATTGCAGATCAGTGAATTGGTCAACCGGCTGCGCGAGCAGAATATCGGCTTAACATTAACCCAAGCGGCCAAGGAATATCTGGTCAGCGAGGGCTACAACCCGGTCTTTGGCGCGCGCCCGTTGCGCCGCACGATCCAACGCCTGCTCGAGACGCCGATTTCGCGCGAGTTGCTGCGTGGAACGTTTGTCGCCGGTGATCAGATCGAGGTGGATGTTGAGCATGGCCAGCTCGTCTTTCATCGCGGCAGCATCCTGACGATGGCAGAGCGCCGCCCCGCCGAACCGCTTGATGCCTGAACTGTAATCTACGATGCCGGGTTTGTCATCTTGTCCAGCCCGGCATCGTGGTATGATCGAATGTCAAGGATGACAGGCGTCGTGTGTCGTTGATCAGGAGTGGTTGTGACCGCATCCGATGTTGCTACTCAGTTGATTGCCGCCCAGCGCCGGGCTGCCCGTCTGCGCAATGCCTTAATGACGGTAGGCGCCTTTTTTGCTGCTGCGCGCCAATCTGACCCGTTGCCGATGTTGCGCGATCTGTGCGGCGAGTGGTTGCTGGCCGACAAAGTTGAAATTATTGTTCCTGCTGGCACTGGCAGTTTGCAAGCACATGCGCCGACCATGTTGGTTGGGCCGATTATGATTGGCCGGCGGGTGGTGGGGCGGATTGAAGTTACCCGATCAACGCCGCCGTTTGATAGCGATGACCGCGAATTGGTGACGGCGTTGGGCCAGATTGTCGGTATTGTGCTTGAGCAATCGTCGTTGCAAGGCCAGCTTGACCAGTATCTCAATCAAGCCCGCGCCCATGCCGATACCCTCGATCAGTTGTTACAGTTTGGTCGCATGGTGACCAGCGCAACAACTGATCCGCTCCATTTGGGTTTGCAATTGGCGACACAGGTGCCGGCGATGGTAGGAGGCGAACGGGCATCGTTGCTATTGCTCCCGCTCGATAACAGCGCCGCGCCGATGTTGTTGTTGAGCAACGGCCACGTGGCCACGCCTGACCGCGCGCGCGAGGTGCGCGAACACGGCTTTGCCGGTTTGGTGCTACGCGAAGGGCAGCCGTTGATTATTGATGAAACTGATGCCGACCGACGCTGGCTCTCGTTGCGGATGCGCGAGTATGATGCGCCGACGCGGTGTGCGATGGCAGCGCCGTTGCGATGGGGGCCGCGCTTGCTTGGCGCATTAACTGTGACCACGACCCAGAGTCGCCGGTTCGATAGCTCCCATCTCAACTTGTTAGAATTGGTGGCGTGCCATATCTCGCTGGCGATTTATGCGGCTGATCTCGAGACGCGCCGTAAGCAGAGCGCCAAACTCCTCGATGAGATTGAAGCGCAGATGAGCGTTGCGTTGGGCGCAGCCCGCGCTGGTGATGCCCAAGCTTTTGACCAGCTCGAAATCCAACTTGCCCGCTTGCGTGAGATGCAACAGCTCCTTTCCCTCAACATGGCGATACCGCCGGCATCGTAGGGGCATAGCGTCGCGGGCGTAGGGGCATAGCGTCGCGGGCGTAGGGGCATAGCGTCGCGGGCGTAGGGGCATAGCGACGCTATGCCCCTACGCCCGCGACCGGTTATTCGTCAGGATTACCGTATTCGTTGATGTCTGCTGGGTTGGGATCAATAAAGCTGAGATTGGGCGGCGTCACGGGGTTGTTATCGAGGCCAATTTGCGGCACCGGTTGCGGATTGGCGATCGTGTCAGCGGTTTGGGTTAGGGTAAATGTGGCAATGACCAATTGCTGGCTGACCGCTCCCTGCGCCGTCAATTGGTAGAACCCGACCGGCAGCCGCTCATCGAGGAACAGTTCCACCAGAAACTGGCCGGCCACTGGATCGGCAAAGGTTGAGGGGAACCCGCGCACTGAGCCATCGGGCATCGTCAGCCATAGATCAACCCGCTCGCCGGGGAAGAAGAGATCGCCGTTGGCGTAAAAGATCGAGCGTTGGGGCGCTTCGGCGCCAAATGGCACCACGACCGCAAGCCGGGCCGGGCCGCGTTGGGTGACTGGCCGCGACTTGAGCTCGAAGTGGGCAAAGACGCGAAAGCCGCTAGTGTTGCCGAGTGCGGTTACCGTGTAGCGCCCCACCGGATTCTTCCCCTCAAACTGGAACGAGGTTGATACTGCTCCGCTAGGCGTTGCTTGCACGACCTGCTGGCCGGGCGGGAAGTTAATGACCGTGCCATCGGGGGCGGTCAGCCAGAACGAGACCAGCTCGCCACCCAAGAAATTGCGCCCGTCTACCTCGAGAATTTGCCCTTGCAGCAGTACATTCGTCTCTTGCCCGTTCAAGGTTGCCCGCAGCGTGGCGTTGCCGGTCGGGCCGGGACGACCGCCGGGAATGACGACGAAGAAGGCTGAGGCCGTGTGAGCGCCACCTACGCCTAGCCCGCGCCCGGTGAGACGATAACAACCGTAGGGCCATGTTCCCGGAATGGTAATGTTGAGCGAGAGTTGGCCGGCGTTGTTGGTAAAGCGGGCAAATTGCACGTTGGTAGGCATATCGATCACACCGTCGAGGAATTGAGCGGCGCTGACCGTAAAAATGCGCCCATCAGGGAAGGTGATGTCAACCTCAATGGGCTCCGGACCAAACGGCGGTTCGAGCACGCGGTAGTAGTCGAATCGAGCGAGCAAGGTCTGAGTTTGGAAGATAGCTGGCGCCGGCGCGCCGGTTGCGGCGCATTGGGCTTGCCCTTGCGGGGTAAAGATTTCGACGCTGGCGCGTGACGCAGCAGCGCCGTAGGTGAAAAAGGCCAGCACAAGGGCGAGGGCCGTGCCGAAACCGACAGCGAACAGTGAACGCAACGAAAGGCGTCTCATAGTGTCCCCCCTGTCTTGTTTTGAACCTGAGATGCACCTGATAGGACAATGAAACTGTACGCCGGATTGCGTTCAACGAACAATCTACATAGATTACGCGACTGTTACAGAGGATGTATCCTTAGAAATAGCTTGCCCAATGCAGACGAGGAATGTGGGCGGATTGCTGGAAAAGCAACGAGGAAGACAATGGTGGGGTTAGAGGTATCAGCAAACACTAACGATCGCAAACCGGCAGGGCGATGGATGCCATCACCCCGCCGCCATCACTGATTTACCCCTGTTCAGAGCGTTGCAATTCTTCGACCCGCTGCAATTGCACATACAGCGGCGGCACACCGAACAGCGCCCGTTCCCAATCAGTTACCTGCGGGTTGACTTCACCCAGCGACCAACGCCCGCCTACGCGGATGATCTGGGTGCCGAAGTGTTGTGGCCGGCCCAATTCGATCAACAACCGATCCCACGCCATTGCGCGCAATGTCCATGCGCGTTCGTCACCTAGTTCGGTGGCGCGACGGGCAAACCGGTGGGCGTGGTGAAAATCGGCCACCGATTCGCCGCAGATCATGACTAAACCGGCGAGGAAGCACGCGCGATCGTCGGTGATAAAACCTTGCGCTTCAAGTTCGAGCACACGATCGCAACGCCGGCGGCGCTCGGCTGAGGTGGCGCCTTTCGATTGGCCGTCAATAGCTTCACTCGCCAGCCGGCTCAGTTCGGTCAGCGGATCTTCCGGGGTTAGCTCGTCGTCCGGATCCATCTATGCACTCCTTCCGGTTTATTCAAGCGTTGGGCAGCGCGGAAGTTGTGGTGGCATGTGTGTCATGATCAGTGTACCACATTCTCTTGGTTGCGCACCGCCGGCAGAGCGCAACCCACTGCATGCGCTGATCGGGGAAGCGGGGCCGGCGGTACACCTCAATCTGTTGCCGGTTGCCGCAGCGCGCGCAACGTCCGCCAGCTCGCCAATACGCTGCCCAGATCAGCGGCAGAGGCAGGTGATCGAGCAAGAGATGGAAAGTGACACCAATGGCGAACGGGCGGAACCACGGGTAACGCTGCGCTAGTCTCCACAACGGCGGCAAGACGAAGAGCGGTTGGTGCAGCCACGAGCGCAGCGAGCCATAGCGGGGCCGATTGTCACTGCGACGAATGAACTGGTTGCGATAGCGGTTGTACAACAGCGCGCCGCTGATGCTCCAATCGCCGGTGCGACAGGCGTATAGCACAAGGTGATCGAGATCGATCAGTACACCGCCAGCAATCAAGAGCGCGGCGGCGACCGGTTGGCGCGGGTACAGGCTGACGGCCAGCACGCTCGAGTAGACGAGATGTTCACGAAGATTCATGCAGGTTCCAAGTGCTCAAGTGCCTCGATCACCGGCTGAAAGGTATAGCGATGGATGGGTGATGGGCCATAGTGCGCCAAAGCGCGGCGATGGGCAGTAGTGCCGTACCCTTTATGCACAGCAAACCCATAGGCTGGGTAACAGCGATCAGCAGTGTGCATCAGCCGGTCGCGAGTGACTTTGGCGATGATCGAGGCAGCGGCAATCGAGAGCGAACGGGCATCACCGCGCACCAACGATTCTTGGGGCAGGCGAAGGCCGGGGAGATGTTCGGCATCGATCAACAGTGCATCAACTGGGCAGGGCAACGCGAGCAGCGCCTGCGTCATCGCAAGGCGGGTAGCGGGCAGAATGCCGTAGGCGTCGATGAGGAAGGCCGGCACGATGCCGATGCCGATGCCTTGGGCGTAGGTTTGGACGGTGGCAAACGCGCGTTCGCGAGCCACGGCGCTCAGTTGTTTCGAGTCGTTGACTGCTGCCAAGAGATGCGGTTGTTCGTAGACGATTGGCGCTAATACCACCGCGGCGGCCACCACCGGCCCAGCCCAACAGCCACGTCCGGCCTCGTCAATCCCGGCCAGCGCCGAATAGCCGCGTGCGCGCAGGGTCTGTTCAACGCTCAGATCCGGACTCATGCGGCCTCCCGGTCATCACAAGGACACTGCTGTGACCAATGGTTACGCGCTGCACGCGCATGCGAAAATCGCCAAATGAGATATTCTCTGGCAGATCGGGCGGGTTGCGCCCCAGCCAGATCAGGCGATAGATTGCATCGATCAACCGCCCATAACCCCCTTCCAGCCGCCCGCCATCAACAATGACCAATTGGCCATCCGGCGCCAGCACCCGCCGTATTTCAGCATGGGTGGCCGGATCAAGAATGTATTCGGCGGGGAAGGTGGCGCAGATCGTATCAAAACTGGCATCGGCAAACGGCAGACGGCGGGCATCGGCGCGCACGAGCCGGTTGGTAAAACGCGCAGCGCGGCGCAGCATCGCGGGCGAGGCGTCGAGACCGGCGACGGCGGGTCGGGCCGCCAAGGCCCGCTGGAGATAGCCGGGGCCGCAGCCGAGTTCCAGCACGCGCCCGCGCAGCGCGGGCAATGCGGCCAGCACCCAACGCTGCCAGTAGCCGCCCGAAACGATCCATGCGATCAGATCGTAACTCCACGCGAATTCGTGATAGAGTCGCTGGAAGAGCCAGCGGATGAGGCGCTGGTACAGTGAGATCATAGGATGCGTACTCTGGCGTTACAAAGTTCCAGCAGGCGGCAAATACACTGCCGCACTCCATAAGCGGCTGCTATCGTTATACCATAATCCCAGAGCCGCAGGCGGTGCGGGTCAAGCCATGCCGCCCCTTCTGCCCGCCGTTTAAGGGCGGATAGGATATCTGATCCAGAACCCGGCCCTTTAGGGCCGGGCTAGGGTGACGAAGCCCGCCGCGCGGGCTGATGCCCTCACCCCTTGCCCCTCCCTCGCTGGGGGAGGGGTGATGAGGAGCGCAGCACGGGGCTTTACAGCATTGCCCAGCGATCACCGGTTGTACTCGGTCACGTGTTCGATCCGTCCCTCAACCTGCGCGCACGAGAGCCACCCGCTCAGGCATGCGCTCCGCTGAAGTGGGAGATTGCTTCGGTCGGGCGGCCCCGCGCTGCGCTAGGGCCGCCGCTCCCTCGCAATGACAACCGGGGCAAAGGGGATATGGCCCCCACCCCTTGCCCCTCCCCCGCTGGGGGAGGGGTGATGAGGAGCGCAGCACGGGGCTTTACAGCATTGCCCAGCGATCACCGGTTGTACTTCATCAAACGTTCTGTCCGTTCCTCAACGCCAGCGGGAGATGGGAGTGTGGCGCTTGGGCGTTGCAGCATCGCGCAGCGATCACCGGTTGTCATCGACCACATGTTCTGTTCGCCCCTCAACCGCCCGCCGGTGGTATAATTGCGCGTGAGAGGGTTCGCACATCGCGTTGGAAAGGACAAGCTATGACCGGCGAGAGCGCCGCAGACCTGATTCAGGCCGATCACGACTATCTGTTGCAGAGTTATGTGCGCGCCGATTTCGTTATCGAACGCGGCGAGGGTGTTTATCTCTACGACAGCGAGGGCCGGCGTTATCTCGACTTTGTGGCCGGTATTGCCGTCAATGCGCTAGGGTATGGCGATCGCGATGTGCTCAACGCGATCAACGAGCAGGCAGCGCGCTTGATCCACGTTTCTAACCTCTACCACACCCGCCCGGCGATCGAATTGGCCGCCTTGCTGGTGCAAAGCAGTCCGGCGTTCAACAAGGCGTTCTTCTGCAACAGCGGCGCCGAGGCGATTGAGGGGGCGATAAAGTTTGCCCGCCGCTACGCGCGCGCCCATTTCGGCGAGGGCAAAACGACGATTGTCGCGTTTGACGGCAGCTTCCACGGGCGCACAATGGGGGCGGTGGCGATTACGGCCCGCGAGAAGTACCGCGAGCCCTTCATGCCGGTGATGCCGGGCGTGCGCTTCGCCCGCTATAACGATCTCGCGTCGTTGGCATCGACGATGGGGCATGATGTCTGTGCGGTCGTGCTCGAGCCGGTGCAGGGCGAAGGGGGCCTGCGCGCCGCCGAGGCTGAGTTTGTGCGCGGCGCGCGCGAGTTGTGCCGGCAGTATGGCGCCTTGCTCATCTTCGACGAGATTCAGTGCGGGATGGGCCGCACCGGCACGGTTTGGGCCCACGAACAGCTTGGCGTGCAACCGGACATCATGACGGTGGCCAAACCACTGGCCGGCGGCCTGCCGATTGGTGCGATCCTGATGGGCCAACACGTGGCCGATGCAATTCAGCCCGGCGACCATGGCACCACCTTTGGCGGCAATCCGTTGGCGACCGCAGTGGGGGCGACGGTCTTCCGCAAGATTAGCGATCCGGCTTTTCTAGCCCACGTGCAGCAAGTCAGCAATTATCTCGATGAGGCGTTGCAGGATCTGGCCGCCGAGCACCCCGATGTGGTGCTTGAATTGCGCGGGCGCGGGTTGATGCGCGGCGTGCGGATTGCTGGCTCGGCGGGCGCGGTGCGCGAAGCGGCCCATCGCCATGGGTTGTTGGTGGCGACAGCAGGAGAAGACGTGATCCGGCTCTTACCACCGTTGATTATCGAACCGCAGCACGTTGATGAAGCGATCGCCGGTCTGCGTGCAGCGTTGCGGGTATAAGCGCGCGCTGAACGCAGCGAGGCGGAACGGCGGGGGATAGGAAGCCGGTTGCATTGGTGCAGCGAAAATAGACCGGCGTGAGCTGTGCAATCCAACAGGGAGAATAACAATGCCTGTGCTTGCCTTGATCGGCGCTCAGTGGGGTGATGAGGGCAAAGGTCATCTGGTTGATCTATTGGCCGCTCGCGCCCGGTTGGTGATTCGCTACGGCGGCGGCAATAACGCCGGCCATACCGTGGTCAACCATCTGGGCACGTTTAAATTACATTTGGTTCCCTCTGGCATCTTCGATCCGGGGATTGTGAATGTGATTGGCCCCGGCGTCGTGATTAATCCTGAGGTGCTGATCAAAGAGATTGAAGATCTCGAGGCGCGGGGCGTTTCGACCGCCAAGCTATTCGTCAGCGATCGCGCCCACGTGATTATGCCGTATCACATTCAGCTCGATCAGTTGCAGGAAGAGGCGCGGGGCGAGGGGCGTATCGGCACTACCGGGCGCGGGATTGGGCCGGCTTATGCCGATAAGATGAGCCGTTCCGGCATCAGGATGGGCGATTTGCTGCACGAAGAGACGTTGCTCAACCGGTTGCGCACCGTGCTCGAAGAGAAGAACCGGATCTTGACCAAGCTCTATAATGCTCGCCCGCTCTCGCTGCACGATACCTACTTGACCTATCTCGAGTATGGCCGGCGCTTAGCAGACCATATTACCGACGTGCATCCCATCATTCACCGGGCGCTTGATAAGGATTTGCCGGTGTTGTTGGAAGGGGCGCAAGGCGCGTTGCTCGATATTGATCACGGTACCTACCCCTTCGTGACCTCATCGCCTCCCGGCGCCGCCGGCGCGTGCCAAGGCAGCGGCATTGGCCCCACTCGGATCAATTCGGTGCTTGGGGTGGTGAAGGCCTATACTACGCGCGTCGGCGAAGGGCCGTTCCCGACCGAAGTTGATGGGCCGGTGGCCGATGCGCTGCGCCAGATTGGTACGCCGTGGGCCGAAGTCGGTACGACCACTGGCCGGTTGCGCCGGGTGGGTTGGTTTGACGCAGTCATGGCCCGTTATGCGGCGCAGGTGAACGGGATTGACACCTTGGCGATTACAAAACTGGATGTGCTGGATAAGATCGAGTCGCTGAAAATTTGTACTGGCTATAAACTTAATGACGCGGTGCTTGAGTATCCGCCGACCACAACCGCCATTTTGGCGCAGGTCGAGCCAGTGTATGAAGAGCTGCCGGGTTGGATGGAATCGACGCGCAACGTGCGCCGGTTTGCCGATTTGCCCGATGCAGCGCAGACCTACGTGGCCCGCATCTGCCAATTGGTCGGCGCGCGGCTGGGGATTGTGTCGGTCGGCCCCGAACGTGATCAGACGATCATGGTCGCGGATGTGTTTTGATCGGGCCGGGTTTGCGGTAGATTGCATCCTTAGTCGTTGGATGAAGTACCTTCAACTTATGGGGTAAGACGGGGTGGCGCGCCGTTATATACCGTCACAGCGGCCCATCCGGCTGGCGTGCCAATGTCGAGCGCGCTACCCTGCGGAAATGTCACCCCGTCAACGCGCAAACCGCGTGCGATCGCTGCTTGAAACACAACGCCGATATGCAACTCGACGCGGTTGGGTTCCTGCTGCCGGGCTAGCCGGTCGGCTGCCACTACCTCAGCAAGCACGCTCGTCACTGCCGGAGACCAGATCGCCGCCATCCATGTCCATCGCAGGCTCGTCTGAGCCGGTTTAATTTCGACTGCCGTCACTCGGCGGGTGTCGCCATCGAGCGCAACCATGTCGGCAGTTTGGGGGTGATCACAAGGAAAAAGACCAAGGGTCAGATCGGGTTGGTGCGTGGTATGATGCGCGACTAAGGTCGCGTAGACATCATCAGGCGCAAGGATGACATCAGGCAAGCCGAGGGCAACCGTCTGGCCGGAAAGAAATGGCAGCGCCGCAGCAAGTGTATAAGCGGCGCCGTGCGGTTCATGCACCGTGAGATATGCCAGATTTGGCCCGAACGCGCACCCATCGCCCAAATAGGCGGGAATATCCCATTTGCCCGGTCGCACCACAATCAAAGCGCGTTCGATGCTGGCGCGTTGCCATTGAGCGAGCAGATAGGTAATGACCGGGCGTGGGCGCATGCCGTCTGGCGTTGCAAACGTACCCACTGGCAATAGTTCTTTGCTGCACGGCAAGGGGCCAAGTCGCGTTGCCATCCCTCCTGCTGGGATAAGACCAATCATAGGACACCTTTTGGGTATAGACTACACAGTTCAATGATTAGCGAGCAATGGTTCTGAGCATGATCTCAATTACATCCATGTTCACTCGCTCTGCAGGAAAAGGCTTGTACCCCAAACCCATCTCAGCAGACGTAGTCGTGCCCGTGCGGTTGCAAAGTTACAGTTGGTAGCCGCCAAGCGCGACATAGATCAACACGCCGAGACAGAGGTATGCGCCGTAGGGCAGATATTCCGGCGTCGCGCGGCCAAACCGGCGGGCGATCAGGATGCCGGCGGCGACCAAGCCGGCCATAAAGATGCCGTAGATGAGGGCCGGGCCGAGGTGGCGCAAACCGAGCGCCGCGCCGATAAAGATGGCGAGGTAGACATCGCCTAACCCAAACGGGGCCGATTTGCTGGGAAACAGCACCAGCGCCAGCAAGTAGAGAAATAGGAACCCCACCCCGCCGATTAACCCCCCTAAGAGCAATTCGCGCCAGCCGGCTCCGACCAGCGATCCCCAGATAAAGGCGATCAGCGCCCCTCCCAGAATGACAACGGTGTAGATCCAGCGGTAGAGCCAATCAACCACGCCGGTGACGATCAAGACCGCGCCGACAAAGGCCAAATACGGGAAGAGCGGGCCAAATCCGTAGAGATCGTACAACCGCCACAACCAGATGGCGCTGCCGATTTCGACCAGCGGGTAGATGATCGGCAGCGGGCGGCCATCGGCAGCTTTGCCGCGTTGCAAGACCCACCCGAGCACCGGCAGCAACTGCCACCATTGCAGCGGTTGGCCGGTGCGAATGCAGCGCGGCCAGCCGAGCAGGCGTTGCTCACGGGGCAGGCGGATAATCAGGATATTCAGCAAACTTCCCAGCACCAGACCAACAACGATGACGAGCAGATCGATCATGGCCCGTGCTCCACCCCAAACGCGGCTTGCCACATGATCTCGCGCGGCGCTGGGCGGCCCGTCCAACGCTCGAACGCGAGCGCACCTTGTTCAACCAACATCCCGCGACCATCGCGCACTCGCGCGCCGCGCGCGGCGGCAGCACGCAAGAGGGCCGTCTCGCGGTAGACCATATCGTAGACCAGACAATGCGGGCCGACTAGCGGATCAGGCAACGGAGTTTCGTCATCGCGCCAACCCAAGGCGGTGGCGTTGATCAGCAGGGTACAGGCGGCGACAGCCTCGGCGACGGCTGGATCGGCCAGCGCCAACGCCCGCGCGCGCAGCGCCGGTTGGTTAGCGGCGGCAGCAGCGGCGAGATCAACCGCGCGCATCAAACTGCGGTTCACGATCGTGAGACCGGCGACGCCGGCATCGGCCAGCGCGAAAGCGGCGGCACGCGCCGCCCCCGACGCGCCGAGAATAACCACCTCTTGCCCAGTGGGCGACCATTCAGCGGCGGCCAGATCGGCCAACAACCCCGGCGCATCAGTATTGGCGCCTAGCAGCCGGCCATCGGGTTGGCGCACGATGGTATTGACCGCGCCGATGCGGGCCGCCAGCGGATCAAGCTCATCGAGCAGCGGCATGACCGCCTGCTTGTGCGGCAAGGTGACATTTGCGCCAAGGAACTGCGGCTGGCGCAGCTCGGCAATACGGGCCGGCAAATCGGCGGCAGCCGTCTGCACAGCGCGGTAGCGGGCAGCAATGCCGAGCGTCGCCAGCGCCGCGTTGTGCATCGCCGGCGAACGGGAATGGGCCACTGGATCACCGATCAAGATAATTTCTGCCGTTAGGGTCGATTCTGTTGGCACGCCAACCACTCCGCTTCATAAGCGCGAAACTCTTCGATCGTCGTCGCGAACTTATGCGAACCGTCGAGTTCGCAACTCGCGACAAAGAACAGATACGGCGATGATTCATCAGGTTGGGCTGCCGCAGTGAGGGCGGCAAGGCCGGGGGCGGCGATGGGGCCCGGCGGCAGGCCCGGCGTGATGCGGGTATTATACGGGCTTTGGATGGCCAAATCGGTCACGGTTAAGTTACGCTTCCACCATGTGCCTTCAGTGGCGTCATAGCCGATGGCATACTGGACAGTAGCGTCAGCGCCGAGCAAGCCGCCGCCGAATGTCGGGGCATACTGGGGCTTGAGCCGGTTCCAGAAGACGGCGCTGATTTGAGGCATCTCGCTGAGCAACGCTGCTTCACGTTGAATAATCGAAGCCATGGTCACAATCTGATGCACCGTCACCCCCGGCACGCGCACCGCGCGCTCGATGGTGCTGTACTGCTCAACGAAGCGATCGAGCAGCTTGCGCACGATGGTCTCGGCGTCAGCCGAAGGGGCGAAGCGATAGGTGTCGGGGAAAAGATAGCCTTCGAGCGTTGCGCCCGCCGGCAAGCTATTGAGCAAGAAATAATCGGCGCGAAAGCGGTCGCCATCGCGCGCCACGGCCAAAAATTCGCTCTCGCTGACCAAACCGGCGGCGGCGATGATGCTCGCAATCTCTTCGAGACGGAGACCTTCAGGGATCGTAATCTGAATATCGTTGACGACGCGCCCGCTCTGCAAGACGATCAGAATCTCGCTCATCGTCATTGTCGGGCTCAGCACATAGCGCCCGGCCTGTATCTGTTGATCGAGACCGCGCCAACGCACCAGCGCCCGAAACAGGGCCGGTTGGCGGATCAGACCGGCCTCGCCGAGCCGGGTGGCGATGTCGTTAGCCGTTTCGCCGGGGGCGACGACAAACTCAACCGGAGTGCCGGATGTCGCCGGCGTTGCGCGCAATTCGCTGAGAAAGATATAGCCGGCGCAGGAAACCACCAACGCCAGCAGCGAAAGGCCGAGTAACAGTGCGCGGACGTGCCGCATTGCGCTAACCTCCCTTGCGCCGCAGGGGGCGCGATGAAACAACGATGGGTGTGAGCAGTGATGGATGCGTATCCGTTCTCATACGATCAAGCTCACCCAATGCAACGTCATTATAGCAGACGGTTTTTACGAAAACGTTCATTCACTAGAGACCAGATTGGCTGAGATAGGTTCACAACAGTGGTACATGCGCACCATGCTGCTTATGGATGGCAGTTGCAATCAGGCGAACCTATTCGATGGTATGATAAGGGCAAGCAAATTGGCAAGGCGCCGTGCTGGAATCTTCACTTATTTTGTGAGCGTGCCAAGCTGAGATTCGCTTATATGCCGAGTCTGGTTGTTCATTAATGACGGATGGCATAGACAACCGAGATCGATCAGGCTAGCGCAGGGAATTGCTGCCGGCGCGATGCTCCGCGCAATGATAGCGAGAGACAAGATAGCGGTTCGACGAGAGGTAGTGGTCGAAATTGCTTCAAGCGCACCCGCAGCCGTCGTGCAGAGCGAGTTTGGCAGAGGATGAGAGGCCATTGCTGCCAGTTCCTGTTATGGTTAAGCTAGCGTTTTTTGAGAGTTCTTCCCATCCTTGCAGGAGCCGATGGCTGAGATCATGAAGCAAGGCGAGCGCAATTCGTAGCGCCGCACAGTCTGAAGCCATAGTGGGTAGGAGCGCATAAAAATGTATCACGCATGGTTTGCCGCCCAAGACGATCCCAACGAGCGGTATCCGCTGACGGAGGTGGTGTATTACAGCCGGTCAGGCGGGTTGTTAGAGGT
>JAUQOZ010000114.1 GCA_030550625.1 Chloroflexota bacterium | reverse complement strand
GAGTCTCTGCGCCTTTGCTCACTTGGCGGCTTGGTATGGCACCCTCACCCCCCACCCCCCTCTCCCACCGCACGGTGGGAGAGGGGGCGCTGCTGGCTCCCTCCCCCGCTAGAGGAGGGCTGGGGTAGAGGCAACCGCTGGCTCCCGCAGCGGAGGAGAATCAGTTCAAACCGCTTTGCGCCCTCTGCGCCCTTCGCGTCTTTGCGTTAAGCGTCTCTGTGCCTTTGCTCGCTTGGCGACTTGGTATGGCGCCCTCCCCCCCCACCCCCCTCTCCCACCGCACGGTGGGAGCGGGGGAGCTGCTGGCTCCCTCCCCCAGCGGGAAAGGGCTGGGGGAGGGGCAACCGGTGGCTCCCGCAGACGAGGAGAGTCAATTCAAACCCCTCTGCGTCCTTTGCGTTCTCTGCGCCTTGGCGTTTTACCCTCTGCGTCTCTCTGCATGCTTTGCGTCTTTGCGTTGACTGCCTCTGCGCCTTTGCTCACTTGGCGGCTTGGTATGGCACCCTCACGATGGGGCGCCTAATCAGTCTACCCGCCTGTGGTATGATGAATCACGATGCTATCGTTGCAAAGGACACTACTGCTATGTTCGACTTCGATTCCGCTACTGCTCTCCGCATGCTGGCCGCTGAAGTGATGCTGGTGAATACCAGCGAAGAACTGATCAATGGCGATCAGCGGGCAGTGCGCTGCCGCGGCCAACTACTGCTTGAGGCGCAAGCGGCTCACGACACGATTGTGGCGCGAGCGCAGGCGCTCGGTTACACCCCGCTGTTTCAACACGATCCAGCCGGCGCTGCCATTCTCTTCATCCCGACCCCGCCCAAGGCGCCACCTTCACGCTTGTGGCTGGCCGTGCTGCTCTTCGTACTGACCATTATCTCAACCATGCTGGTCGGCGGGCAGGAGTATATCGAGAGCACCGGTCAGATCGTCTTTAATTGGGGCCATGCACTCAGTTTCAGCGGCTCGCTGCTCGCGATCTTGCTCGCGCACGAGTTGGGTCACTTTTTTGTCGCCCGCCGCGAACGGGTGGCGGTGAGCTATCCGTTCTTTATCCCGATGCCCTTCTTCTTGCTCGGTACGATGGGTGCGTTTATCGCGATTAAGGATCTGGTACCGAACCGGCGGGCGCTGCTCGCGATTGGGATCGCCGGGCCGCTGGCCGGGTTGGTGGTGGCAATTCCGGTGCTGATGATCGGCCTGAGCATTTCGGAAGTGAAGCAGGTCGTGCCTTTACCGGGCGCTTTTACCGAAGGTAATTCGCTGCTCTACGCTGCGATCAAGATTCTGATCTTCGGGCGCTTTTTGCCCAGCGGCGGCGAGGATGTTTACCTCCACCCGATGGCGTTGGCCGGTTGGGCCGGCCTGCTGGTCACCGGTCTCAACCTGCTGCCAGCCGGCCAGCTCGATGGCGGCCATATCTTTTTCGCCCTGTTCGGCCCGCGCGCGGCCCGGATCATGAGTATGGTGGTCGCGGTGGCGCTGCTCGGCCTTGGGTTTTTGTGGTCGGGATGGTTTATTTGGGCGGTGATGATTGCCTTGATCGGCCAGCAACGCAGCCCGCTGCGCAACGAGATTTCGCCGCTGACCGGGCCATGGCGCTGGTTGGCCGTGTTGGGCATCGTGACCTTTATCCTCGTCTTTACGCCGGTGCCGCTGACGGTCATGAACCCCTAAGCGGCAAGCGATATGGTGCCTTCACCCTTTAGCCGCCAGTTCAAGGGTGGACAGAATGCCTGAGCGCAGGCTCGATTGATGGCGTTGCGATGCGTCGTTTCACCCTCACCCCCAGCCCCTCTCTCACTGGCGCGGGAGAGGGGCGTATCGAGCCGGACATTGAGGCATCGCACAGTGATCAACGGTTGTGCTCGACCACATATGCTGTCCGCCCCTCAAAGCCACCAGTGAGGAGGGGCACGATTGCCGTGCTCGCTCCATCCGCTGCGGTTAACATCACCCAGCTCCGGCTGCGGTACAATAGCGCGCACAGGAGCAATGTGGAATGTTGGAGGAGTTATGAAGCTGTTGACCTACCGGTACGAAGGGGTTGAGCGGGTAGGGGCGCTGCGCGGCGATGAGGTGATCGATCTCTCGCCGGTGGCGGCGTCAATGCTGGAGTTGATCGAGGGCGGGCCAGAATTGCTGGCCGAGGCGCGGAAGGTGGTCGAGGCGGCTGCCGGCGGCCCGGCGCTAGCAGCGGTAGAATTGCGCGCCCCGATCCCGCGCCCGCGCAAGAATATCATCTGCCTTGGCATGAATTACGCCGCCCACGCGATCGAGTCGCTGCGCGCCAAGGGCTTGCCGGAAAAGTTGCCCCAGCATCCGGTCTTCTTTAGCAAGATGCCCACCGCCGTCAATCATCCCAACGCGCCGGTGCCGCTGATGGCCGATGTCTCGGCGCAACGCGACTGGGAAGTGGAGCTGGCCGTGGTGATCGGGCGGCGCGGACGCGATATTCCGGCTAGCGAAGCCTACAATTACGTCTTTGGCTACACCATTCTCAACGATGTCAGCGCGCGCGATCTGCAATCGCGCCACCACCAGTTCTTCTACAGCAAGAGCCTCGACGGCAGCGCGCCGATGGGGCCGTGGATCGTCACCGCTGACGAGATTCCCGATCCGCACGCGCTCGGCATTCGCCTGCGCCTCAACGGCGAGCTGGTGCAGAACTCGGTAACGCGCGATATGATCTTCGATATTCCTACCTGTATCGCCACCTTCAGCCGCGGCGTCACCCTCGAACCGGGTGACATCATCGCCACCGGCACCCCTGCCGGCGTCGGCATGGGCATGACCCCGCAGCGGTGGTTGCAAGCCGGCGACGTGATGGAGGCCGAAATCGACGGGATCGGCGTCTTGCGCAACGAGGTGGTTGCGTAACCCAGAGAGGTGCGCACAGCCGTGCGCCCATTACCACCATACCGGCGCAGCATGATATAATGCGCGCCGGTGTGATCGTTTTTTGATAAACATTCGTAACAAGGAGCGGCCATGGAGCGACGGGTGGTAGTGACCGGTATGGGGGCGATTAGCCCATTAGGTCTCAGCGTAGCCGAACTTTGGCAAGGGATTGTCACAGCGCGTAGCGGCGTCGGCCCGATCACGCTGTTTGATCCCGCCGGTTTTGATACCCGGTTTGCCGCTGAAGTCAAAGGCTTCGATCCAACCAACTATATGGATCGGAAAGAGGCCCGCCGCACCGACCGCTTTGTCCAGTTTGCCGTGGCCGCCACCAAAGAGGCGCTGCGCGACGCCGAATTGGAAATTACCCCCGCCAACCGCGATGAGATCGGCGTCTTTATCGCCAGCGGCATCGGCGGCATCGCGACGCTCTCAGAACAGTTAGATGTGTTGCGCAGTCGCGGGCCGGGCCGCATCAGCCCGTTCCTTATCCCCGCCATGATCACCAATCTCGCCGCCGGGCAGGTCTCGATCGTTACCGGCGCGCGCGGGCCGAGCTACTGCGTCACGTCGGCCTGCGCCAGCTCGGCCCACGCGCTGGGCGAGGCCGCCGAGACGATCCGGCGCGGGTGGGCCAAAGCGATGATCGTTGGCGGCAGCGAGGCCAGCATTACCCCGATCGGGGTGGCCGGCTTTAACGCGATGCGCGCCCTTTCGACCCGCAACGAAGACTATGCGCACGCTTCACGCCCCTTCGACGCCGAACGCGACGGGTTTGTGATGGGCGAAGGCGCAGCGGTGCTCATTCTCGAAGACCTTGAGTTTGCTCGCGCCCGCGGTGCGCGCATTCTGGCTGAATTAGTGGGGTACGGCGCCACTTCCGACGCTTACCATATCTCGAACTTGGCCGAAGACGGCGAGGGGGTGGCCCGCGCTATCCGGCTCGCGCTGCAACGGGGCGGCATTGCTCCCAGCGAGGTTGATTACATCAATGCCCACGCCACCTCTACTCCTGCCGGCGATCCGGTGGAAACCGCCGCGATCAAGCAGGTCTTCGGCGGGCGCGAGCAGTCGCCGCCGGTCAGCGCCAGCAAGTCGCAGTTTGGTCATCTGCTCGGCGCCGCCGGTGCAATCGAGGCGGTGGTGACGGTGCTGGCGATGCAGCACAATCTCTTGCCGGCAACGATCAATTTGCAGCAGCCCGACCCGGAGTGCGATCTCGATTATGTGCCCAACCAGCCGCGTCCGGCGACGATTGAGGTGGCGCTGAGCAACTCGTTTGGGTTTGGCGGGCACAATGTCTGCCTTGCCTTCCGCAAGTATCACGGATAATCACGATGGCCGACCGGCTAGCAGCACTCGAACGAGAGCTTGGCCTCGCCTTTCGCGATCGTAAGCTGTTGCAGACGGCGCTGACCCACCGTTCGCTCTTCAACGAGCAACCGCATTTGCTGCGCGAGCTGACCGATAACGAGCGGCTGGAGTTTCTCGGCGACTCGGTGCTGCATTTTGTCACCACGACGTGGCTGTTTACCACCTTTCCCGATCAAGACGAGGCCACGTTGACCCATTGGCGGGCGGCGCTGGTCAGCACCAAAGGGCTGGCCGAGTGCGCTGCCCAGCTCAATCTCGGCCAGTATGCCTATCTCTCACGGGGTGAAGATAATCCGGCTGGGCGGCGGCGGCCAGCCTTGCTGGCCGATCTGTTCGAGGCGCTGATCGGCGCGATCTATCTCGATCAGGGGCTGGAAACAGCAATTGGATTTATTGTGCCGTTTTTGCGCGCGCGGATCGATAACATCCGCCAGACCGTGACCGACCCGACCACTGCCTTGCAAGAGCTGGTGCAGGCCCGCCACAAGAGCTTGCCTGCCTATCGCTTGATCGAAGCCCGTGGCCCCGAACACCGGCGCGAATATGTGATGGCTGTGCTGGTCGAAGGGCAAGAATATATCGGGAGCGGCCCCAGCAAAAAAGAGGCCAAAAAAGCCGCAGCCCAAGCCGCTCTTGCCGCATTAACATAATTTCGCAGGGACAGACTGCCGTGTGTCCCCCGGCGTGCGGCTCCTAGCGATACGGCCTAGTCCAGTACAGTCGCACGGCGTGCGGCTCTCATAAATAGACTCACTATGAACACCACCTACCTCATCACCGGCGGCACCGGCTATCTCGGCAGCGCACTCATCCGCCATGCCCGCGCGCGTGGCATCCCGGTGGTCGCCACCTTTCACAACCAACCCCCGCCATCCCAGCCCGGCGTGGTCTGGCAACCGCTCGATCTGCGCGATCCCGCAGCAGTGAGTGCCCTCATCACAACCGTGCAACCCGCTGCCATTATCCACACCGCCTTCCGCCAATACGAACCAGACCTGATGGCGATCACCGGCGAAGGCCCCGGCTATGTCGCCGCCGCCGCCGCGCAGACTGGCGCGCGCCTGATTCACATGTCGAGCGACGTCATTTTTGATGGTGAAAAGACCGGCGCCTACACCGAAGCCGATCCACCTAACCCGATCACCGATTATGGCCGGGCCAAAGCGCGGGCCGAAGCGCTGGTGCAGTCGATCTATCCAGCGGCGGCCATTGTGCGCACCTCGCTCATCTACGGCTTCGATCCGCTCGACCGCCACAGCGCCTTTGCGCTAGCGGTAGCGCGTGGGGAACGGACGGAGAAACTCTTCTACGACGAGCTGCGCTGCCCCGTGTTCGTTGATGATCTGGCGGCGGCGCTGCTCGATCTGGCGCAGAGTGATTATCGCGGGGTGATCCATCTGGCTGGCGCCGAGACGCTCAGCCGCTACGAGTGGGGCCGGCTGCTGGCCCAAGCGTATGGCCTCGATCCAGACCGCATCGCCGGCGCGTTCAGCGCCGAAAGCCCCACCCCGCGCCCGCGCAACTGCACGCTCGACATCAGCCGCGCCCTTGCCTTGGGATACCGGCTACGCGGCGCGCGCGAGGTCTTGCGCGCCGTGGGCCGGTTGCCGTAAACTCAAAACTCGGTGATCACCGTGACGCCTGATCCGCGAAAGCTGTCGAGATCGACCAGCGCCGCCGGCGCTTCGTCTAGCCGGATCGTGCGCCCGATCAAGCGCTGGGGTTGCACCTTGCCTGACTGGATCAGATCGAGCATCGCGTCGTAGCGATGGGCTTGCATCCCGTGGCTGCCCATGATCACCAGCTCGCGGGCCACGACAATATCCATCGGCAATGGCGGCATACGTTGCGCAGCCAACAACAGCCCCACCTGCACGTGGCGGCCCCGTTTGCGCAGGCTGGCAATCGAGTTAGCGCAGGTAGTCGGACTACCCAGCGCATCAATCGACAGATGCACCCCGCCGCGGCTCAGATCGCGCACCGCGTTCACCACATCGGCTTCAGCCATCGCATCCACCACCGCGGTTGCGCCAACCGCGCGCGCCAGTTCCAATCGCTCTGGATTGATGTCGATCCCGATCACCTGCCCGCCTAACGCGCTGGCCAGCATGATTGCCGACAAGCCAACTCCGCCGCAGCCATACACTGCTACCCACTCACCGGCGCTGACCCGGCCCAGATCAACCACGGCGCGAAACGCAGTCGCGAACCGGCACCCAAGACTGGCAGCAGTGGCAAAGTTCATGTCATCAGGCAAGCGCACCAGATTGAGATCGGCGCGATCGAGCGCCACATATTCGGCAAACGACCCCCAATGGGTAAAGCCCGGTTGAAACTGATGATCGCACACCTGCTGCTGGCCGGCTTGGCACTGCGGGCACACGCCGCATGCGCAGACGAAGGGTACCGTCACCCGATCGCCAACCCGCCAGCGGGTGACACGCTCGCCAACCGCGACCACTTCGCCGGCCAGCTCGTGCCCCGGCACGTGCGGCAGGCGAATATCGGGGTCATGCCCCATCCAGCCGTGCCAATCGCTACGGCAAAGACCGGTGGCGCGCACCGCCAGCACTACTCCATCAGGTGACGGCGCGGGATCGGGCAGATTGGCAATCCAAGGCATCTGGCCGAAGGCTTCGTAGTAAACGGCGCGCATGAGGCTACTCCTCTGCAAGGTGATGGCTGCCTGCCATCATTATGTAATGAGACAAAAGACGCGATTTAAGCTACGTGAAATATTCTACCATCATCGTCATCAAGCGGAATTTCATCATCTTACAGGCCCCTCATCTGGTATAATACCCCGCCGGCGATCCTGCGGGTTGGCGAATGGGATGGTCTATGGAACAGCTCAACCACCTTAATCCGGCGCAACGCGCCGCCGTGACGGCGCCGATCGGGCCGGTGCTGGTCAAGGCCGGCGCCGGCAGCGGCAAGACGCGCGTGCTGACGCTGCGCATTGCCTATTTGATCACCCACTACGGCGTGTCGCCGTCACAGATACTGGCCGTCACCTTTACCAACAAGGCGGCGCGCGAGATGCGTGAGCGGCTGCGCGGTCTGCTCGGCGCACGCATCCGCGGCCTGACCAGCGGCACCTTTCACGCCGTCTGCACCCGCATCCTGCGCGAGTCGATTGAAGGCCGGCTGAAAGGTTATACCGCGTCATTTTCGATCTACGCCGGCGATGAACAGTTGCAACTGGCTGCCGAGGCGTTGGCCGGCGTCACCGAAACGCCGCCGCGTATGATCGAGGCCGATGAGGTGCTGCGCCTGATTTCCCGCGCCAAGAGCCGCATGCTCACGCCAAGACTGATGGCTCGCTTCGCGACCGATCCGCTCGATCGCTTTGTCGCCGCATGCTACCGCCGCTACCAGCGCGCCCTCGAACAGGCCAATGCGCTCGATTTCGATGACCTGATCCTCACTGCCTACCGCCTGCTCAGCGAAGACCATGATCTACTGGCGACCTACCAGCAACGCTGGCCGCACGTGTTGGTTGATGAGTATCAAGATACTGATCCTAGCCAGCACGCGCTGATCGAGCTGCTCACCCGCCCAACTGCCAACCGGCCCCGTTCGCTGTTCGTGGTCGGCGATGCCATGCAGAGCATCTACGGGTTTCGCAATGCCGATCACAGCATTATCAGCCGCTTTGCCACCGATTTTCCCGACGCGCAGGTGATCGAGTTAGCAACCAATTACCGCTCGCGCCAGCCCATCCTCGATGCAGCCTATGCCATCATTCGCCATAGCCGCAGCGTGGCCCCCATGCAGTTGCGCGCCGCGGCGACGGTTGCCGCCGAGCGGTGTGTGTTGATCAGCGAAGCCAAGGATAGCCGCGAAGAGGCCGAGCAGGTGGCCCGTTCGATTGCCGAGCTGCAACGGCAAGGCCGCCGGTTGCGCGAAGTAGCGGTGCTCTTCCGCACCCGCCACATGAGCCGCCCGCTCGAACAGGCGTTGCGCCATGCCCGCCTGCCCTACGTGGTGCGCGGCGGGGTCAGCTTCTTTGACCGGGCCGTGGTGCGCGATGCGCTGGCCTATCTGCGCTGCATCGCCAATCCCGCTGATAGCCTGAGCCTGACCCGGATTGCCAACGTGCCAGCACGCGGGTTGGGCGGGCAGGCGCTAGCCACCATCGCCGCCTTCGCCGCTGCCCAAGCGATCCCGCTCAGTGAGGCGCTCGGCCACGCCGCTGCCATTCCCGGCCTCAGCCCGCGTGCGGTCGAAGGCGCCCGCCGCCTGTTTGCCCTCCTCCAACGCTGGCGACGGCTAGCCGATGGTACGATGCCGCCCGATCATCTGCTGGCCGATGTGCTGGAACAGAGCGGCTATATGGCCGCACTCGCCGAACGGTTCGACGCCGAGGAATTAGCCGAAGCGCGCGCCCACCTGCAAGAGTTGCTGCGCGCCGCCGAAGAGCATACCGAGCTGGGTTCGTTTTTGCAGGAAGTGGCGCTGATGACCAACACCGACGATGACGACGATGATCGTGATCGGGTGCAACTGCTCACGATTCACGCCGCCAAAGGGCTAGAATGGCCATTTGTGTTTGTGGTCGGGTTAGAGGAAGGCACCCTGCCCCACGAACGCAGCCTCGGCGACCCCGCCAGCCTTGAGGAAGAGCGGCGGTTATGTTATGTCGCTATCACGCGCGCCGCCGAACGGCTCTACCTCTCGTGGACGGCGAGCCGCAACCGCGGCCAGCGCCTCAAGCCATCCCGCTTCCTCGACGAAATTATCGCCTTTGGCCGCGAACGAACAGGGGCGCAGCGCGCTGCCCCCTAAACTGTACGGGCACAGCGCGCTGCGCCCCGCCGCCCCGCCGCCTCTCCCTTGTACGGGCACAGCGTGCTGTGCCCTACATCATCATGCTCCCTACCACCACCGCCATCACCACAAACAACACCGATAACACCACCAACGCAATTCGTTCCCAATTCCACAATGAAATCGTACTTACTAACGTCTCTCCACCTAACAAACGTTCAGCAGAATCTCTCGACGGTTGATCGGACGCACCGGCCTCTGCTTGCGCTTCATACTGCCCAATAAGGTATAACTCACATTCTTGCTCGTCAAGCAAGCCATTGATCTGCGTCACCATCGCGCCCTTGATCTGCAACAATGCCCGCAATGGCCGCCCCTGCTCACCGGCTTCTTTGATGGCCTTTTCGATCAACATACTCAACGGCCCCGCGCTGTGCCAATGGCTATCGTAAAGGTCAATCTCCGCCTCATACACCTTGCGCGCGCGCTGGCGCAACAGTGCTTGCACCCTAGGCGGCAATCCCTCGCTGTCATCATTATTCTCATGCGCGATCGCCTTGCGCGACCAATGGAACACCTTCTCTTCGACGAGATTGCCATTGCCGGCACACTTCTCACAGCGAACCTTCCCATAACCACGGCACTGAGGGCACGTCTGCTCGACCGGCTCAGGCTCACCCCGCTTTGCCCGGGGCTTGATCATCCCTTTGCCTTGGCACTGCGGGCACTGGACTTGCCCAGAACCTTGGCAGTCGGGGCAGGTAAAGAACCGCCGCGATCCCGGCAAGACCACCTCGCCGCCCGCTTCCGAGGCAAAATCCTTTGGCGGCGGTAATTGCATCTTCCATAAATCAATCACCGGTTCTGCTATTGGTCGCTCATCGAGCTGCATCGGACGAATCTGCGGCTTCGGCGACGTGCGAAACTCGTACAATACCTTCAGCTCGTAGAAGTAGATGTTATAACTAGCAATCGTCTCAAACTCGATGAGTTGACCAAGCGATTGGCGGCGAAACGGATGCTGCCGGCTCCAGCGGTTGAGCCATTTGCGCAAATAATCGCGCCGGTGGAGGTGATCGGCCCGTTTGCGTGATTCGGTGAGGAAGTCGTTGAATTGATCGGCGAGATCGGACAACTCGGCGGTCAACGCTAATTCAAGCGGATTTTCAAACCACTCGGCGCACGCTTCCCACCGCGACTCCTCCATGTCGGTCGTGGTCAGATCCAGCAAAGTGCGTAATGCGAGCCTGAGCGAGTTTGCTGCTGCGCCAGCGGACGGAAACCGCAAGCTCGGCTGCGGCGAGAGCATCCGCAACAGTACCCGTTCGGCCAGCGCTAGGGCTGGCGGCTTACCGGCCAGATCAAGTTCAGCGATCAAGCCGCTCGGCGGCAATTCACCGCTCAGCAGATGGTAGGCAACCGCCCCCAGACTGTAGATATCGAGCGCCCGATGCGCCTCGGTCTGCGCAAGGTGCAGCTCAGGCGCTGAGTAGGGAGTCAGATACTCGGCCTCGCTCAACGTGCTCAGATCGAGCGGCGTATCAGGCGCTGCGGCAAGGCTCAGGTTGGTCAGATAAGCATTACCTTGCGGCGTGACCAGAATGTTGGCCGGTTGCACATCACGATGCACAATCTGCTGCTCATGGAGATAATCGAGCACAGCAGCCATCTGGTTAATAACCCGCATCGCGAACGACAAATCGGGTATGCCCTCAGCAAGGATGTCGCTCAGCGGGCGGGCATCGATATACGGCGTCACCATGTAGTCGCCGTAGCGATCGTCATGGCCGGCGTCGATCACCGGCAACAGGTGCGGATGGCTGAGGCTGGCCGCTAGCCGGGCGGCAAGTTGAAACCGGCTGTTTGAAATCCAGTCGTGGCGGCGTAAGATCGCGACATAGACCGGCCGGTTGAGCGTTTGGTGCGTGGCGCGGTAGATGATTGACAGCTCATCTTGCCCGACCTGTTCGTGCAACCGGTAGTCGCGCAATTCAAGGTCATTCGTGTCGTTAGATCGCCGTTCGCCGCGGATGGTGGGGCGTGGGGTACTCATAGCCACCTCAGCATCATCGTTGTGTCTAGCCGCCGAAAAACACAAAATAGTGTTAGTTGCAGCGATTGGATCGTCATTTGATGCAATAACGTCTCTCACTCACTAATAGAACATTTGTTTGTTATTATTGTACCTTGCCTGTCAATCAGGTGTTGGCGCCTACGGCGCTGATTGCGCTTACCAGACCAACATCGCACGACAGTGACCAAATCGCTACCAGCAGTAGCCGCCCATTCTCTTTTTCTGCACTGCGTCATTGCTATACTAAGGCTGTGCCGGTTGGCGGCGGGCTGCCTGAGAGATTGGACATGCGATGCCGTCCATCCATGTCCTCCCTGCCAGTCAGGATCTCTGCCTCCCCAATTCCTGCCCCACGCGGCAAGGTGTTTGCCGCTTCCTCGCGCTTGCCCCTTAGCCCGCCGCCCGGTGTACGGCCCCTCAAGGGGCCGTTACTGTTTCGGTCACCGCCGGCGGCGCCACTCCTTCACGCAACAACTTCAGCGCCCAATAGAGTTGCGCATCAGCGCAGCTACTCTCCTCTGGCCGGTCAGGCACACACGGCGCAGCATATTCCGCTTCATTCGATGCCGGCACAATGTGCTCTGGAGTAATCCCGACCCCATTAATCGCTTCGCCATCCGGCGTAATCCAGCGCGCAATCGTGATCCGCACGCTGCTGCCATCCCGCAGCGTATAGATGTTTTGTACCGATCCCTTGCCAAAGGTCTTCTCGCCGAGTAATGTCGTGTTTGGCCGTACATCGCGCAACGCGCCGGCCACCACCTCAGCGGCGCTGGCCGATCCGCCATTGACCAGCACGACCATTGGAATGCCATACAACCGGCGATCGGCAGGGGCGACAATTGTGCGCAATTCTTTGTTGACGCCACCGCGCTCCTCTTCATAGAGCGCGACTCCGTCGTAAAACCGGCCCAATACCTCTTGCGCCGTGGTTAAGAAGCCGCCCGAATTATTGCGCAGATCAAGCACGATCGCGCGTGGTTGTTGCGGGCGGAGTTCGGCGATGGCTTGGTCAAGGAGTTCGGTTGTGCTCGCTTTGAACTCGGTGATCTGGATGTACGCGATCCCGTCGGGCAAGAGGGCGCTATGAACGGTAATCAGCGGGATGGCGGCGCGCGTGATGGCGACGGTAAAGACGCGATCGTCAGCGGGCCGGCGGATGGTCAACCGTACCACAGTGCCTGCCGGGCCGCGAATCAGGCTCACTGCGCGGGCACTGGCCTCGCTGTCGCTCAAACCGGCAATCAGCTCGGCCAGCGGTTGGTCGTCTACCGCGACGATGATGTCACCCGGTTGCAAGCCGGCTTGTTCGGCGGGCGAATTGCGGATCGGGCGGTCAATCATGATCTGGCCGTTTTCCACCCGCAAATAGGCGCCAATCCCCTCAAACCGTCCTTCCATCGACTCGCGGTTTTGGCGCGCCTCTTCCGGCTCTTGGAAATAGGTATAGGGATCGTCGAGCGTTGCTAGCATGCCTCGGATAGCGCCGTAGACCATACGCTGGCGATTGATCGCTTCGGGTTGGTAGAAGTTGCCCTCCACCAAATCCCAGACATCCCAGAAGACGGCAAATTGCTGGCGCCGGTCGCCGGGGGTGAGCAGCCGCGCATCAGCATTCGAGACGCCAGTGATGAAGACATCAATCGGCGAGACGCCGACAATCCGCCCGGTGATCCAACCGCCAAGGAAGGCGACTGCGATCACAGCCACCCATTGCGTGATTTTGCCGATAATGGCCCAAGCCCGTTCCATGGAACAGCCTTTTCTAGCTGTGAAGTGCGTATTGCAGCATCGCCAACGCTGCCAGCGGCGCGGTTTCAGCGCGCAAGATGCGCGGCCCCAGCGAGACAGGATGCAACCCATGCCCAAGCGCCATCTCTCGCTCAGCCGGATCAATGCCGCCTTCCGGCCCTGAGAAGATCGCGATTTGGCGCGCCGTTGCGTGGGCGCCAACCACATCACGCAGATGGATGCTTGCCCGTTCATCGAGCAAGATGGCCAGATCGGCGGCGACGCTCTCAGCCAGCGCCGCCGCGAATGGTTGGGGCGCAGCGACAGCCGGAATCCGGCCCCGGCCCGCTTGCTCAGCAGCTTCAGTGGCGATCCGTTGCCAACGGGCCAACCGGCGCTCATCGGCCCGATCACTAGGCAGCGAGCGGGCAAACGCCACCGGCACGATCCGGCGCGCACCCAATTCTACCGCTTTTTGCAACGCCCATTCAAACCGCTCTGGTCGAATCAAGGCCAGATAGAGATCGAACGCAACCGCTGGCTCGCCACCGGCTTGGCAACGGGCTATCACCTGACCTTGCACTCGTTTCCGGTCAATAGCGGCAATCTCGACCACCGCCGCCAACCCATCGCCATCGAGCAATAACACCCGATCACCGGCACCGAGTCGTAATACCCTCCCCCACTGATGCACCAGCGCCGGATCATCGATCTCGATCTGATCAGATCGCAACCATGCTGGATCAACAAAGAAGCGCCGGGTATTGGGTATCGTTGTCGCGTCGTCCACGGCAGTATCTACGGAAAAATCGGGGCGGCGCCGGGTGCAGCGCCGGCCATAGCGAGTAATGCTGTCAGATCGGGGATGTATGAACGCAACAAAGTGGCGTCACTCGCTTCAATCCGGTATGCTCCTAACATTGCCGGCAATACCACTGCTGCACCCCGCCGCAACTCAAGCGTTTCCTTACCCCACACCAGTTGCGCCGTCCCGGCAATCACCGTCAAAATCTCGAGCGAACCGGGATCGGTAGCGGCGCTGAGGCTGCCCTGCACCCGCCAGCGTTCCAACGCAAACGATGCGCAGGCCACCAACAGATCCCGCTGCTCGTCGAGCGGCAAGGGCCGGAGCTGCGCAGTTGCAGCCGGTTCGCGCCGGCTCACCGCCAGCGCCTGTTCGATATGCAGCTCGCGTGGCCGGCCAGTGCGCGCATCGCGCCGGTTGTAGTCATAGAGCCGGTAGGTTAGATCCGATTTTTGCTGGATTTCAAACAGCATAATCCCAGCATTAATCGCATGGATCGTCCCGGCTGGCACGAAGATCAAATCGCCGGCGCTGACCGGTTGTTGGGCAAGCAGCTCTTCCACCGTGCCATCGGCAATCGCTGCTGCCAACTCCTCCCGCGCTGCCGGCGCGCGCATGCCCAGCGTCACCGTCGCCCCCGGTTCAGCGTCCAGAATGTACCACGCCTCGGTTTTGCCGTGGAACCCGGTATGCGCCTCAACGGTGTGGGCATACTCGTCGTCAGGATGCACCTGCACCGAGAGCCGGTCGGCGGCGTCGATAAATTTCGCCAGCAGCGGCAGGTC